>CAZVCM010000044.1:0-21639 GCA_964626105.1 uncultured Thermoflexus sp.
GGCCGTGCGCCGAGGCAACCTCTGGCGCGGCGATGGCGATCAGAGCAGCGCCTACCGCTGCAAGCACCCATCGGACAGAAACGAATTTCCTCATGCTAGGCTCCACGTGGTTCAACCTCAGCGCATTAGGCTTTTTTCTGATTTCCATAAACATTATTACGAACGTAAGCCAGCGGCGTTCCGCTCTCAAGTATCACCGCTGCACGGATGCACAGCAGCCCCAGCCGGCTGGCGGATACGGGTGAGTAATCGTCACCGGGGGAGTTGGCGATACGGCGGAGAGGTGACGCCTGATTCGACAGTCAGCGGGCATGCGCGCCCATAAATCATATTATACTCATCATAATTTAAAATAACAGACTCATTTCGACTTTTTGCAGGTTTTTTCTTAACGCGCGTCAAACGGGGTGTTAATATCGCACCATCTCCAGCACATTTCTACGTGACAATTTACAACACATATCAATAAAGTTAAAGTGATATCTTGATATTTTGAATGAAATGGATTATATTGCTCATGGAGTTCAATTCCCTTTTCAATCTCCTGTCCACAGGTGCACGATGACACAAACCGGCTCACTGCGCACGTTCTACACGCTGATTCTGACGCAAGTTCTGTCGCTGATCGGCAGCCGCATGACGAGTCTGGCGATCGGGATCAAAATCTTCAGCGACACGAACCAGGCCACGCCGCTCGCGCTGACTGCTTTCTTCTCTACGCTGCCTTCATTGCTCTCCGCCAGCGTCGCGGGCGTCTTCGCGGACCGCTGGAACCGCCGCTATATGATGATTATCGCGGACGTCGGGCAAGCGGTCGGAACCGTGATCCTGCTCGTCAGCTTGGTCACTGGCACGTTCGAGCTGTGGCTGCTGTACGTAGTGACGTTCATCCAGGCGTTTTTCACCACGTTCCAAACTCCGGCTTTCGACGCGTCAATCACCATGCTCGTGCCAGACCACCACCGCGACCGCGCCAACGCGATTCAACAGCTTGCCGGTCCGGCGTCGGGGATCGTCGCGCCGGTGCTGGCGGGGCTGCTGTTCGTTCTCGTCGGCGCGACTGGCGTGATGGTCATCGACCTGGCAACGTTTACCGTAGCTGTGCTGGTTGTGATGGCGGTCCACATCCCCCACCCGGAGCAGACCGAGGAAGGCCGCGCGATGCGAACCGGCGTCTGGCGCGACGCGCTGACCGGGTTCCGCTATCTGCGCACCCGCCGCACGCTGTTTTCCGTCGCGCTGTACGTCGCGCTGATCAATTTCCTGATCGGCGGGACGTTCGCGCTCAACACACCCTATCTGCTGACCATTACCGGCAGTGAAGCGATGCTGGGCACGCTGCTCGGCGTCATGAGCGCGGGCGCCATCGTCGGCGGCGTGATCATGAGCGCCTGGGGTGGCACGCGACCGCGTATCCACACCATCATGCCGGGGATCGCGCTGTCCGGCGCGTGCCTTGCGCTCTACGGGTTAGGGCGCTCGCCACTCGCCCTGGGCGCGGCGCTGTTTCTGTTAGAGTTGCCCCTGCCGATGGTCAACGCCTCGTTTATGTCGATCATGCAGGCGAAGGTCCCGCCGGACCTGCAAGGACGCGTGTTCGCGGCGCTAAGCCAGATTTCACTTGGACTGATGCCGGTCGCCTTCGCGCTGATTGGTCCGCTGTCGGATCGCGTGTTCGAGCCAGCGGTCGGCGGCCCCAACTGGGATCTTGTCGCGCCGCTGGTCGGTAGCGAGCCGGGCGCGGGCATGGGGCTGATCATGCTGATCGCCGGGAGCCTGATGCTGGTGCTCACAGCCGTCGTCTACAGCCGCCGCAGCGTCCGCGAGATGGAAGCGAACCTACCCGACTACGTCGCCATCGCTCGCAGCGACGAGCCGCCGTCACCGCCGGAAGAGTTCGGCGCAGAGCTTGCCGTCGCCGACTGAACCTCACCTGCGCGGGCCGGACACCCCCGGCCCGCTTTGTTTTCCGCGCTACCAACCCCTGCAACATGGAACCATCCCAGCCCGACTGGTGTACTGTAAATAGAAACCGGGCACATCTACGAGGCGAAACATTTGGAAGCGGATCTGATCGTCCGCGCGCAAGCAGGCGACCACGCCGCCTATGAAACGCTGGTCAGCACGCATGAAGCCGCTGTGTTCCGGCTGGCGTACCTGATCGTGGGAGATGCGGACGCGGCGCAGGACGTGGCGCAGGATGCGTTTGTCCGCGCCTACCAGCAGCTTGACCGGTTCGATCCGGCGCGGCCCTTCCGCCCCTGGGTGCTGCACATCACGCGTAATCTGGCGCGCAATCACCGCCGCTCGCTCGCCCGCTATCTGGCCGCTGTGCAACGATTGTTTGTGAACGTACCGCACACCGCCGCCAGCGCCGAAAGCGAGCAATTCCAACAGCAGGAGGCGCGCGCCTTGTGGGAAGCGATCCGCCGCCTGCCAGACCAGGAGCAGGAAGTGATCTATCTGCGTTTTATGCTGGCGCTCTCAGTCCGCGAAACCGCCGAGGTGCTAAACATCCCGCCCGGCACGGTCAAATCGCGGCTGAGCCGGGCTTTACGGCGGCTGAAAGGCGTCGTGCAACACCATTTCCCGCTGCTGACAGAAGGAAGGTCCTCGTGAGCGAGCGCCATGCACCGGTTATCCCGCCGGATGAAGACGAGGTCTGGATGATGCGCGTCGAGGAAATCGCCCGCCATCTGCCGTACCCGCCCACGCCGGAGATCGCCGGGCCGGTGCGGGCGCGGCTGGCGCGCTCTGGCGCCGGACGGATGGTGCGCGCTCTGCAGGGCGCGGCGGTCATCGCGGTCGCGCTGGTGCTCGCCACGCTGCTGATCCCCGATCTTCGCAGCCGCGCGCTCGACTTCCTGCAGATTGGCGCAGTGCGCTTTATCGAGCCAACCGGCACGCCTGCCGCGACCGTAGGAACAACAGCTTCCGCGCAGCCCTGGGTGCTGTCGTTGCCGGGCGAGACCACGCTCGACGCGGCGCGCGACGATGTGTCATTCCCGATTCGTCTGCCCGCCTATCCGCCGGACCTCGGCGCGCCCGATCGCGTCTTCGTGCAGCGCGGTTCGGTCGATGTGGCCGTGCTGGTCTGGCTGCACCCAGACGATCCGGGCCGCGTGCGCTTCAGCCTGCACATGCTCGGCACCGGTAATTTCGCGCATAAGCTCACGGCGCAGCTCGAGGAAACGACCGTCAACGGCGCGCCAGCGGGATGGACGACCGAGCCACACGAATACCTGCTATTTATCGACGACAGCGACCCCGTCCCGCGCGCGGTGACGGCGCCTGTCCTGCTGTGGGCGCAGGACGGCATCACCTACCGGCTCGAAGGCGACATGACGTTGAACGAAGCGCGACGCATCGCTGAATCGTTGGAGTAAGCACAGGAGAAGGCACCATGCGCACACGAATCGGACTCACCCTTCTGCTCGCGGCGCTGCTGGCGCTCGCGCTGCCGGGATTCGCTTCCGCCAAAGGCCCCGCCAGCCGGATCACGATCGTCGGGCCGGGGCTGGATGGCGCGCTGGAAATTGTGGATGACGCTGTCCTGCTTGGCGCTCTCTCGATGGCGGCGTTGGAAGACTTTATGCGCCCGGCAGAGCCGCCTGCCTATCCTACGCTGGGCTTTGAGCTGACTCGCTTCTTCGAGACAAACACCGGCGAGTACGTGCCATTCGATCAGGTTGTTTACCATCCTGCGCCCGATGGCGAGCCGGGCCTCGTGCATTACCTGGGAATCGTCAATGGCTCGTCAGAGTACGATGGGCGCTGGTTCCACATCCAGCCAAGAGGCGAGCGCATGCTCCGCGAAGTGTTGTCGGCGCACGGCGCAGATTTCGAGGTTGTGGCGTTCACGGTCGAGCCATATCTGGCGCTCCTGGGCAAAAGCGGCACATTGCGCGTGATCGACCCCGCAACACTTGACACCGCTGCCGCGTGGCAGATCAGCTTGTCAGAGCCGTCGCTCGTCCGGGCGACCGCCGCGCCACGCGGGGACGCGCTGTTCCTCGATGCGCTGGGCGAGGCAGGCGCGTTCGGCACGCTGCGCCTGGACCTCGCGGACGCACGCGCCTGCCCGGTGAAGATGCCGGGCGAGGTGGTCACCGCCGCGCCGGATGGCGAGAACCTGATCGTCGCAAGCGGGCAGGCCAACCCGGGCGAGGCGCCATCGGGACAGATCGAGGTGCGTCACGCGGATACGCTCGATCTCGGCAAGGCGATCCCGGTGTCCGCAGCCAGCGCCGCGGTGCAACACTTCCCCTCGCCAGATGGGCGATACGTCGCCACGTTGCGCCAGGACGAGGGCACGATGTTCGTCGGCGTGTTCGACACATATCGTCAGGCGCAGATCATCGAGCGGAGGCTCGGGAAGGTCCCGGACGGCGCGGTCCATCGCGCGGCGTGGGACAGCGTCAGCGGTTCGATCTACGTGATTAATGGGCAGCGCGCCTTCCGGCTCGACAGCGACCAGTTTGGCTTCAGCCAGTACGGCGGTTTCGAGCTGGTGGACGAAGACAAGCAGCCGCTTGGCGGGCCCGGTACGGTCTTTGAAATCGCGGGCGCACGCAACGGCACGCTCTATCTCTACCGGCCCGGCGAAACGAGCGGCATCCTGCAGGTGGGCTTTGTGTTGGGCCGCCTGCAAGACCGGCTGTGGACTGATCTCGCGCCGGCCCAGGCGACGCTGCACGGCGAGACGATCTACGCGCTGGCGCATGACGAAACGGGCGAGGCGAGTCTGTGGGCGCTCGACCTGGCATCCGGCGAGCGCGAACACATTGCGCTGGGGCCAGGTGCGTGGCGCGTGAGCCTCGTCCGGCTAGACCCGGCGGCGCTCCCGTCTGAGGGTGGTGCGGTCATTCCCGCCGGGTGCGAGTAGACGCTGGACGATTGGGTACGCGGGGAAATCTGGCCTCGGCGCAGGGGCGGAGCAAGCTCCGCCTGTGGCCGACTATGACATCCTGACAGCGGGCGCAGCATGCTGCGCCCCTCCGCGCTATGCGACGGCGGGAGCTTCTTGCGGCGCCTCAACGCGGCGCATCACAACCCACAGCCCGCTCGCCATCGCCAGCAACGCGCCGAAAAACACGGCCTGATAGCCGAGCGCTTCAACCAGCGTCCCACCGATCAGCGGTGCGCCCAGCAGCGAGATCGCCGAGACCGAGTTGAACAGCCCGGAGTAGATCGGGCGCTGGTCGGGCGTGGCATAGGCGACGACCCAGTTTTGAAAGCTGATGCCGAGCGTTCCCAGCACCAGCCCACCCGCCGCAAACGCCAGATAGAGCGGGGCCGTGCCGATCGCGCCTGAAGCCAGCGCCAGCGTCACCTGGCCCACCGCAGCGATCATCGCCAGCCGAATGAAGCGCAGCAGGTGCCGCTCGCCGAGCCGCGAGAACAGCAGCGCGCCCGCCACCCCGCCGAGCGTCTGCATCACCAGCAGCTCGCTGACGGCCACGCTGCTTTTCATGCCGAGGACCTCTGTGCCATAGCCGATGTAAAACGGCCCGGCCATCGTGTACAGACTGGCCAGCACGCGCGCCAAGGCCATCGCGCGGAACGGGCGATCAGTCCGCAGAACCGTCGCCAGCTCCGGTAGATATTCGCGCACGCTGGGAACAGTTGCGCGCGGCTCTCCCCCAGGCAATTCCTTGATCAGCATTGTGAACGGGATCGTGGCGATCATCAGAATGCCCGCGATGCCGAACAGCAGCGCATAGTTTTGAGGGAACGGCAGCCCGTCCGCGCTGAGAATCCAGCGAATGACGGGCGCGATCGCCAGCGCTGTAACGCCGACCAACGCGTTGCCATAACCGAACAGGCGCGCCCGTCGCCGCGCGTCCAGACTGCTGCCGACGAGGTCCAGCCACGGCACGCCGACCACGCCATCCCCCAGCGCCGTCAGTCCGTAAAACACCAGGAACCCCGCCAGAATAATGCCGGAGCTGTCTGGCTCCAGCAGGAATATCGCCACAGCGAAGAGGACCAACATCGGGCGCGTGACGATGTTCGGCCCGACAAACCACCACTTCTTGTTGCGCACCCGGATCAACTGGCGCGCGATCAGAAGCTGCGGCAGCATCCATAGAATGTCGAACATCTGGCTGGAGAGCGCGATCAGCACTTCGACGTCGGTCAGGCGGCGCACAAAGTCGGGGATAACCGTCGTCACGCCGATGAAGTTCATCGCGATCGAGAAGAAGAAAAAGTCGCTCAGGAAGACGAAGAAGTTGCGACGATAAACCGGCTCGCGCTCGGCAGCAGACAGCGCCGGGACAGCCGAAGGAACGGGGACGGTATCGGACATCGGGCACGCAGCTTTCGTACGCAGCACACAATTCACCCATTCTACGGGCCGCGTGCCTTTCCGTCCAGATCAACCTCGAATAGCTGCTGTGCGATTTTTCGTCCTTTTTTGCATCTTTATTGTATATAATCTAGAGTGCGGGCCGCCCGCCCATCATACCCCCACCACAGCCTGCGGGCGGTTCCCGCGGTTCCCCCCGTTAATGCAACTTCATGCGTCGGAAGAGTTTTTAGGAGAAACGTATGGCAACCGACTTACAGACGGCGCACCAGATCGATGATACCGGCATCGAACTGGATGAGCGGACGCTGCTGGAAATGTACTGGCAGATGGTCCGCGCGCGGCGGCTGGACGAACGTGTCTGGGTGCTGCATCGCCAGGGCAAGATCGCGTTCCACATCTCCGGGATCGGGCACGAAGGGATCCAGGTCGGCGCGGCGTACGCCATGCGGCGCGGGCACGATTACGCCTCGCTCTACTACCGCGATCTGGCGTTTAGCCTGTCGATGGGCTCAACGCCGCTCGACTTCATGCTGGCGGTGTTCGGCAAAGCGGGCGAACCAACCAGCGGATCGCGCCAGATGCCCTCGCACTGGAGCAGCCGCGAGCTGGGCATGCTGACCTCGTCCAGCCCGGTCGGGACGCAGGTGCCGCAGGCGGCGGGCGCGGCGCTCGCGTGTAAGATGCGCGGCGACGATCGCGTTGTGCTCGTGACACTGGGCGAAGGCTCCACCAGCGAAGGGGATTTTTACGAAGGGCTTAACTGGGCAGGCGTGCACCGGCTTCCGATGGTCTGCCTGGTCCAGAATAATATTTACGCCATCTCGGTTCCGATGCACCTGCAAATGGCCGTCCCGAACGTGGCCGACCGCGCGCCGATGTTCGGCATCGCGGGCGCGATTGTGGACGGAAACGACGTACTGGCCTCGTATCGCGTGATGCAAGAGGCAATCGCGCGAGCGCGCGGCGGCGAAGGCGCGACGCTGGTCGAGGCGAAGACGTATCGCCCCGTGCCGCACTCGTCGGATGATGACGACCGCACTTACCGCACACGTGACGAGGTCGAGGAGTGGAAGCTGCGCGATCCGATCCTGCGCTTTCAGGGCTACCTGCGCGAGCGCGGCCTGCTCGATGAAGAGACAGCGCAGGAGATCGAGCAGCGCGTCCGCGAGGAAGTGGATCACGCGCACGCCACCGCCGAAGCCGCGCCCTATCCGCCGCCTGAAGACACGATGTTCCCCGTCTTCGCGCCGGCGCGCACCAGGAGCAGGAGACAGATGGCAGAAATTACACTAATCGAGGCGCTGCGCCAGGCGATGGACGAGGAGATGGAGCGCGACGACCGCGTCTTCATCACCGGTGAGGACGTCGGGCAGCGCGGCGGAGTGTTCCGCGCGACGCAGGGTCTGTTCGAGAAGTACGGCGCGGAGCGGGTGATCGACTCCCCGCTGGCCGAGCTGAGTATCGTGGCCGTCGGCATCGGCGCAGCGCTGGTCGGGATGCGCCCGATCTGCGAAATCCAGTTCGCAGACTACATCTTCCCCGCGTTCAACCAGATCGTGAACGAGGCCGCGATGGTCTACTATCGGACCGGCGGCGACTGGCACGTGCCGATGGTCATTCGCGCGCCCTATGGCGGCGGGATCGGCGGCGGACTGTACCACTCGCAGAGCGTCGAGACATTCTTCGCGCACCAGCCCGGCCTGAAGATCGTCATCCCCAGCAACCCGTACGATGCGAAGGGGATGCTGAAAAGCGCGGTCCGCGATCCGAACCCGGTGATGATCTTCGAGCCGAAGAAGGGCTACCGGCTGATCAAGGGCGACGTTCCGCCCGACGACTACACCGTCCCGATCGGCCCGGCGGCGGTCACGCGCGAAGGCACGGACCTCACGATCTACGCCTACGGCATGATGCACTATTACGTGCTGCAGGCGGCGGAGGCGGTCGCCCGGCAGGATGGGATCTCGTGCGAGGTGGTAGACGTGCGAACGCTCGTCCCGCTAGACCGGGAGACGGTGCTTGCGTCGTTCAAGAAGACCGGCAAGGCGCTGATCGTCTACGAGGCGAGCCGCTTCCTGGGCTATGGCGCCGAGATCGCGGCGCTGCTCAGCGACGAGGCGTTCGAGTACATGGACGGGCCGATCCGCCGCCTGACCGGGCCGGACCGGCCGGGCGTGCCCTTCGCCCACACCATGCAAGACTTTTACATGCCCAATCCCGACACCATCGCGGACGCGATCCGCGAGCTGGCGGCCTACTGAGCAGGAGACGGTAATGGCAACCAACGTCATCATGCCCCAGATGGGCGAGAGCGTGGTCGAGGGGACGGTTGGCCGGTGGCTGAAGCAAGAAGGCGACCCGGTCAACGAATACGAGCCGCTGCTTGAAGTCGAAACCGACAAAGTTACGTCTGAGGTGACAGCTTCGGCAGGCGGCACGCTGCTGAAAATCTACATCGGCGAGGGCGAGACGGTCCCCGCCGGGACGGTGCTGGCGGTCATCGGCCAGCCGGATGAGCAGGTCGCGGATGCCGCACCGCCTGCCGCCGCTGAGCATCACGCGCCGGTGAGCGAGTCAATGGCGGAGCAGGTCGCGGAGCAGATGCCGCAGGCTGAGCCAGTCCGCGCTGAAGAACGCACCGTCCGCGACGGGATGCCGCATGTCACGCCGGTCGTGGCGCGCATGGCAGCCGAGCACAACATCGACGTGCGGCAGGTGCGCGGCACCGGGCGCGGCGGTCGCGTGACGAAGAAGGACATCCTGGCGTACCTCGAAAGTGGCGCGCCGCAGACCGCCGAGGCGGATCTTCCCCCCTGGGAGCAGCCCGGCTCCGGCGATCTATTTAAGCCGACCGACGATCTCTACAAGAAGCCCGCCGCCTCAGCGGAGCCAGCGCTTCCGGCGCCCGCCGATCACACGCACAAAGCGCCCCCCGCGCCGGGAAAGTCGGGCGAGTTGGTCCCGCTCTCAACTATGCGCCGCCGCATCGCGGAGCATATGGTCCGCAGCAAGCTCCAGACCGCGCCACACGTGACGACCGTCTTCGAGGCGGACCTGCACCGTGTCGTGCAGCATCGCACCGCGCACAAAGCGGATTTCGCCGCGCGGGGCGTCAACCTGACCTTCACCGCCTACTTCGCCGCCGCCACCGCCGAAGCGCTGCGCCGCCACCCGATGGTCAACAGCGAGTGGACGGACGAGGGGATCCTGCTCAAGCCGGAGATCAATCTCGGCATCGCGACCGCGCTGGACGAAGGGCTGATCGTGCCGGTCGTCAAGCGCGCCGACGAGCTCTCGCTGATCGGGCTGGCGCGTCAGATTAACGACCTCGCGGGGCGCGCCCGGCAGAACGCCTTGCAGCCCGACGAAGTCCAGGGGGGGACGTTCACCATCACCAATCACGGCGTCGCGGGGAGCCTGTTCGCCACGCCGATCATCAACCAGCCGCAGACCGGCATCCTGGGCGTCGGCGCGATCCAGAAGCGCGTCGTCGTGCTGGACGATGACGCGATCGCCGTGCGCCCGATGGTCTACCTGACGCTGACGTTCGACCACCGCGTGCTGGACGGCGCATCCGCCGACTGGTTCATGGCCGAGGTTGTCAAGCTGCTGGAAGGGTGGGAGTAACAAGCACGATTATTGCGCGAAGAAAAACCAGGGCGTGCGGTCAGAAATCGCACGCCCTATTTGATTCTTTGCGCCTCACGCCAGGGCTGGCTCGCGGACGTGCTCGGTGAGCGCGCCGTCCTCGATGTGCCAGACGGTCGTCGCGAACTTGTCGACAAAGTAGCGGTCGTGGACCACGGCCAGCACGCTCCCCTGAAACGCCGCGAGCGCCTGCTCGAACTGCTCCCGCGAGGGCACGTCCAGGTGATTGATCGGCTCGTCCAGCACCAGCAGGTTCGCGCCGCGCGCTACCAGCACCGCCAGCATCAGCCGCGCTCGCTCGCCATAGCTCAGATCGCGCACCGGCGTGAACACGTCGTCCCCGCTGAACAGGAAGTAGTGTAGGAACGAGCGCGCGTCGGTGTGGTTGAGCGGCGCTTCGGCCTGGATGATCGCCAGCGCGTTGCTCGCCGGATCGAGCGTCTCCTGCTCCTGCGCCAGATAGCCGATGCGGATGCTCGCGCCGACCCGCACCCGCCCAGCCAGCGGCGGCAGCTCCCCGACGATCGTCTTTAGCAGCGTACTCTTGCCGTGGCCGTTCGGCCCCAGCACGGCGACGCGCTCCCCCGCGCGCAGCGTCAGCGTCAGGTCGCGCAGCAGCGGCGCGGCGGCTTCGTAGCCGACCGCCAGATCCTCAAGGAAGACGACGTCCTGACCGGTGGGCGGCAGATCGCCAAAGTCGAGCTTGAGCGACCACGTCTGGCGCGGCTTCTCTACGCGCGCCTCAGAGTCGAGGTAGCGGCGCAGGCGCGTTTCCTTCGCCTTCGCCCGCTGCGCGACCTTGCGCGCATAACGGCGCTGCGTGCTGTCCTTCGTCGCGTTTTCCTTGCGAACGGCGCGCGCCATCGTCTGCCGGGCGTCGGATTGCAGGCGCGCGGTCTCGACCTGCTGGTCGCGCCACTGCGCCCACTGGCGATCCTGTTCGGAGCGCACCGCCGCCGCATAGTCGCTGTACGTGCCCTCGAACACGCGCGCGGTGTGCGTGTGATCGTCCAGCGCGACGATGCGGTTCACCGTCTCGTCGAGAAACGTGCGGTCGTGCGAAACGATCAGCGCGCCGCCGGAAAACGTGCTCAGCCAGTCTTCCAGCCATTCGAGCGCGGTCACGTCGAGGTGATTGGTCGGCTCGTCCAGGATCAGCAGCTGCGGATCACGGGCCAGCAGCGCCGCTAATCCGAGGCGCGTCTTCTGCCCGCCAGAGAGCGCCGACGCTGGCCAGTCGAGCGGCACATCCGCCAGCCCCAACCCGGCGAGGATCCGCTCCCCGTTGGTGGGGTCCGCTTGCGCGCTGAGGGTTTCGACACGGTCGAGCGCGGCGGCGTACTCCTCGCTTAGCCGGTCGAGCGCGTCGCCCTCGGCGGAAGCCAGCGCGACCGCCAGCCGCTCTAGCGCCGCTTCAGCCGCGCGCAGGTCCGCCGCGCCGGGGTAAAGTACGTCACGCACGAGCCGGTCATCGGGCACGTCCAGGCCCTGTGGCAGATAGCCGACGCGCAGCGCGGGCGGGTTGAACTGGACGCTCCCCGCATCGGGCGCAGTTTCCCCCAGGATCAGGCGCAGCAGAGTAGTCTTGCCCGCACCATTCGGGCCGATCAGCCCGACGCGCTCCCCGGCATTGACCGTGAAGCTGATAGTTGTGAGGATCGGCTCGTCAGCGCCGGGAAATGTCTTGGTGAGGTTGGAGATAGTAAGCATGGCGGGTGTGTCCTTTTCGCCGGTGATCTGCTGCTTGCCAGGGTGTCTGTTGCCGCGTTCAAATACACAAAACGCCGCCCCGGACAGCCCGGTGCGGCGCAAGTCGGCAAATCAAATGACGGCAAGCAGCAAAACGTCAGGATGCGCGCGACAAGGTCAGCACACAGCAGCCCAGGAAACGGACTAACGCTGAGAACCCTCGTTGCGCACGATCACGCCTTTCACTCACCCGACGATGGACGGAGAGAGCGCGCCTTTCGCGGCCCGCCCCGACGCCTCTCATTGTATGGAACCGGCGCGCGGTTGTCAATCCCGCGCCTAGAATCCCGCCAGCTCGCTCAGATCGGCGCGGCCCTCGGCCAGCGCGGCGACCGCTTGTAGCAGCCCGTGTCGGTTGCGGCGGACCACCTCATCCTCGGCGTTGACCAGCACTGCCTCAAAGAACCGCTGGATGACCGGGACCACCGGCTCGAACGCCGTCAGAAACGCATCGACGTTATCATCCGGCGAAAGCCGCCCCGCCGCCCGCTCGACCGCCGCGTGAAGCTCGCGCTCGGCGTCGTCCTCAAAGCGCGCTGCGTCGACCGCATAGCGCTCGTCCGCCCCGCGTGTGATGCGCACGCAGCGCGCGTAGTTGTCGAGGATCAGCGGCCAGTCCTCGCGCTGGACCCACGCGGCCAGCTCCCGCACGCCTTGCAGCGCCCGCGCCGGGTTCGCGCCCTGTTCGGCCAGCACCGCCATGATGACATCGTGCGGCCAGCCCTGCTCATGCAGCACGCCTTCGAGCCGCCCGGTGATAAACGCCAGCACCTCGCGCTGCGCTGCCTCGCTGACCTCTAGCGGCTGGACCGCCGCCACGCGGCGCACCGCTTCCGCCAGGTCGAGGTCGAGGCCGCGCTCCAGCACGATCTGCACCACGCCGAGCGCCGCGCGCCGCTGCGCGAACGGATCCGCGCTGGCGGTCGGCGCCAGACCGGCGGCGAACAGCCCCACCAGGCTATCGAGTCGGTCGGCCAGCGCGAGTAGCACCCCCGGCGCGCTCTGCGGCAGGAGGTCGCCCGCGCCGCGCGGCAGCCAGTGCTCGAAGATCGCATCGGCGACCGCTTCGGGCTCGCCCTGGCGCAGCGCGTAATAGCGCCCCATGACGCCCTGAAGCGACGTCATCTCCACAACCATCTGCGTGGCGAGGTCCGCCTTGGCAAGTTGCGCCGCGCGCTCGGCGGTCTTTAGGTCCGCGCCCGACACGCCGATAAGCTCGCCCAGCGTGGGCACCAGCTTACCTAACCGTTCCGCCTTGTCACGCATCGAGCCGAGCTTCTCCTGGAAGGTGAGCGTGCCCAGGCGCGGCAGATAGTCATCTAGCGAGCGCTGCGTATCCGCTTGGAAGAAGTAGGCCGCGTCCGCAAAGCGCGCGCGCAGCACGTGCTCGTTCCCCTCGATCACAGTCTCGAGGTGTTCCGCGTCGCCGTTGCGCACGGCGATGAAATACGGCATCAGCCGCCCCTGCGCGTCCTGCACGGGAAAGTAACGCTGGTGCTTGCGCATCACGCCGATCAACACCTCGCGCGGCAAGTCCAGGTAACGCGCCTCAAACGTGCCGCGCAGCGCGGTCGGGCGCTCGACCAGGTTCGCCACTTCGTCCAGCAGCGCCGGATCGTCCGGGATCGTCCCGCCGACTTCTTCGGCCAACGCCTGCGCCTGAGCGCGGATCGCCTCGCGGCGCGCGCTCACGTCCAGGATTACGCCCTGCGCGTCCATCGCCTCGAAATACGACTTGACGCTACCGAGCACGATCTCCGGCGAGCCGTACGGGCGGATGCCGTGTGTGGTCGCGTTGCTGTCGACGTCGGCATAAGTGAGGCGGATCACGTGGCTGCCGAGCAATGCGGCGATCCAGCGCAGCGGGCGCGAGAAGTTGGCACCGCTCGCGTTCCAGCGCATCGACTTGCCAAACCGCACGCCTGCGATCAGGTTGGGCAGCGCTTCGGCCAGCACGTCCGCTGCCGGGCGCCCTTCCTGCCGCACCAGCGCGACCGCGTACTCGCCCCCATCCATTTCGCGCACTTCGAGCGCGCTGACGTCCACACCCTTGCCCCGCGCGAAGCCTTCGGCGGCTTTCGTCGGGCGGCCCTCGGCATCAAATGCGCGGTTGGCAGGCGGCCCCTTGATCCACGATTCCTCGTCCCGCTGGCGCGGCGCGAGGTTCTGCACGTGCACGACCAGGCGGCGCGGCGTGCCCAACACCTGCACGCCCGCGTGCTCCAGCCGCAGCTCGTTCAGCAGCGCGGGAACGGTATCCTCAAGCTGGGCAAGCGCGTGCGCCACATCATCGGCGGGCAATTCCTCAACGCCCAGTTCCAGCAAGAAATCGGCAGGTTCCGTCGGTGCGGCGCTGCTCGAAGGCATGCGGAAGCGCTGCGTCGTCTCGGACCAGCGCTCGCTCGCGGCCAGCAGCGGGTACTCAAGCTGCTCGCGCTGCTCTGCATAAGCGACGCACACATGCCGCGTCATGTCGCGCATCCGCCGGAAATAATTCGCGCGTTCCGTCACGCCGATCGCGCCGCGCGTGTCCAGCACGTTAAAGAGGTGGCTGCACTTCAGCACGTAGTCATAGGCAGGGATGATCGCGCCCGCCGCCAGCGCGCGCTCGGATTCGCGCTCGTAGACGTCGTACGTTTGCTTCAGCCCGTCCACGTCCGCGATCTCGAAATAGTAGCGGCAGTGTTCGATTTCACTCTGCAAGCGAAGGTCGCCATACGTCACGCGGTCGTTCCAATCGATTGCCCAAACCGAGTCCTTGCCCTGCAGCGCGAGGACGATCCGCTCCAGCCCGTACGTGATCTCAACGCTCACCGGGTCGAGCGTCAGCCCGCCCGCCTGCTGGAAATAGGTGTACTGCGTGATCTCCTGCCCGTCGAGCCACACTTCCCAGCCGAGGCCCCACGCGCCGAGCGCAGGCGACTCCCAGTTATCCTCGACGAAGCGAATGTCATGCTCGCGCGGGTCGATGCCCAGCGCTTCGAGGCTGGCGAGGTATAGCTCCTGCGGGTTGCCGGGGTCCGGCTTGAGGATGACCTGGTACTGGTAGAAAAGCTGCATGCGGTTGGGGTTTTCACCATAGCGGCCATCGTCCGGGCGGACGCTCGGCTCGACATACGCGACGCGCCACGGCTCTGGTCCCAGAACGGCGAGCAGGGTGGCGGGGTTGCCCGTCCCCGCGCCAAGCTGCACGTTATACGGCTGCCACAGCACGCAACCTTGATCCATCCAGAACCGGTTGAGCTTCATGATTACGTCTTGGAAGGAAAGCGGCTTTGCCATCGACTTCATCCTCGGAATGTGGGCTGTGCAGGCAGCGAATCGGTCCTAACCGGGGAATTATAACACAGCGAATCGGGCGCGGCGGCGGCAAATCGCGGGAACCTTTTGCCGCGCAAAGCCGTCTAATTCTACGGAAAGGCACCGCCAGGGCGCCGGGCGCGCTACGGAAGAACGGCGCTCAGGTTAGGACACGGCGACTTTTCGGCGCCTGGTGCGTATACCTTTTTAGAGGACCATGCTGTAGTGGGAAACGGAGGCCACCATGCAAACTTCCCAACGACTCCGCTTTGTCTCGGTCTGGCTTGCCCTGACCGCGTTGCTGGCTGCCATCTTGATCTTCGCCATGTTCTACCAGGCGGTGGGCGCGTAACCCTCCCCGCGCCGCCGCCTGGCGCTTTTCGCGTGGGCTAACACCCCGCATTGCGCTAGAATATCCCCATAGAACAAACGAGCTTAATCATCAGGAGACGCGCGCACCGTGGCCGAACACACTCTTTCTTTGCGTGACCTGAATCGGGCGCTACTGGCGCGTCATATGTTGCTGGCGCGGGACGATCTGCCTGTCGCCGCTGCGATTGAGAAGCTGGTCGGGATGCAGGCGCAAATTCCGCGTGCGCCGTACATGGGCCTGATCGCAGAGCGGCGCGTGGTCAAAGCGACCTTGATGCGCGGCACGCTGCATTTTTTCACCGCTGAGGATTTCGCGCGCCACCTCGCCACGCTGCACCCGATGAAGGCGCAAGCCGCAAATGGCCTTCGACAGCAGCGCGACGTCAGCATCGATCTTGAGGAAATGTTGCGGGCGGTGGAGCAGTTCATCGCCGAGCAACCACGCTCGTTCAAAGAGATCAGCGACTTTCTCACCGCACGCTATCCCGGCGTAGACGAAGGCGGGATGCGTTATCCGGCGCGGCTGTTGCTGCCGCTGGTACAAGTCCCGACCGATCACCTGTGGAGCTTCCCCGGCAGCCCGCGTTTCGCGCTGGCGCCCGCGTGGATCGATCGCCCGCTGAGCGCCGAGGGCGACCTGCGCGATCTGTTTACCCGCTACCTCGCGGCGTTCGGCCCGGCGACGGTGGCGGACTTTCAGACGTGGTCCGGCCTGACCGGTGTCAAAGATGCGCTCGACGGCTGGCGCGACAGCCTGCGCGAGTTCCGCGACGAAGCCGGGCGCACGCTCTATGACGTGCCGGACGGTCCGTTGCCTGATGGCGACACGCCAGCCCCGGTGCGGTTTGTCGCAGAGCTGGACAATCTGCTGATCGGGCACAGCGACCGGCGGCGCGTGATCGCGGACGAATACCGCATGCCGGTGATGAAGGTCAACGGGCGGGGGAGCATCACATTTCTGGTGGATGGGTTCGTGCGCGGCGTGGCGACCATTGAGAAGAATAAGCACGGCGCGGCGCTGGTGCTCGACCCCTTCGAGCCGATCGCCAAACCGGATCGCGCCGCGCTGCTCGAAGAAGGCGAGCGGCTGATCCAGTTCATGGAGCCGAAGGCGAAGGCCCACGCCACGCGCTTCGCGGACTGAGCGAACCAGGCGCTACATCTCTTCCAAGCGCAGCTTGCGCAGAAAATCCACGCTTTGCAGGCGTTGCTCCAGCAAATACGCGATGTAGGCGAGCAACAGCCGCTCAATCTCGCGGTGCAGCGGTCCGGGGACCTGCAAACCGCGCACCACATGCCAGGGCTGCGTCTGCAGATGGCGCATCACCTTGAGCGCGTTCAGGCTGAGCGGCATGCCGCGCTCCACCCCGCCGCGATGTTCCGGGCAGACCGCACCACCATCCGCCGGGCTGAAGAACTGGTCGCGCGGCTCTAGCGGCTCTTGCCCGACGCCGCAGGTGTGCAGCACAGGCGCGAACCCTGCCAGCTCTAGCAAGCGCAGCTCATAGAAGCGCGTGACCAGGCGCGGATCGTCTTCTTTGCACAGCAGGTCGAGCGTCTGCACCATCAGGCGGAACTCACCGCGCCCTGGGTCCTGCTCTGCCGTGAAGCGATCCAGCAGTTCGACCGCGTAGCTGGCGTACGAGCCGCGCAGCAAGTCTTCGTGCAGCGGCAGAAACGGCTCTTTCGTCTCCGCCTGCTGGACAATGTGCAGGTCTCGCCCGCGCGCGATCAGCATATCGACCAGCGTGTACAACTCGACGTGCCCGGTCTTGCGCGCGGTCGGCTTGCGCGCGCCCTTCGCGATCGCGCGCAGCTTGCCGTGATCGGGCGTGAGCAGCGTCAGCAGGCGGTCAGCCTCGCCAAAGTCCGACCGGCGCAAGATCACCGCGTCGCTGCGAAAAACGCGCTCGGGGCGGGGCATCAGTCGCGCGCTGCCTCCTGCTGGCCCTCTGCCAGCTTTTTCGGGCCAAAGCCGAGCGGCAGCAAGTCGCTCAGCGGCCCTTCCCAGCAAACCTCACCCTGCTCGTCGGCCAGGATGACGGTCATCTCCGGCCCGAACTCGTACAGCACCTGGCGGCAGATCCCGCACGGCGACGCGCCGTTGCTTGTTACCACGGCAATCGCGTGAAAATCACGCTCGCCCTGGCTGACGGCCTTCACCGTCGCGGTGCGCTCGCCGCAGATCGTCGCGCCATAGGTCGCGTTCTCGACATTGCAGCCGGTGACTACCGCGCCCGAAGCGGTCAAGATTGCAGCGCCGACCGGATAATTCGAATAGGGCACGTACGCCAGAGCGCGCGCGTCCGCTGCGGCGGAAATCAGGCGCTGGCGCATGTCATCGGTCAGATGAAAAGCAGCGTGGTCACTCATACGAATCCTTCAATCGACCGTCGCAGAGCGGACGGTTTGTGTGCGGTCAAGGGATCGCCAAGTATACCTGATCTGGGCGGAAAACGCCGCTCGACAAGCGGCGCAAGCAGAAGCAAAACCGGCCCCGGAAAGTTCCAGGGCCAGCGTGTCAGATGATGAAGCGCCACCCCGACGGCGTAAGCTCGCGGCGGGCGCGTGCTCTTCAATCGGGCGCCGCGGCGATTTCGTCGCGGGCGTCCTCGATCTCCGGCGGCTCCGGCTCAGGTTCGACGGTCACGCGGATCTTGCGGATGCGCCGGTCGTCCACGTCCAACACCTCGATCCGCAGATGCTCTGTCTCGATCACCTCGCCGATCAGCGGGACCTTCCCCAGCTTGCTGAAGACATAGCCGCCAAGCGTGTCGCCCTCGTCGGTGGGCAGGTTGACCGTCAACAGGCGGTTGAGGTCGTCCAGGTCGATCCCGGCGTCGAAGATATACTCGTGATCGTCGATCTTCTGGTAGACCTCTTGCTCGTTGATATCATACTCATCGCGGATCTCGCCGACAATCTCCTCGATCAAGTCTTCGAGCGTCACCAGCCCGGCGGTGCCGCCATACTCGTCCACGACCACCGCCAGATGAATCTTGCGCTGCTGCAGATCGGTCAGCAGGTCGCCCGCCTTCTTCGATTCCGGCACGAAATACGCCTGGCGCAGCATGTCGCGGATCGAGCGATCAATCTGGCCATCGCGCCACGCGCTGAGCAGGTCCTTCGCATACAACAGACCGCGAATGTGATCGATCGACTCCTCATAGACCGGGATGCGCGAGTGCCCCGCATCGACGATCACGTTCAGCGCTTCTTGCAGCGGCGTGTTGATATCCAGCGCGACCACGTCAATCCGGGGAACCATGACCTCGCGCGTCAGCGTGTCGCCGAACTGGAAGATCGAGTAGATCATCTCCTTTTCTTCGTCTTCGATCGCGCCGCCTTCTTGCCCGGCGTCGACCATCATCTTGATCTCTTCCTCGGTGACGAGCGAGGCCGCCCGGCGCTCGACAAACGGCGCCGCGAAGCGGCTGCTCATCCATTGCATCGCGCGCAGTGCGGGCGCCAGCAAGCGCGAGAGGAAGTTGATCGTCCCGACCGACCACAGCGCGACCTTCGTCGCATGGCCGAGCGCGATGTTGGCCGGAAGCATTTCGCCGAAGATCAGCGTGAACGCCGCCACGATCAACAGCACGCCGCCATAGCTCAGCACATCGACCACCGTCGGATGGATGTCGTACCCGAGCAGCGTGTCGCGCAGCGGCGGAATCAGCACCACCGCCGTCACCAGCGCGATCGCGAAGCGCAGCAGCAAGTCGATCAATTGTTGCGAGGCGAGCAGGCGCGTGGCGTCGTTGGCGAAGGTGAGCGCGTCGGAAGCGCGCCGGTTGCCTTCCTCGGCCATATCACGCAGTTGTGCACGATTCGCGTTAATCAGCGAGACATACGCCATCTTTGAGGCCGCGTTGAGCACGATAAACACGCCCAGCACGACTAAGCCGGTTAAGCTATCGTCCACGGGGATTACCCTTCACACCTGGCGGGAGTAGGGAGTGAGCACCGACCAAGCGGCAATGGCCCTGAGCGATCAGTAGATGCCCAGAGCTACGCGGGGAGCGCGCAGCGCACCCTATCGTTATGCTGTAAGTAGAGGGAGGTTGTTCAGGGATGTCGTCAGACACGTTAGAGTTCACACACTCATTTCATCCGGACGCTGCCCTGTGAGACAGCGCCATCGTGCCGAAATTCTATCATATCCATCCTACTCGGTCAAATGCGCCACCGAAAAGCCGTATTTTTGAAAGCGTTGGGTAGTCGGTGGGCAGGCTCTACCGCCAGATTGGAAAATTGGCCTAATGTCCCGCTGTCTTGCCGCTGCACATCGGCTATAATGTGGGATAAATGCGCCCGTTTTTGGAAATTGAGGGATTTTCGTCCAGCCATGCAACGGCGATGCTGGCGATGGTTATGGATTTGGGTAGGGGTTCTGGTCGCAGGCTGCGGCCAGTTATGGTCGTCCGAGACGCCTGCCCCCGAAACACGAGAGCCGACGTTGCCGTTGTTCGGGTATACCCTGCTGCCCCCAACGCTGACGCCGAGCCTCTGGCCGGTTGGGTCAGCGACCCCGCTCCTCTCGGTAGACGGCATCAGCGGCATATCCCCGCTGGCGATGTATCTGGCCGTCAGCGGCCCGACCTGTTATGAGACGCCAGTCGGCAGCCTGGTCTGTTTGGGGCAGGTGCAAAACCGGCATGACCAGCCGGTTGAGCAGGTCGTGGTGACCGTCCAGCTTCTCGCGCAGGACGGCACAGTGCTCGCCAGCGGGCAGGCGTTCCTCGCGCGGCAATTGCTGTCATCGGGGCTGGGAGGGCCCTATCGCGTGCTGTTCGACGAGATCCCCGAGGGCTATACCCACGCCGCCGCCTATATCGCATCCGGGCGCATCGCAGAAAATGTCGAGCGCCGCTACGCCGAGCTGGAGCTGAACCACACATCCGGCGTGTTTGTCTACGACCAGTACCAGATCACGCTCTCGATTGTGAACAAAAGCCGCTATCCCGCCGAGCGCATCGTCGTCACGATGACGCTGCTCGATCGGGATGGGCAGGTCACCGGCTACCGCCAGGTGTACCTCGACCACTCACGCCAGATCCAGCCAGGCGAGACCCTCTCGGTGACCGTTAAAGCAATTCCACAAGGTCCGAATACCGTCGGCTTCACCGCGTTCGCGGAGAGCCGCCCCGTTCTGAATTAACTCGCGCCCTTCGGGCCGCCCGCGCTTATTGACTGCGCGCAGCGAGCGCGCGTGCCAGCGCCGCCCATTCGTCGAGGCTGAGCGTTTCGGCGCGGCGATGCCCGTCGATCTCTGACTCACTAAGCAATTCATCCGCCGCCGCCTTACCAAGGCCCAGCCCGCTGCCAAGCGCATTACGGAGTTGCTTGCGCTTCTGGCTGAACCCGGCGCGCACCACGCGGAAGAACGTTTTCTCGTCCGGCACATCGACCGGCGGATCGCGGTACACGTCGATCCGCACCACTGCGGACTCGACATCCGGGCGCGGCCAGAACGCCGCCGGGTTCAGGCGCATGGCGACCTCGGGCCGCCCGTAAAACTGCACGCTGACACCCAGTATGCTCAGATCGCCGGGCGTGGCCACCAGCCGGTCCGCCACCTCGCGCTGGAGCGTGATCACGATCCGCTCAGGGCGCGGGCGCGTCTCGAGCAAGCGGCGCAGGATCGCGCTGGTGATGTAGTATGGCAGGTTCGCCACCACGTAAAACGGACGGTCTTCAAACACAGTCGCCAAGTCGAGCGTCAGAATATCGGCATGGACCAGTTCTACAGCGGGCGTCGCGGCGAACGTCGCGCGCAGAATCGGCAGCAGCCGGTCGTCCGTCTCAACCGCGACCACGCGCGCTGCGTGCTGCGCCAGAACACGCGTCAGGTTTCCCGTGCCCGGCCCGATCTCCAGCACCTCAGCGCCGGGCGGCAGGTCCGCAATTTCGACGATCTTCTCCAGCGCGTTCGGATCGTGCAGAAAGTTCTGGCCGAGGCTTTTCTTGGGCGGAATAGCGTGAAAACGCAGCAGTTCGCGGTCGTTCATCACTCGCTCGTTTCGGTGTTAGCGGAGAATTCCGAGGAAAAAGGGTGTTCGCGCTAGTTGGGGCGCACTCCATACGCGACCAACTGCGGATGCGGGCGGGTGACGACCTCTTCGCCGATGGTGATCCGCTCGACCGCGCGCCCGTCCTCATAGCGCACGCGCACCTGACGCACGCGCTCGCCGGGCGTGCCCGACTGCGCGACCCGCTCCTCGCCCAGTGACAGCGAAAAATCGGGCCGGTTGACGGTG
>CAZVCM010000045.1:0-21455 GCA_964626105.1 uncultured Thermoflexus sp.
GGCGAAGAAGAACAGGAACAGGGGCGGAAGCATCGCCAGAACAGACCCGGCCATCAGCAGATTCCAGTTCGTTTCACGCGCGCCCTGGAAGAAGCTGAGACCAAGCGACACCGTAAACATATTCGGGTCGTTGAGGTAGATCAGCGGCTGGAGGAAGTCATTCCACACGTCGATGAACGTGAAGACGACCACCAGCATCAACGCCGGGCGCGCCAGCGGGATAATAATCCGCCAGAAAACATCAAAGCGCGTCGCCCCATCGATGTAGGCCGCTTCATCAAGGTCGAACGGAATGCTCATCATGTACTGGCGCACCAGGAAGATGAGGAACGGCGTGCCAGTAAACGCCGGGAGGATCAGCGGCCAGTAGCTGTTGATCAGCCCCAGCTTGGCGAACATGATGAAGCGCGGGACAAGCGTCACCTGATAGGGGATCATCAGAGTCGACAGCATAATCAGGAACAGAATGTTCCGCCCAGGGAAGCGCAGCCGCGCGAATCCGTACGCGACCAGCGTTACCGAGACGAGATGCCCGACGATGTTCGCGCCCGCCAAGAACAGCGTGTTGAGGTAGAAGCGCCCGAACGGCACTTCGTCGAACACCTGGCCGAAGTTGTCCCACTGGGCAGGAGCGGGAATCCACTCCGGTGGGATGGCGAATGTCTGCTGCGGAGACTTGACCGCTGTCGAGAACATCCAATAAAGCGGAATCATGAACACAGCGGACAACACCAGCAGGACCGAGTAGCCCGAGACGTTGTTGAACACCTTCAGGCCGCGTAGACCCAGGTTTGGCCGCCATCTTGTCGTGGAGTGTGCGCTCATCGCGTCCTCTTACGTTCCGCTTCGTAGTAGACCCAATAGCTCGAGCTGCGGAAGACCAGCACCGTCAGCACCATGATGAAAACCGTCATGATCCACGCCAGCGCCGAGCCGTAGCCCATCCGCATCGACTCGAACGAGCGGTTGTAGATGTAGAGCATGTAGAACAGCCCCGATTGGAGCGGCCCGCCCGTCCGTCCGGCAGCAATAAACGCCGGGGTGAACGTCTGAAAAGCGCCGATCATGCCGAGCACCAGTTGGAAGAAGATCGTCGGCGTGAGCATCGGCAACGTGATGCGCACGAACTTCTGGAACCGATTCGCGCCATCGACAGAGGCCGCCTCGTACAACTGGTCGGGGATGTTCTGCAGCCCGGCCAGGTAGATCACCGCGCTGCCGCCCACGCCCCAAAGCGACATCATAATGATGCTCGGCAGCACCCAGTCGGGGTCGCTCAGCCAGCTTGGCCCATCGACACCGAGCGATCGCAGCAGCGTGTTGAGCAGCCCGTAGCGCGGGTTTAGCACCCAGACCCACACCAGCGAGGTTGCCACCTTCGGCACGATAAACGGCATGTAGAAGATGGTGCGAAAGATGCCGATGCCGCGCAGCTTCTGGTTCAGCACGACCGCGATCACGATCCCAAAGAGGACTTCGAGCGGCAGATAGATCGCGGCGTAGCGCAACGTCACCGAGACGGATTTGCGGAAGAACGGATCTTGCGTGAAGATGCGCTCGTAGTTCGCCAGCCCCACCCATTCCGGCGTGCCCACGATGTTCCATCGCGTGAAGCTGAGCAAGAACGACGCGATAATTGGCCCGGCGAAGAACACAATGAACCCGATGATCCACGGTGAGATAAACAGATAGCCCGCCAGAGCCTCGCGCCGCTCCGCAGCGGAGAGATCGGTCCAGCTTCGCGTCAAGCGCCGCGTCAGCACACTCATCGCCCGTCCCTATGCCTTGCTCCGCTGCACTGCCAGGTCCACCAGCGCTTCCGCAAGCGCGATCACATCTTCGTCGCGAGCAAACCGCAAGCTGACGCCGCTCGCCGTGCGCACCTGCTGCGCCCACTGATCGGGAATCACGTCGGTGCCGTGTCGCGCACCTGCCAGCGCCCCGCAAATCGCGGCGATGCTGTCCGCATCGCGCCCGAAGTTGCACGCCCAGAACAGCCCTTGCCGAAAGTCACCATCCGTCAGCCGGAAGATCGCAAAGACCTGTGGGATGGCTTCCGCGCTCATCGAATGCACCGGCGTCCACAGCTCGGTGTGTAACGCTTCCCACGCATCGAGCATGGCGCTCGACCGGTCGCAGATCGCCATCGCCCGGTCAAACGCCCGCCCCAGCCAACTATCGTCGGGGATTTGCGCGCGCGCCGTGGTGAGAATCGCGTCGGTAGGCGCGTCGACCATCGCAAGCGCCACCGCCGCCGCGACCGCCTGCGCCGCCCACACGCCATCAGCGTCATGGCTGATCTCGGCGTCAATTCGCGCCATTTCCGCGGCGCGCTCCGGCTCGCCCGCGCAGAAAATGCCGATCGGGCTAACACGCATCGCGGCGCCGTCGTCATTGTTCTGCACGTTGTCCCGGCCCGAGAGTGGCGGAAGAATGCCGCGCCGGATATTCGCCACAGCGCCGTATAACGGCTTGCCCGCACGCTCGAAAACGCCGCCCTGATCGACGATGTACGTCTGCCACGCCTGCAAAATGGCTTCCGACGTCAGATCGCCGCCACAATCCAGGAGCGCCCGCGCGGTGAGCAAGCCGAACTCGGTGTCGTCCGTGCTCTTTGCGCCGGGATAAAGGTTGGTGACAATGCCATAGCGGCTGCGGTACTCGGCGCTGCGGCCGAGGTCGCCCATTGCATCCCCTACAGCCAGCCCCACCAGGCACCCGATCGCTTTGCGAGTGTACAGGTCTTTGGCGCGGAGCAAATCGTCCCGCGTGCGCATCCTCACGTCCTTTCTAACAACAGCGAAGTAGAATGGGAACGTTCCCTCAACAGTCTTTTTTAGCTGGCATGGTGTTCTAGCCGGCATCCTGTGGCGGGCCAGTCGTCGCACGAACTTGCAACTGACCTGCCAGCGCCGTCTGGCGCGGCACGTCGTCGGACCGGCCAAGCATCCGCTCAAGCAGCAGCGTCGCAGCCTGCACGCCGATATCGTATTTGGGTTTGGCAACGGTCGTGAGCGGCGGCGACGTCGTATTGCTGGCGTGAATATCGTCGATTCCGACGATCGACAGATCGTCCGGCACTGCGCAGCCTGCTTCGCGCGCGGCCAACAGCGCGCCAATCGCCAGCAGGTCATTACCGGCAAGCACGGCGGTCGGCGGATGATCGTGCGCCAGCAATCGGCGCATCGCCTCTGCGCCCGCCGCCTGTGAGTATGCGATACGTACCACCAGCGCCGGGTCGAGCGGCAGCCCGTGCCGCTGGTGCGTCTCGAGATAGCAGTAGTAGCGCGTGTCCCGCGCGCGGCGCTGCGAGATCCCCGCGATCAGGCCGATTCGGGTATGGCCGAGCCCGATCAGGTGCTCCAGCGCGACCGTTACTGCCCCAGCAGAGTCACTACCAACTGAGTCGAAATCAGGATAGTCGTCACCAGAGCCGAGGAGCACCGTCGGTGTATTGAGCGCGCGCAACTCAGCATTAGTGATGCGGATCGGGTTCAGGATAAGGCCGTCAAAGTGATTGCGCCGGACGGTCTGCAGATGATTGTTTTCGCGTTGCGCATCCCAGTCGCTGTTCAGCAGCGCGATCGTGTAACCCTGCGCTTCGAGGGTGTCCTGCACGCCACGCGCGACCTCCGGCCAGAAGGGGTTCATAATGTCCGGAATCGAGAGCGCTACGATGAACGTCTGGTTGGTGCGCAGGCTGCTGGCGATAGCGTTGCGCTCATAGCCCAGCATTTGAACTGCCTTCAGCACGCGCTCGCGAGTTTCCGCGCTGACGCGATGATCCTCGCGGTTAACCACGCGTGCAACGGTCGTCTTGGAAACTCCCGCCAGCCGGGCGACATCTTTAATCGTGGGTCGTTTCGCAGTCACCAAACGCCTCGTAAGATTCTATGGGGAACGTTCCCATTCACTGTATTACACTTCTTGCGCCATGTCAATCAGTTCTTCCAAAGAATCGAAAAAAGCACCCGCCTGGGTGAAGCGGGTGCTCGGAGAAACGAAGGGCGCGAGCCAACCGCCCTACCCGGCAGGCACTTCCATTTCAGCGGTTGTGGGATCGATCAGTGTGCTGACTGGCGTCACCTTATCGGCGGGAAACCCACCGCGCCGCGCATGCTCGCGGAGCATCTCAGCCGTCGGTGCGATGTACACGCAGTAGATCGCGTCCTCCGTGATGTAGCTCTGCAACCACTGAATAGAGGGGCCCATTTCGTTCAACACGCTGCACGACTTCTGAGCGATCGCTTGCAACTCCGCAGGTGACAGATTGCCTGCATCGGGGATGTTTCGCTCGATCATATACTTTGGCATCAGGTTCGTCCTTTCAATCGCTTCACATGGACAATAGTCAAGTTCGACGATGGTGAGCCGTACGGCGCTGCTTTAGCTGGCGTCGGGGCAGAAGACGGTCGGGTTATAGTCTTCAAACATGCCGTTCGGATTGTGCGTCCACAGCCAGATATGCAGCGCCCACACTGGCGGAGTCTCGGGGATATCCGTCTTCAGGTGAAATTCTCGCTCGAACAGCATCGGCGGCTCCTCAGCAGTCCACTGATCCTCAAAGACCAGGTACTCGAGCGCGACCAGCGTCAGGCTGCCGTCTTCCAACGGCTCATAGACGAGCGCTTCCGGCTGGAGCGGATCCAGCACATCATCACCAACCAGATCCCCATGGACATAGTGCTGTCCCATATCGCCCGTTCCATCGCCTGTGAAGCAGTCGAGGAAGACACCGTATCCGGCCTCGATCGCGGCATCGACGTCCCGGAAGTCCCGCGTCGCCAGGCGGATGTCGTGCACCGTGCGTCGCAGGTCCTCGGTCAGAGTCTGCTCACCATCTTGAGAGAAAGCGCGGTCGCCGGTCAGCGCGAACGCTGACACGAACACAAGAATGAAGATCAGAATGCGTTGACGGTTCATAGTGCTCTCCTTGCGCTTACCTGTATGATGGTCTCAGCCTATCAGGTAGAGTTACGAGCTGTCACCCGTCGAAAGAAGGGTATGAGAAGGGGGTTTCTCACGCCCTGCGCAGATCCACGAATCACCTTGACGGTTCCGGTCAACCTCGCCTATAGTGGTCATACGCGAAGTGGTGGAACGCAGCCTCACATGACTCTTTCACAACAACCTCTTGCCCCCCTCACCCGTCGCGAGCAGGACATCCTACAACTTCTGGCGCGCGGCCTCTCCGACCAGGAAATCGCGCAGGAGTTGGTGCTGTCCCTCAGCACCGTGAAGTGGTACAACCGCCAGATTTACAGCAAGCTCGGGGTGAACAAACGCGCCCTCGCCGTAGAACAGGCGCGCCAGCTTGGGTTGGTCGACGACTCTAGCGGGCAACTACTGCTGTCCGCGTCCCCGCGCCACAATCTTCCGGCAGAAGTCACATCGTTTATCGGGCGCGAGCGAGAGCTGGATGACCTGAAACGACTGCTCAGTGCGGCACGCGTCGTGACGCTGGCGGGGCCACCTGGCACCGGCAAGACTCGCCTTGCGCTGCGCGCCGCACGGCAAGCGATTCCACGCTATCGGGACGGTGTTGCGTTCGTCTCGCTGGCGCCGCTTGACGCACCCGATCGCGTGCTTCCGGCTATCGCTGAAACGCTTGGCGTCGAAGAACGAGGCGCACGCGCGCTGGCTGATCTTGTGAAAGGACATCTTGCGTCACGGCAGATGTTGTTGGTGCTGGACAACTTCGAGCATCTGCTCAGCGCGGCTCCGCTCGTGGCGGAACTGGTCGGCGCCGCGCCGGACCTCAGTGTGATAATTACCAGTCGCGAAATACTCAATCTCTACGGAGAACACGAGTATCCGGTGCCGCCGCTGGACCCACCGAACACGCAGATGAGCACCGATCGAGCCGCGATCAGCGCCAACCCCGCTGTCCGGTTGTTCGTCCAACGCGCCGAGGCAGCATCCCCCGACTTCACACTTACAGACCAAAACGCCAGCGCCGTCGCAGCGATCTGCACTCACCTCGACGGGCTGCCGCTGGCAATTGAGCTGGCCGCCGCACGCGTGCGTCTCTATTCCCCCGAGTCGCTCCTGGTGCGCCTGGGAAGCCGCCTCGAAATGCTGACCGATGGCCCGCGTGACGTACCTGCGCGCCAGCGGACGTTGCGCAGCACCCTCGCGTGGAGTCTCAGCTTGCTGACGCCTGACGAACAGACGCTATTTGCCCGGCTCGGCGTGTTCAGTGGCGGGTGCTCAGCAGACGCAGCGGAAGCAGTCTGCGGCAAGGAGCTGGACACGCCGGTCACAGAGATTCTGGTGTCGCTCTTTAATAAAAACCTGTTGCAGCGGGTCGGGGACGCAGATGGCGAACCGCGCTTTCTGATGCTCGAAACTATGCGCGAGTATGCGCTGGAACAGCTTGAGCAGCGCGGAGAGCGAGACACCATCAGCAGGCGACACGCCGAGCACTTCATGGCATTTGCCGAGCGCGCAAAAGACCGGCTTTACGGTCGGGAACTGCTTCAGAACCTGAGCGAACTCGAAAGAGAAATGGATAACCTGATCGCCGCTTTGCGGTGGAGCATCCGGCAGCCAGACGATGCCGACCTGTGTTTCCGCCTTTTCTCCGGCGTTGGTCGCTATTGGTTGTATCGCGCTCAGTTCCGCGTCGGGCGTGCGATGGCGCGCGAGATACTAGCGCATCAAGCGAGCGCGACGGTTAGTCGGTCGTATGCCGATATGCTCTGCGCAGCAGGAGACCTCGCCTATTACCAGTCAGATTATGAGGCGTCTAAGCGCCAGTATGGCGAAGCGCTGGCGATGTACCGCCAACTAGGCGAGGCGTGGGGGCAGGCGCAGACGCTTATGGGCCTGGGTAATGTCGCAACGGAAATCGGCGATTATGATTCTGCGCCAGGGCTATTCGAGGAAGCCTACGAGATTATGCACCGCATCGGTGACGTGGTCGGTAGCGGACGGGCGCTCGCCTGCCTGGCCTGGTGCGCCCTGCGACCGGGGGATTACCCGCTCGCCAAGCGCCAGCTTGAAGAAGCGCTTGCCCTATACGAGCAGGCCGGAGACCCGAACGGCATAGGCTTTGCGCTGTCGGGTCTTGGCGAGATCGCCGTCCGCCAGGGCGAGCTTGACGCGGCGGTCGATCTGCTCGAAAAAAGCATCCGGGCTCGGCAACAGGTAGGGGATCAATGGGGAATCGCGACATCGCTCGGCAGTCTTGGCTGGGCCGCGCTGCGATCGGGCGATTTTGATTGCGCTGTCGAACGCCTCACCGAGAGCCTGATGATCCGCGAGCGGATTGGCGACGCGGGCGGCGCGGCCTGGTGCCTGGAAAAACTGGGCGAGTTATGCCACCTCAGAGAGCGCCACCGGGCGGCGACACGTTTTCTCGGCATCGCAGCGGCGCTGCGGGCGGGCGTTAACTCGGTCGTCGATCCGGCTGATCAACCGCACTACGAGCAACTGGTCGGCACACTCCGCGATCGGCTGGGCAACGCCGTATTCGAACGACGGTGGGCACGCGGCGAGTCTACTTCGGCTGCGCAGGTACTTGCCTGGCTGCACAGGGCTTCTCCAGTCGATTAACGCTGCTGCAAACTCAGTCCGCACACAACGAAGAACACGCTAAATTGCGCCAGTCTCCGCGCGATCGCGAGCGAGACTGCCTCGATACGCAGCCTGGGCGGGCTAAGACACTTATGGTACACTTCGCGCGCGTTTGCATCCGGACTGGCGCACCGCCAACTACACCAACAGGTCAGAACTATGGCCGAAATTTTCGACCAGATTCGCATTATTATCGAGGAGATCATCTCGGCGCTGGGCTACCCCGGCATTACGTTCGTGATGCTTGTCGAGAACCTGTTCCCGCCTATTCCTTCCGAAGTCGTGATGCCCTTCGCCGGGTTCCTGGTCGTTGATGGCCGTTTCACCCTGTTGGGGATTGTGCTCGCCGGGACGCTCGGATCAGTGCTCGGCGCGTTGGCGATCTATTACATCGGCGTGTGGTCGAACGAGCGATTGATCCGCCGCTTCATCCGCCGCTGGGGGCGTTTCTTTTTGCTCAGCGAAGAAGACATCGACCGCGCGCTGAACGTCTTCGACCGTTACGGCGAAATCATCATCTTCATCGGGCGCCTGATTCCGATCATCCGCAGCCTGATCTCCCTACCCGCAGGAATGCAGCGCATGAGCATGCCGAAGTTCCTGTTGTTCACGACGATGGGAACCGCGATCTGGTCCGCAATTCTTGGGTATGCGGGTGTCGTGCTCGGCGAGAACTGGGAAGAAATCCTCGAGATCGTCGACCAATACGAGCGTGCGACCGCCGCAGTGTTGATTGTGCTAGTCGTGGCATTTGTCGCCTTGCGCCTGCGCCAGATGCGCCGCAACCGTATGGCGTCGCCCAGCGTCGAGGCAGACCTGCAGCAGCAGTAACAACCCCTCGTCCGGCGCATTTCTCTCCACTGTCCCTGACACTGATGCCCGGCGCGCAAGACGCCCTTTGACGCCTGCCAGCAGCGCGAGTATAGTTCGTTTGGTGATCGAGTCACGCAAATGTGAAAGAGCGCACCGATGTCAATTTTCAGTGGACGAAAGCAAGAGAGCCAAGAAGCCGCCGAAACAGCGCGCACCGGTACCAGCAACCCGGCGCAGCCGATCGCTCCGGCGCGGCAGCCCGTCGGGTTCGAGACTGTGCTCGGTGCGAGCGCGACGCTCTATGGCGATCTGAAGTGTCAAGCGAACGTGCGCCTCGATGGTACCTTTGAGGGTACGCTCCAAATCGAGGGCAACGTACTCGTCGGCGAGACGGCCAAGATCACCGCCGACATTCACGCCAAAAACGTCGCAATCGCGGGCGCGGTACGCGGCAACGTCAGCGGCAAGAAGGTGCAGCTTCTGCGCACGGGTCGCGTCTGGGGAGACATCACCGCAACCGCTATCGCCACCGAAGAAGGCGCCTTCATCGACGGCAAGATCACGATGATCAGCCACGACGCCGCACGTACGTTTGACCCCACTGCCCCGCCTCTACCCGACGACGAGCCGAACGCTGCCGAATCGGCGCCAGAGCCACCCGAAGCCGAATGATCGCTGACTGGGCACGGCTTTGGTGACACGTCCGACTTGATGATATAATTGGCCTAGACTGCACACCGGCACTCGTTTGGAGCACTTGAGCGGTTCAGGATACTCTTCATGATTGAAGTTCATATTGATAGCATCCGCGTTAGCCTGATGTCTCAGCTTCGCGTCGTGATTCTCAAAGACGCTAAGACCGGACGCTATCTCCCGATTTTTATCGGCCCCTTTGAAGCGGAAGCGATCGCGGTGAAGCTCCAGAAAGTGGATGTCGAGCGGCCACTGACGCACGATCTGCTCAAGTCGGTCATCACGGAGCTGGGAGGGCAGGTTCATCACATCGTGGTGAACGACCTGCGTAACGACACGTTCTTCGCGCGGATCGTCGTGGAGCGAGATGGCCACACACAGGAGATCGACTCGCGTCCGAGCGACGCAATTGCGCTGGCCGTGCGCCTCGACGTGCCGATTTACGTCGAAGAAAGCGTCATGGATCGGGCCGCAATCTTCCCCGACGAAGATGTCGACTCTGACGACACCAGCGAGAGAACCGAGTCCGACGAGAGCCTGGGCATCTTTAAGGATTTTGTCGAGTCGCTCGATCTGGACGATCTTGATCCAGACGAAGAAGACTAGCACGCTCGGCCCACAACAGCACGGTGACGGGGCTACTCCTGGTTTGGGCGGCCCCGTTTTTACCGCACCAGTCATCATCCGGCACAACCAAAGGTAGCGTAAGGTGCAGCCCGAATCGACCATTCTGCCACCAGATCGGATGGCGCCGCACAGTGTCGAGGCAGAGGAAGCGGTGCTCGGCTCGGTGCTGCTCAATTCTGATTCGCTCTTTGAAGTCGCGTCCTTCCTGCAGCCCGACGATTTCTTCATTGTGCGTAACAGTTGGGTGTGGGAAGCAATTCTCCGCCTGCACGAACGCAATGAGCAGATCGACTATGTAACCGTTGTCGAAGAGCTGCGCCAGCAGGGGCGGCTGGACGACATCGGCGGCGCGGCGTACATCACCTATCTGATCAACCACACGCCCGCCTCAATCTATGCGGAAGCTTATGGACGCATCGTGGAGCGCGCGGCCATCCGGCGGCGCCTGCTCTCGGCAGCCAGCGAGATCGCGCAGCTCGCCCACGAAGAGAGCGCAGACATCAACGAGGTCATCGACCGCTCAGAAGCCTCACTCTTTTCGGTCACCGAGCGACGCCTGCGCAAAGAACTTGTCCCGATCAATCTGGCGATCAGCGAATATTACGACCGGATCGAGCACCTCTATGAGCATCGCGGCGAGCCGCTCGGTGTGCCAAGCGGGTTCGTCGACCTTGACCGGCTGCTCGGCGGCATGCAGAAATCCGACCTGATTATTGTCGCGGGGCGCCCCGGGATGGGTAAAACGTCGTGGCTGCTCAGCGTGGCGCTAAACGCGGCCCGCGCCCGCGCGCGCGTCGCTATCTTCAGCATGGAGATGAGCAACGAGCAGATCGTGCAGCGTCTCGTCTCGTCCGAGACGGGCATCAGCACGCAGAACTTGCGCCTCGGCAAACTCGACGACCGCGAGTGGACGCTCTTTGTTGAGGCGACTGGCAACCTGAGCAACGTCCGCATTTTCCTCGACGACACACCTGCGCAGTCTCCGATCCAGATGCGGACCAAGTGCCGCCGCCTGTACAGCGAGCACGGTCTGGACCTGATCATGGTGGACTATCTGCAGTTGATGAATTCCGGTAGCGGGCGCGTGGAGAATCGCGTGCAAGAGATTAGCTTTATCTCGCGCCAACTCAAGCAGCTTGCCCGGGAGCTGAATGTCCCCGTGCTGGCCGCTGCGCAGCTTTCGCGCGCGGTCGAGCAGCGTCAGGACAAGCGCCCGCAGCTTTCCGACCTGAGAGAATCGGGCTGCTTGACGGGAGACACGCTCGTTGGCATGGCAGATACGGGTCGAGCAGTGCCCATCCGCGAGTTGGCCGGAAGGTCAGACTTCGCCGTGTGGGCTCTAAACGAAAGCACGATGAAACTGGAACGGGCCGAGGTGAGCCGCGCGTTCTGTACCGGCACGAAGCCGGTATATCGCATGACGACCCGACTCGGACGTACTATCCGCGCCACGGCGAACCATAAGTTTAGGACGATCAACGGCTGGCGGCGGCTCGACGAGCTTTGTCCTTCCGACCGGATTGCTCTTCCCCGCATGCTTCCCAGCTCTGACATGCGCACCATGACGGATGCTGAACTAGCGTTGCTTGGACACTTGATTGGTGATGGCTGCACGCTCCCACGGCACGCGATCCAATACACGACGGCCGAGCGCGAGATTGCTGAGATCGTAGGCGAACTCGCCGAGGAAGTGTTCGGGGAAACCATTAACGCACGCATCCAGCGAGAGTCAGGTCGAAACTGGTATCAGGTGTTCCTTTCCGCAAATGAACACCTTACGCACGGGGTCCGGAATCCTGTGGCAAAATGGCTCGATGCGCTAGGTGTCTTCGGGTTGCGTTCTTACGAGAAGCGAGTTCCTGACAAGATTTTTCAGCAGTCTGCTGATGCGATTGCGATTTTCCTACGCCACCTCTGGACAACGGACGGTTGCATCAAGCTGACGAAAGCTCGCGAGCGCTTCAATCCGCGCATCTACTACGCGACAAGTAGCCAACAGCTTGCGGCAGATGTTCAGTCACTTTTGTTGCGCCTGAGCATCAATGCTCGCTTTAAGCGCATCCCCCAGAACAAAAAAGGCCGCGACCAGTATCACGTTATTCTCAGTGGCAAAGAGGATCTTGAACGCTTTGCGGAGCAAATATCGGCTGTCGGAGCTCGGCGACAGCAAGAGCTTGCGGTGATCGCTGATTACATCGGGGAACGAAAGGCGAACACCAACCGGGATGTACTGCCGTCTTCTGTCTGGCACACGCATGCAATTCCGTCGATGCAGTCGCTTCAGATGCCAACCCGTGAAATGCAAGCTGAACTTGGCAACGCATATTGTGGCACATCGCTATACCGCCAAAACATTAGTCGCGAGCGCGCGGCACGGTTAGCCGCAGTTGTGCAATCCCCGGAACTAGCCCGCTTGGCTGACAGTGACGTGTACTGGGATGAAATCGACTCAATTGAGCCGGATGGTTTGGAAGAGGTCTTCGACCTGACGGTGCCGGGCCATCACAACTTTGTTGCCGGAAACATCATTGTCCATAACTCGATCGAGCAGGACGCGGACGTCGTGATGTTCATCTATCGCGAGGACGCCTATAACGAAAACACCGAGCGTCCGAACCAGGCCGATATTCTTGTCTCCAAGCACCGCAATGGCCCCACCGGCATCGTGACGCTCTACTTCCGCAAGGAACTCACGCAGTTCTCGAACCTCAACCGGACCGGCGTCGATCTGGCCGGGTTCTAGCGCCCGGCTGGTGGGTAAGGGATCGAGCACGGATGCAGCGCTTCAACGGTTTTCCACCCGGCAGGGTGCGGACAATCGCCGTTCCTGGGCCGTTTTTCAGCGACTTGCTGCCGATCATCGACGATCTGGCGGAACTCAAGATCACGCTGTACCTGTTCTGGGCGCTCCAGCAGCAGGAAGGCGACTACCGCTATCTCACGCTACATGAAGTCCTCAAGGATCAGCGCTTTCTCAGCGGCCTGGGCGCCGATCCCGACGCTGCCGAGCAAGCCGCCAGAAGCGGACTGGCGCGCGCAGTCGAGCGCGGGACCCTGTTACATGTGCAGGTCCCTGGTCCCGACGAGCCGGAAGATGTCTATTTCGTCAACACGGTGCGCGGGCGCAACGCCGTGCGCGCCATCGAGGCGGGCCGCTTCGTGCCGGGTGACCGTGAGACGCCGATCGAACTCGTAGACGAGCGCCCGAACATTTTCGCGCTCTACGAGGAGAACATCGGGCCGCTGTCGCCCATGATCAGTGACCAACTCCGCGCTGCCGAGCACGAGTATCCGCTCGCGTGGATTGAGGAAGCGATCCGGCTAGCAGTCGAGCGGAACGCACGCAACTGGCGCTATATCGCAGCAATCCTGCAGCGCTGGGAGAGCGAAGGAAAAGATCGTGGAGTCACTCAACAACCCACTCAAGCGGATCGTTACCGGTATGTCCGGGGGTCCCTCTCGGACCTCATCGACTTCTGACGGAGGCAAGGCGCCGGAATGCCCGATCTGCGGCGACATGGGGTACATCGTCCGCGACGTGCCGGTCGAGCATCCTGATTTCGGCAAGGCGTTTCCGTGCGTCTGCCAGCGGGACGTACTCGCCGAGCGTCAGGCGATGAAGGTGCGCAAGCTCAGCAACCTCGACGCGTTGGCAGACAAAACGTTCGAGACCTTCCAGCTTGAACTGCACGGGCTGAACGAAGAACAACTCTCTGCGCTGAGGGTGAGCTTCGATCTCGCGCAGCGATACGCGCTTCAGCCTGAGGGGTGGCTGCTGTTCCAGGGCAACTACGGCAGTGGCAAAACGCACCTCGCCGCGGCCATCGCCAACTACCGTCTCGCGCAGGGCGATCAGGTGCTATTTGTGACTGTGCCGGATCTGCTCGACCACCTCCGGGCGTCGTTCGGTCCATCGTCTGAGGTGGCTTACGACGAGCTATTCGAGCAGGTGCGCATGGCTCCATTGCTGATCATGGACGATCTCGGCGCAGAGAGTGCAACCGCCTGGGCCGAAGAAAAGCTATACCAGATCATCAACCATCGCTATCTCCACGAGCTGCCAACCGTCATCACCACCAACTGCGAGTTGAACGCGATGGACCCGCGTGTCCGCAGCCGCATTGTGGACTGGCACCTGACGCAGAGCATCAACATGCACGTGCCTGATTTCCGCCGGGCAGACGCGGCGCTTGAGCCAAGCGCGATCTCCAACCTGAGCCTGTATGGGGAGATGGTCTTCGAGACATTTGACCTGCGTGAGGGGGTGCTGCCGCCGGACGAGCGGCGCAACTTGCGCGAAGCATATGAGATCGCCCGCGCCTACGCCGAGCAGCCGCAGGACTGGTTGCTCTTCATGGGCGAGCATGGCACTGGCAAGACGCACCTCGCCGCCGCCATCGCCAACTACCGGCAAGCACATGGCGAGCAAGCGATCCTCGTCACCGCGCCGGATTTGCTCGATTATCTGCGCGCGGCGTTCTCTCCGGCAGCATCGACTTCATTTGATAAGCGCTTCTATGAGATCCGCGCCGCGCCTCTGTTGGTCATCGACCAGCTCGACCTCACCAACGCTTCACCATGGGCGCGCGAGAAGATCCGCCAGATCGTGGATTATCGCTACCTCTCGCATGCGCCGACCGTCTTCACAACTACGCAGACGCTCGAAGAAATGGATCCGCTGATCCGCAGCCGGGTGTCGGACACACGCCGCTGCCGCATCTTCGCGCTGACCGTGCCAGACTACATGGGTGGCTATCGCCGCGCGCGCCGCGCTCCCACTGAGTAGACACTGCGTCGATTTCAACCTAGATAAATCAAAGCGCCCGGCCGAGATTTCCTGGCCGGGCGTTGTCGTTTCAGTCTCTAACCGCGGCGATCAGATGCGCTCGCCGAGCCGCCGCTCCGTCCCCTGGATCAAGCTGTAGATGTTGCGCCGGTGACGCCAGAAGATCATGTAGGCGACCAGGAGATACAAGCTGTAGACCGGGTCGAGGTACCCCACAATCACCATAATCAGGATCGCGACAGCGCCCGCCGCCGCAGCGGTCAACACCGCTAGCGAGACAAAGCGTGTCAGCAGAATCACCGCCGCCGCCAGTGCCAGCGTCAGCGCCACGATCAGCGTCGGCGCCAGCAGCAGGAACGTGCCCATGGCTGTGGCCGCCCCCTTGCCGCCCCGGATGCTGCCAGTGATCAGCGTCGCCAGGAACGACCAGTTATGCCCGGCCACCACCGCGACCGCGCCGATCACGCTTGCCGCAGCGCGCGCGTCCGGAAAGATCATCCGCGCCAGCAGCACGACCAGGAAACCCTTCAAGCCGTCCCATGCCCACACCAGCACGCCATAGCGCCAGCCCAACGCGCGCGTGACGTTCGTCGCGCCCATATTGCCGCTGCCTACGCTAAAAATATCTATTCCTTTTGTTCGAGCAACCAGATACGCAGTCGGGAACGACCCGATTACATAGCCAGCAACAATAATCAGCACGACCGACACAGGATCCATGCACGTACTCCACTCAGCAATGAGGTCTGATCTGATGATACTACCAAGAACACCGATTCGCCCATTTCGATGCGCCGCATCTGAAAATTCGGGCGCTGCAGGGCGGGGCCTGCGTGAATCCACTCAGTAATTTGTGACAAGGCCGTTTTGGTTCATAATAGACAGTGCCGGTCGGCGCAGGGAGATAGCGCGCCGCGAGTACACTTTGTGGAGGTGCGCTCAATGAACTTTCGGAAACGCTGGATGCTGGTGCTGCTGGGCCTGCTGCTCGCTGCCACCGCGGCGGCCTGTGAAGAAGCGGACCCTGAGTCTGCCATGCCGACCGAAGAGAACGGTCAGGTTGCCAGCCTGCCGACGCGCACCGTCAAGCCGATTGTGAGCTTCACGCCACGCTTCACCGCTACGCCGCTGCCGAGCTTGACCTTCACGCCGTCCGCTACGCCGCGCGCCACCAACACCCCCATGCCGCCAACCGCAACGCCCACCCAGGCGCCCTCGCCCACCCCGACCGCAGAAGGCGAGATCCGCTCGACGCAGAACGTGAACCTGCGCCAGGGGCCGGGTCTCAACAGCGCAATCGCGCAGACCGTCCCATCCGGCACAGAGGTCGGTGTCATCGGGATGCAGACTGATTCTGAGGGCCGTCTGTGGTATAAGGTCGCGCTGATGGATGAAGACGGCGAGGAACAACTGCTTTGGGTGCTCGCGCGGCTTGTACAGACGGATTACGAGACAATCATCGCACAGCCGCTAGAGATCGAGACGCCTGATCCGGACTCCGCCGGCGATGGGGCAGCGGTCGCCAGCGAACCGACCGCCGCCGGGCCAGATGAAGGTGCGCAGGCGCCCGAAGGTAGCCGCGTGGAAATCCTGGCGTACTGCCGCCAGAAAGGCGTCCGCCCGCCCAACGTGACGACCGCGGACAATGTTTACGTCGAGTGGAGCTGGTTTGTCTCGCGTCCGGAGCTGATGGACCAGCATCTTGAAAACGCCACCTACGAGGTGCGGCTGGATGGACAACTGCTCAGCGACTGGGAAGACTACGCCGAAGAGATGAAGCAGGAAAGCGGCGTCTGGATTGTCTACTGGTACTATCCGGCGGGACGCCTGGACGCAGGCGAGCATGAGATCAGCTACCTCGTGACGTGGGACGAAACGATTACCGATGGCTACGGCAACTTCGGCCCCGGCACAGCGAGGGAAAACGAGACGGGCAACTGCCCCTTCACCGTGACGGAAGCCGGATAGCGCTTGTCGCACTCCCGCGCCAGAACGCTCATGCGCACCAGTCGCCCGCTGGTGCGCTTTCTTGCCCGCCGGACTTTCGAGCAAAAGAGAATGAATATATGATTAAGGCGTTTGGATACGGCTATAGGTTTCGAGAAGCGCCATGCCAGACTCTTTACCGAACAACCTGATCGAGCAGTTGCAGGACCCAGAACCGAAGGCCCGGCGGCGCGCGGTTCGCCGCCTCGCCGCTACCCGCGATCCTAGCGCAATACCGCTGCTGCGCAACGTCTACCTGCAGGATGGCGATGATCGCGTACGTGACGCTGCCGAGGCCGCGCTGGTGCAGTTCCGCGCCATGCAGCACAATGCGTCCGCACGCCGCTCGCTGGGGACTCGGCTGCTGACCTGGGCGGTCGCGGCGCTGGCGATCGTGTTTGTTGGGTTGCTGGCGGCGAACATTGCGATCCGCGCGCTTGATCAGAAGGATGGAGAAAGCTCTGATTCCGCGCAAGACATGCCGCCTGTGCTGGACCGCGCGGAGTTCGAGCGCGCCTTGGGCGAGCAATTCGCGCTGACGCGTGACGAGGTGGCGCGACTCCGCGAGAGCGACCGTGTTTATCGCGAGACAGGGGCGCTGGCTTGCGACACATCGGAACATCTCCCCGCCCCACTCGAACTGACTGACGCAACGCGCCAGAACTACGAGCGCGATCTCACGCTGCTGGCCGACCGTTTTGCCCTGACGCTGAATGCGCTGCAAAGCGCTGCGACGCGCTGGGGGCAAATGTGCGCCGCCGGGCAAGCGAACATGGCCGACCTGGTCAGCGCGTCGGCGGAGCTTGATCAGGTGACGGTCGATCTGGATCTGCTCGAGCGCGATCTCGCCAGCGCGATTGCCAACCCCGCGCCGACCTTCGGCCCTTCGCCGACGCCGACCGCGACCGAAACGCTCACGCCGCCACCGTCCTCCACGCCCGATGCCACACTGGACGGGGAAATGCCGGTCGCGCCGCCGCCAGACGCGCCACCCTCGGATGCGCCGACCGAGGTCGCCACAATCCCCCCACAACCGAGCGCAACCGCGACGCTGACGCCGTCGCCCGCGCCGACCGCGACACCTACCCCCACCCCGACTGTGACGTCCACGCCGCTGCCACCCCCCGACATCGACTATACCGCTGTGCTGAAGGAACTGAATGGGCGCCTCGCAGTCCTGGGCGATCTGCAAAGACCCTACAACAATGGTATGCTCGACAACTGGCAGCGCAGCCAGCAAGGTGAGATACTCAGCACGCTGTCGTGCGCGCTAGACCCGTGGTCCGGCCTGTACGAGTGGACGCCGGATCAGCGCGCGCAGCTTGACCGCGCCGACGCCGCCGATCCGCAGCTTGAAGAAGCGGTCCGCCTGATTAACGAAGGGCTGCGACTGGCGTATGAAGCGCGGGCAATTTACGAGCCGTCCTGCTACAATCAGACGCTCGCGGGCACCGCTGCTGAGGGAATGCCGCTCGCCGCGCAGGCGCAGGAGCATCTGCTCGAAGCGCAGCAGCTTGTCGAACAGATACGTCGCAGACCGTCACACTAGTCACATTATGATCAAGTCACATCCGGTTCGGTATGGCGCTGCCCGGTTCCTAGCACTGGTGGCCGCGCTGGTGATGTTGGTGCGCGCGCCGGTCTTCGCGCAAGACGGCGTGACGAATCCGCCCGGCATGACCACAATTCACATTGTCCAGCGCGACGAAAACCTGTTCCGCATCGCGCTCAGATATGGGACTACCGTCGAAGCGATCGCCGAAGCGAACGGCTTAGCCGACGCACGCGTGATCGCGGTCGGCCAGCGTCTGCTGATCCCGAACGCGCAGCCTGCCGCCGCCGGATCGCCAGTGCTGCACACGGTCGCGCCCGGCGACACGCTGGCGACGCTGGTCGCGCGCTATCACACCACCCCAGAAGCGCTCGCTACCGCGAATAACCTGTGCAATCCGCACCTGATGTATGTTGGGCAGCAGTTGCTTGTACCGCAGGGCGCGTCCGCGAACTCCGTACCCGCGGGGGCCGAACCGGATGGCGTGCATGTCGTGCGTCCCGGCCAGAACATCTTCCGGCTAGCGATCCAGTACAGCACGACGGTCAACGCGCTGGTTGGCTCGAACAACCTGCACTGGCCCGCGCCGCTCTTCTTCGGGCAGACGCTGCGCATTCCTGCCGCCAGCGACTCGGAGCGCGCCATCGATCTGCCCTATCCGCTCGTCGATGCGCAATTCCGCCCCCTGCCGGCCCGGCAAGGGAAGACGCTCGGTATTCATCTGGAGACGGATGGCGGCGCGCAAATCAGCGGCACATTTATGGGGCGCCCGCTGCGTTTCGCCACGCATGACGCGAACCAGCATGAAGCGGTTTTCGGGATTGAAGCGACCGCGCGCCCAGGGGTCTACCCGCTCACCCTCGCGATCGACACAGCGAGCGGCCAGCGCACCGAGGTCACTTTGCGCGTAGCGGTCGAGTCGGGCGGGTATCAGGCGGAGCAGATCCTGCTCTCTGCCGAACAAGACAGCCTGCTCGACCCGGCAGTGACCGGCGCAGAAGATGCCACCATCGCCCAGGTCACCAGCGGATTCACCGCGCAACGCTATTTCGATGGCTACATGGGGCTCCCCTCGGCAGGCGCGATTACTTCGCAATTCGGCACGCGGCGCTCGTACAATCACGGCGCGCTGAGCACATTCCACACCGGGACAGACTTCGGCGCCGGGCCCGGCGCGCCCATCGTCGCGCCAGCCGCGGGAGTCGTCGCGCTGACGCAGCCGCTGCCGGTGCGCGGCAATGCCACGCTCATTGATCACGGCTGGGGCGTCTACTCAGGCTTCTGGCATCAATCGGAAATATTGGTCAAGGTCGGGGATGTCGTCACGCCAGGGCAGCTTATCGGGCGAGTCGGCTCGACGGGGCGTTCCACCGGGCCGCACCTCCACTGGGAGCTGTGGGTGGGCGGCGCGCAGGTCGACCCGCTGCAATGGGTGCAAGAAACGTTCCCGTAGGGGCCGCCATGCCAACCCATCACACGCAGCGCCCACCAATCGTGCCAAACCGCGTCTATTCTCGCGAGGAAGGCGCCGAGATTCTCAACGTAAGTCTCAGTACGGTCAAGCGCCTGCTGGCTTCGGACGCGCTGCGCGCCAGCCGCCCCCAGGGGATGCGGCGCGTATTCATCACCGGCCAGGCCATTCTCGACATGCTGGAACGCAGCGAATCCTTGCCGGGCGCTGGCGAGTGACGGCGGCCCGGCCTACGAGCGAGCGGTGCGAAAGAGCGAGATAATCGCAACCACGATCATCACGAGGACCACGCCAACCGTCAGCGCATCGCCGCCGAGCTGGATCGCGCCACCGACGATCAAGACGATGATGAGGATGATCCCCAGCACGAGCGCGCAGCCGCAGCCCACGATCCAGCGGGATGCGCCGCGCAGCGTATCAAAGAAGTCGTTGTTTCCCCCGCGCCGGGAGCGCGAGCCGAGAATTTCACCGAGTAAGTCCACGCTCGTCCTTGTCCTGGTATACCGTAGCCGTCGCAGCGAAACCGAACCACCACAATTATACAGGCTCGGCCATAGACTGACACCTCTAACGAATTTCTGTTAGAAAGACGGCCAATTACAGGGTATGATGTGCAGATGACAGCGCAACCTGCGCCCCTTGACTGCATCTAATGGGTGAAACCGTCAACAGCAAACTAGCAAAGGACACAATTTCCATGCGCTTGATGGACAAAGACACCCAGGATCAGGTCCGCAACCTGCTTGCGGCCGTGCAGTCGCCGGTCACGATCCATATGTTTACGCAGGATTTCGAGTGCGGGTACTGCAAGGAAACGCGCCAGATCGCCGAAGAAGTCACCGAGCTCTCTGATCAGGTTACGCTCCAGATCCATGACTTCATCAAAGATCAGTCGCTGGCAGAGGACATGGGTATCGACAAGATCCCGGCTCTCGCCATCAATGGGACGAACGATCGCGATTTCGGCATTCGCTTCTACGGCATCCCATCCGGGTATGAATTTACCTCGCTGCTCGAAGCGATCCTGGCGGTGGGCACCGGGGAAAATGAGCTTGATGCCAAGACGGTGGAATTTCTTGAGAGCATCGAGGACCCGCTGCACATTCAGGTGTTCGTGACCCCGACCTGCCCGTACTGCCCGCAGGCGGTGGTGCTGGCCCAGCGGTTAGCGCTGGTGTCGGACAAGGTGCGCGCCGATATGGTGGAAGTGACGGAGTTCCCGCACCTCGGCCAGCGTTACCAGGTTATGGGCGTGCCGCGAACCGTCATCAACGATGACATCTATCTCGAAGGGGCGGCGCCTGAAGCGATGCTGTTGCAGAAGTTAAAGGACGCCGTCGCGCTGTCAACGTCATAGTTTGCGCGGTGACTAGTGCCCACGCCGTGCGACAACGCCCGGCGCAGGCACCCGAATAACTCTGATACTGAAGGAGAGGCAAGAGACATGGGCGACAAAACCAAGATCGAACCACTGGGCGCGCGCGTGCTGGTGCTGCCCGTCGAGGGCGAGACGCAGACCGCGGGTGGCGTGCTGCTCCCTGAGACGGCCAAAGAAAAGCCACAGCAGGGAACGATCGAGGCGGTCGGCGACACCGACGAAATGACCACCGATCTGAAGGTGGGCGACCTGGTGCTGTTCCCCAAGTACACGGGCACCGAGATTAAGTACGACGGCAATACCTACTTGCTGATGAATGAGGACGACGTCCTCGCCCGCATCAACAGCTAACGCACGACAGCGGGAAGCGAATTCAGAAGCCGGGGCAGTCCCCGGCTTTTTCGCGTCGATCGCCGGCTATGGCGTTGAGCGCTCCAGGAAGTCGAGCAGCGCCGCCTGAAAGGCTTCTGGCTGCTCGTGCATCAGCAGGTGACCGGCACCTTCCAGCACAACCAGTTCCGCCCCAGGAATCAATCGCTCCAGCCGCTCGCCTTGCTCCGGCGGCACCGCC
>CAZVCM010000046.1:0-21218 GCA_964626105.1 uncultured Thermoflexus sp.
GGAGGGTAATATTGGCCTCATGAAGGCGGTCGAAAAATTCGATTATACGCGCGGCTTCCGGTTCAGCACGTACGCGACGTGGTGGATCCGGCAAACGATCACCCGCGCGATTGCGGACCAGGGTAGGACGATCCGCGTGCCAGTTCACATGAGCGACCGCATCCGTCGCCTGTACAAAACAGCGCGCCAGCTTGAGCAGGAGATGGGCCGCAAGCCCACCCCCGAGGAGATCGCTGCCGCGATGGACCTCGAGCCGCGCAAAGTGCAGTGGATGCTCAAGGTAAGCTGGCGGCCCATGAGCCTGGAGCGCCCGGTCGGGGAAGAAGAAGACAGCGAGCTTGGCAGCTTTATTGAAGACCTTACCACGCCCACGCCCACGCAGATCGCCAACCAGAACCTGCTGCGCGAAAAAGTGGAAGAAGTGCTCAGCACGCTGACCGCGCGCGAGGCGCGAATTTTGCGGTTGCGCTTTGGGCTGCAGAACGGCCGCAGCTACACCCTTGAAGAGGTCGGGCAGAAATTTGGCCTGACACGCGAGCGCATCCGTCAGATTGAGGGAAAAGCGCTGCGCCGCCTGCGGCATCCCCGCCGGTCGCGCCAGTTGCGTGATTTTACGCAGTGAGATGCATCGCACGGCTTGATCTTTTCCATATCACTTCCATGAAAGACGCCGCACCCACGCGGCGTCTTCTTTGTAATTCACCGTGCTTCGGCTGGTTGACATCCATTTCTATTGACCGTATACTCCCATCCGAGGTGACGCGATCTCACTCTCTCGTCGCGCGAGGAGGCATTCTTCATGCAAGACAGCAGCAGCTTTCGGCTGATTGTCCGGCGTGGTCCGCAGCCTAACCAGATATATGAACTGAACAAAGGGATCGTGACCCTCGGGCGCGATATTACGAACGATATCGTGATCAACGATCCTGAAGTCAGCCGCCATCATTGCCGTCTGACACAAGGCGGCGCGGGCTATACGATCGAAGATTTGGGTTCGACGAACGGGACGTTCGTCAACGGGCAGCGGCTGACCGGGCCTCGCCTCCTCTCGCACAATGATATGGTTGGGCTGGGCGAAACGGTTACGCTGGCGTATGAAGGGCTTGCGGCCCGCCAGGATATGGGGCAGGCGGCGACAATGCCCGGCCCCGCTGCGCCGCCCCAAGAGGCGCAGTTTGCCCCGCCGGGGCGCTACCCCGCCGCGCCCGAAGAATACCCGCCTGCGCCTGCGCCCGACTACGTTGCACCAGAGGCGTACCCTCAGCCCGCCGGCCCGCAGCCGCCGATGGACTACGAGTATGACTATCAGGAAGAACCGTACCGCGAAGGCGCCAGTCGATGGATTGTGCTCGGGTGCGGGTGCTTTCTGGTGCTGTGCATCGTCAGCTCGGTGATCGGGGGAATCATCGTGGACGGCGCATGCCTGTGGGATGACCTGCCAATTGTCTCCGATATGTTCGATTTGCATGTCAAGCCCGATGCCAACTGCTGGTGGTAGTTGCGGCAGACTGGTACTAAAGTTCGCTTGTGCGCCGGTCATGCCTGCATGATCGGCTTCTTTTTGTATTGCGCCGGAAGTTTCCCTGCAAAGCGCAACCGACGAATCCAGGTGGAATGGCGATGACCGAATTGCTCAATGTGGACGACGTGCTGGAACGAATTCTCAGTGGCTTGCACGCGCTCGATGATGAAACGGTCGACCTGCTGCACGCTCATGGGCGGATTCTGGCGGAAGATATTCACGCGGAGCAGCATGTTCCCGCGTTTGCCAGCTCCGCGATGGACGGATTCGCGGTGCGCGCCGCTGACCTCACCGGAGCGAGCGCTGATCGCCCGGTACGGCTACTGGTGATCGGAGACATCCCGGCGGGGACCCGTCCCGATGTGTCTATTCAAGCAGGGCAGGCGGCACGGATCATGACCGGAGCGCCCATACCCCCAGGTGCGGACGCGGTGATTCGTGTTGAGGATACGAGCGAGCAATGGGCATCAGATGGCGAGGCGCCGCTACCTGAGCATGTGGACGTCTTCCGCGCGGTAGAGCCTGGTCGTGACCTGCGCCAGCCTGGCGAGAGTATCCAGACGGGCGAGCGAGCGTTGGCGCGCGGAATCACGCTGCGCCCGGCGGATGTCGGCGTGATTGCGGCCTTGGGGCGCGCGACGGTTGCCGTAGCGCGTCGCCCGCGCGTGGCAATTCTCTCGACCGGGACAGAGCTGGTCGCGCCCGGCGCGCTGCTAGAGCTGGGGCAGATCTATAACAGCAACAGCTATATGCTGGCGGCGCTGGTGAGCGAGGCGGGCGGCGAGCCGATGGTGGTGCCGACCGCGCTTGACACGGTGGCGGATGTCCGCCGCCGCTTTGACGAGGCGCTCGCGCAGCAGCCCGATCTGATCGTGAGCTCGGCGGGCGTCTCCGTTGGCACGCATGACGTCGTGCGGACGGTGATAGACGCGCTGGGGCACATCGACCTGTGGCGTGTGAACATCCGTCCCGGCAAGCCCCTGGCCTACGGGCAGGTGGGCGGAGTGCCTTTCTTCGGCCTGCCGGGCAACCCCGTCTCCGCGTTGGTAACGTTTGAGGTCTTTGTTCGGCCCTCGCTGGCGCGGCTGAGTGGCGCGATTGATGCTAGCCCCGCGATAATTGAGGCGGCTCTGGCCGAGGATGTCCGCTCGGACGGGCGGCGGAGCTTTCTGCGGGTGCGCCTGGAGCGCGAGGGACAGCAGTGGCGCGCGCACCCACTCGGAATGCAAAGCTCGGCGGAGCTCCTGGCGCTCGCGCGTGCGGATGGCCTGCTCATCGTGCCAGAAGGCGTACGCCAAGCGCCAGCAGGCAGTCGCTATCAGGTGCGTTTACTGCGCGCGCTATCCGACGGACGCTAGCCGGGCGTTAACTCGTGCCGGTATTCTGCCAGTGCAGCCAGCATGTCCTCGACGTGCGTAAACTTCACCCGCTCGCGCCCGATTGCTTGTCCGCGTTCGCGCTCGATTTGGTCGATCAGGCGCCAGTCGTCAAAGCTCACGACGCGCACATGCCGTTGCGCCAACAGCGCTTCTACGTCCACTCGCTTGGGATGCGGTGGCGCCAGAACCCGGCCCGCGCTGGCGTCTTCAAGCAGACGCTCGACCGTTTCGTGCGCGTCCGGCTTGTTTGAGCCGATAATGCCGGTCGGGCCGCGCTTTATCCATCCGACGGCGTATTCCCCGGGGCGGAACGACCCGTCCGGCTCGATCACGCGCCCGTCGGCATTTGGAATTACACCCATCACTTCGTCGAACGGCACGTCGGGCAGCGCCACGCCATGATAGCCAATCGAGCGGAAGACGAGCCCGGCGGGGATCACTTCTGTTTCGCTGGACAGACGCGGGCGTAAGGAGCCATCTGCTGCCTGAAAGAGCGCATTCTTGCCAATGCGCACAGCCTCGACGCGCTCGGTGCCGAGAATCTCGACCGGCGAGACGAGGAATCGCATGATTATCTGGCGCGGTTTGCCCGAAGGCGCGCGGCTGGCGTAGCTGCTCACGATCTCGACGTTGCGCACCGTCGAGCGATCCGCCTCACGGAGGTATGCTTCGCTGAGCGGGTCGAGCGCAGCTTCATCCGGCGGGACGATCACGTCCGCGCCCTCGAGCTCCGTCAGTTCCTTAATCTCAGGATTGGTGAACGCGGCTTGCGCGGGGCCGCGCCTACCGAGGACGTAGATCGTCTTCACGCGGCTGTCGCGCAGCGCTTCGAGCGCGTGCGGCGCGATATCGGTAACGTGGAGTTCGTCATAGGTCCGCGCCAGGATCCGCGCGACGTCCATCGCAACATTGCCGTTTCCGACGACGACCGCGCTTTCCTGCGTCAAATCGAACGACAGGTCGCAGTAGTCCGGATGTCCGTTATACCAGCCGACGAATTCGGTGGCGGCGTGGCTGCCCGGCAGGTCTTCGCCGGGAATATTGAGGCGGCGGTCGGTTTGCGCACCGACCGCGTAGATAATCGCGTGATAGTGGCGAATGAGATCGACGTGGGTCAGGTCGCGGCCAAACTCCACGTTCCCGAAGAAGCGCAGGCGCGGATCGCTGGCAGTGCGCTCATACGCGCGCGTGACGGATTTGATCTTCGGATGATCGGGCGCTACACCGCCGCGCACGAGCCCGTAAGGCGTTGGCAGGCGCTCGAACATATCGATCTCAACATCGATTGCCGCCTGGCGTTGGAGAGAGTCAGCGGCGTAAAAGGCGGACGGTCCAGAGCCAATAATCGCGACACGTAAGGGAGTCAGATGGAGACGGTCTCGGTTGGCCATAGATGAGTGATTCCACTCCGCATAGTCTTCTATACTTCAGGCGCTCTCTCTTGTTGTAGGATGCATTTGTAGGCGCGTGCGTTGCATGCGAGACGTGCTTTTACGCCCGCACCTATCGCTTATCCTACCATATTTGTTCCATTTGTCACCATTTAGACGATTTAGGTGATTGATATGATGATAAATAGGCTGTATAAATAGCACAACAACTGCCTTCGCTAAGCTCTGCGCCGTATGCCACGATTGCTCAGAGCGCTGCGCACGACACGCAAGGACCGGAGATGAGCGATCCATCCATCCAGACGCCGACGCTGGTAGTCAAGCTCGGCACGACGACGCTGACCGGCGGGACACGACGTCTTTCACGCCCGCACATGGTCGATATCGTGCGGCAGATCGCCGCGCTGCGCGCGGACGGGCTGCGCGTGGTCGTGGTCTCGTCCGGCGCGATTGCCGCCGGGCGCGAGGTGTTGAACGATCCCGCGATGCCCAACCACCTGCCCGCCAAACAGATGCTCAGCGCGGTAGGGCAGAGCTACCTGATGCAGGTCTACCGCACGCTCTTCGATCTTTACAGCGTGCCGATCGCACAGGTGCTGCTGACGCACGATGACCTCTCGCACCGCACGCGCTATCTTAACGCACGCGCAACGCTGAACACGCTGCTGGATTACGGGATTGTGCCGATTGTGAACGAAAACGACACGGTTGCGGTGGATGAGATCAAGGTCGGCGACAATGACAATCTTTCGGCGCTGATCGCGGTGCTGCTCTCCGCTACGTCGCTTTATCTGCTAACCGATCAGGATGGGCTGTACGATCGCGACCCGCGCACACACGCTGGAGCGCGTTTGCTCGAACAGGTAGCGCAGATTGATGACACTATCGAGGCGCTGGCCGGAAAGAGCGGCTCTGGGCTGGGCGTGGGCGGGATGCTGACCAAGATTCAGGCGGCACGCCTCGCGACGCGCAGCGGCACGCAGACCGTGATCGCGTGTGGGACGGCGCCAGATGTGCTGCTGCGTCTGGCGCGTGGCGAGCGGCTGGGGACGACCTTCGCCCCGGCGGTCGGGCAGATCGAGGGGCGGAAGCGCTGGCTGCTGGCGGAGCGCCCGCAGGGCACGCTGCGGATCGACCAGGGCGCTGCCCTCGTGCTGCTGGAGCAGGGCGCGAGCCTGCTGCCGATTGGCGTGCGCGCTGTGAAGGGGCGCTTCGAGCGAGGCGCGGTTGTGCGAGTGGTCACCGAGGACGATCGCGTGCTGGGGCAGGGCCTGGTCAACTATAGCCGCGACGAACTGGAACGGCTGCGGGGCCATCACTCGCCTGAGATCACGAAGATTCTTGGGTATACCTATGGCGATGAAGCGATTCACCGCGATAATTTGGTGCTCGTGTAAGTATGGGAGATTGAACCATGACCGTTGATATGCAGGCGCTCGGACAGCGGGCGAAAGCGGCATCCCGCACGCTCAAGCAGCTTGACACTGAGACGAAAAATGCTCTCTTGCTTGCAGTGGCGGACGCAATTGACGCGTGCAGCGAGGCGATTCTGGAAGCGAACGCGCAGGATGTCGCTGACGGTCGCGCGGCAGGGCTGAGCGAGGCGCTGCTCGACCGACTGAACCTGGCGGGCCGCCTCGAATCGGTTACCAATGATGTGCGGCGCGTCGCGGAGTTGCCCGACCCAGTAGGCGAGGAGTTCGATCAGCAGGTGCTGCCGAATGGGCTGCGCGTGCGCAAGCGGCGCGTGCCGATCGGCGTGCTGGGGGTCATTTACGAAGCGCGGCCCAACGTGACCGCCGACGTCGCGGCACTGGCGCTAAAGACCGGCAACGCCGCGATCCTGCGCGGCGGGAAGGAGACGTTGCGCAGTAACAGCGCAATTGTGGACGCGATCCAGCAGGCGCTAGCGGAGCAGGGCGTACCCGCCGGTGCAGTGCAACTGATCCGAGACAGCGACCGGCGCTATGTGCGCGAACTGCTGCGCCTCAGCGAGTACGTGGACATGATCATCCCTCGCGGGGGCAATACGCTCCACACTTTCTGCCGCGAGAATAGCACGATCCCGGTAATCACTGGCGGGATCGGCATCTGCCATCTGTACGTAGATGAGACTGCCGATCTCAACGCGGCAGAGCGACTCGTGCAGAACGCGAAGGTGCAGCGCCCGTCCGTGTGTAATGCGCTCGACACGCTGCTCGTCAACCAGTCGATTGCGGAGCGCTTCATCCCGCGTGTGATCGAGCGCTTGTCGCAGGACGGCGTTGAGTTCCGCGTGGACGAGCAGGCGGCGGCGGTAGCGCCATCTTCGGTGAGTGTCAAACCCGCCGGGCCGGACGACTGGGACATCGAGTGGCTGAGTTTGGTGCTGGGGATTCGCGTCGTGCCGGACCTCGACGCGGCGATCGAGCACGTCCATCAGCACAGCACGCTGCACTCGGATGGAATCATCACGGCGAACTCAGCGGCGGCAGAGCGTTTCCTGAATGAGATTGATTCGGCGGCGGTGTACGTCAACGCCTCAACGCGATTCACCGATGGCGCGCAACTTGGCCTAGGTGCGGAGATCGCGGTCAGCACGCAGAAGCTGCACGCACGCGGCCCGATGGGGTTGGAAGCGCTGACCACCTACAAATGGATTATCGAGGGCGAAGGGCACGTGCGGCCATAACGCGGCCAGGAATGGCGAGAACCCGCAGAAAAGCAGCTAAACGCAGGGTCCGGTTTGCTGAGCTTCGCTGCTTTAAGTTGTTCTTGTCTAAAACATGCTGCCTTGCTTGAGCCGTTCCTCTTTCCAGGGATCGCCCTCATTGTGGTAGCCCGCTTGCTCCCAGAATCCAGGGCGATCTTCGCGGGTAAACTCCAGCGCGCGAAGCCACTTGGCGCTCTTCCAGAAATAGCGCGACGGGATGAGCGTCCGCAGTGGGAAGCCGTGATCGGGCGTGAGGAACTCGCCGCCAAACTTGTACGCGAGCAGCACGTTCTCTTCAAGCATGATGTCGAGCGGCACGTTTGTCGTGTAGTCATTCTCGCAGTGTGCAATCACGAAGCGTACCTCAGGCGTGAGGCCGAACAGTTCTACAAAATCGCGGAAGCGCACGCCTTCCCAAACAGTATCGAACATGCTCCACCGCGTGACGCAGTGGATGTCGGTTTGCAGCGTGACGGTCGGCAGCGCCAGGAACTCGTCCCATGTCCAGCGCATCTCGCGCTTGACCTCGCCGAAGACGCGCAGGTCCCATGTTTGCGGAGCGAACCCTGGCACCACGCCGTAGTGCAGCACGGGGAACTTCTGCGTCAGCGATTGGCCGGGTGGCAGGCGTCCGGCGGCCTTCATGGCTTCTTCTTCGCGGCGGCGGCTGATCGGGTCTGACATGAAGTCTCCCTCGCGTATCCATCTGGTCTGGTCGATCTATACCACGCGAAATCGCGCCTGCCAAGCTATTTCGCCGCTACAGGTCCCAGTCAAAGCCAAGCTGCCCGCCATTGCGAAGCTGCGCGATGATCTGCTGGTCTGTGACAGGGAAGGCGTAGCGGTCTAGCTCGTCGAGCGCGGCCCACGTCCACGCTGCGCAGCCGATCGCTTGTGGCTCGCCGCGCACGATCTCGCACGCAAATGCGTAGAGCGTGATCCGGAAGTGCGTGTAGCCGTGGCGCACGGTGGCGATCTGCGATCCCACACGTATTTCGATGTCAAGCTCTTCGCGGATCTCTCGCGCCAGGCAGTCGCGCAGCGTTTCGCCCGGCTCGCGCTTGCCGCCGGGAAACTCCCACAATCCGCCGAGCATGCCGTCCAGCGGGCGCTGCGCGATGAGCACCTGTCCATCGGCGCGGCTGATCACGGCGGCGGTGACGTCGTAGTGCGGCGTTTTGGCGCGCGGACGCTTGACCGGGCGCTCGTGCTGCACGCCCAGCCGGTACGCCTCGCACCATTCCGCGATTGGGCACTCAGCGCAGAGCGGATCGCGTGGCACGCAAATCCGGCGGCCCAGTTCCATCAGCCCCTCATTCCAGGCGGCGGCGTATCCGGCAGGCACAAGGTCTGTGGCGAGGCCCCATAAGGAACGCTGCGTCGCGGATCGTGTGACGTCCTCTTCGACGTTGTAGACGCGCGCCAGCACGCGGATCACGTTCCCGTCCAGCACCGGCACATCCTCACCGAACGCAAGGCTGGCGATCGCTCCGGCAGTGTACCGTCCAATGCCCGGCAGCTTTTGCAGCTCGCTGGCGGTTTCGGGGAAGCGACCGTTGAGGTTTCCGGCGACGATCTGCGCGGCGCGGTGCAGGTTGCGCGCGCGGCTGTAGTAGCCCAGCCCTTCCCACAGCTTGAGCACATCGTCCAGCGGCGCAGCGGCCAGCGCTCCGACGGTTGGAAACTTCTCCAGGAATCGCTCGTAGTAAGGAATGACGGTCGCGACTTGTGTCTGCTGCAGCATGATCTCGGATAGCCAGACGCGGTAGGGCGTGCGGTCGCGGCGCCAGGGCAGGTCTGCCTGCGCGGCGCGGAACCAGTCGATCAACTGCGTATGCAGGAAGGTGGCCTTTTCGCCAGCAGACATGGTCATGACGCCCGCCGCAGGAGCGAATAGCGGTTGCTCTCGCTGCTCTCACCATCGGCGCAGAAGGTCGTGATCGCGCGCAGGCCGCTGGCGGCGATCAGCGCGGCATGCTCGGCTGGATCGATATGGTGGCAGTAGCGCAGGGCGCGCTCTCCCCGGCGCCAGTCGAGCAGGTAATCGCCCGGCTCAGCGTTCAGATCGGCGGGCCAGGGGACGATGCGCCGCCGGAAACGCTCGAAGTCGTAGAAGCGCCACGCAGAGAAGAATAGCATCCCGCCGGATGCGAGGCGTTCCGCCAGCCGGGCGATCAGATCGCGGCGAGTGCGCGCACCCGGAACGTGATGCAGCACGCCGAACAGCGCGATCAGGTCGAACGGGCCATCTGGCAGCGGGTCGCGCAGGATGTCGCGCTCCAGCAGCCGCGCGTTGAGGTCTGTCAGCGCGGCGCGAGCGTGCTCCAGCAGGCGCGGGTTGCTGTCGACACCGGTGTAGATCACTTGTGACGCGCTCTCGCTTGCGAGAAAGCGCCCGAAGCGCCCATTGCCGCACCCGGCATCCAACACGCGCACGACTGGCGGCAGGTGCGGCAGCACAACGCGCCAGCCGGGCCAGGGGTTGCCGCGCGTCTGGTCGAATGCGTCTGCAGTGGTGTCGTAGAACGCTCGGTTGAGCGCGATCAGGCGTTCTATTGTGGCATCATTCATGCTAGTATTGGAGCGACATTGTATCGTATTGGACGAACTCGGGTTTGGATGAAGAACGGATGACGAAACGATACCGGCCCGCGCTCGATGTGGCGCGTTATCGCGAGCCGCTAACGGAGATTTTAACCGCTGTCGCGGCGGAACCCAACCTCACGCGGCAGCGGCTGGCGCGCATCCTCAAGCGACACCCTAAGGACGGGCGCGGCCTGTTCAGCAAGGATGAGCTGATCGCAGCCTATCGCGCGCTGGCGGGGACAGGCGGTGTGCCGCCTTATGACGAGGCGATCATCGAGCGCCTGCGGATGAAGCCAGTTCGCACTTTATCGGGTGTGACGCCGGTGACGGTGCTGACCAAGCCGTATCCGTGCCCTGGCGAGTGTATCTTCTGCCCGAATGACGTGCGGATGCCCAAGAGCTACCTCAGCAACGAGCCGGGCGCGCAGCGTGCCGAGCAAAACGGTTTCGATCCATACTTGCAGACCTATTCACGCCTCACTGCGCTGCGGAATACCGGGCATCCCACCAATAAGGTCGAGATGATCATCCTCGGCGGGACGTGGTCGTTTTACCCTGAGACGTACCAGATCTGGTTCGTGAAGCGAGTGTTTGACGCGCTTCATGATTTTGGACAGGGCATCGACCGGCGCACGGACGTGTGGGCGGCGTTGCGCAATGCGTCGCAACTTCATCCTGAGCGCAACACGATCGACGCGCCGGTGCATGGCGCGCAGTTGGAGCGGTCATATAATGCGTTAGTGCAGGCGCTGTACCGCGACGAAATGCAGCGATCGCGCCAGCAGGCGCAGGCCATCGCGCGTGGCGAGCGCGAGCAGACCCTGATCGACGAGTTCGCGACGTGGGACGAGCTGTTGGCGGCGCAACAGGAGAACGAGCACGCCGCCTGCCGTTGCGTGGGGCTGGTGATCGAGACGCGGCCCGACAACATCACGGAAGAAGAAGTGATCCGCATCCGCCGCCTGGGCGCGACAAAGGTACAAATCGGCATTCAGAGCTTGAGCGACGAGGTGCTGCGGCTCAACCGGCGCGGGCACACGGTCGAGCAAACGCGCCACGCGATCCGGTTGCTGCGCCGGGCCGGGTTTAAAATCTACGCGCACTGGATGGCGAACCTCTATGGTTCGTCGCCGGAAGCCGATGTCGGGGACTATCGCCGTCTGTTCGAAGACCGTGACTTTCGCCCGGATGAGCTGAAGATATACCCCTGCTCGCTGATCGAGAGCGCCGAGTTGATGCGTTATTTTGAGGCGGGTGAGTGGCGTGCCTACACGCACGACGAACTGCTCGATGTGCTGACCGCATGCTTCCTGGCCACGCCGGAATACTGCCGCCTGACGCGCGTCGTGCGTGACATCCCCTCGACCGATATCGTCACTGGCGAGATGACGACCAACTTCCGGCAGGTGGTCGAGCGGGCGCTGGACGCACGTGGGCAGCGCAGCGCCGATATCCGCGCGCGTGAGATCCGCCACCAAGCGGTTGATCCAGACGCGCTCGCGCTCGACGTGGCCGCGTACGAAAGCAGCATCGGTGTGGAGTTGTTCTTACAGTTCATCACGCCCCAACGGCAGATCGCGGCTTTTTTACGGCTGTCGCTGCCATCCGAGCCGCTGCTGGTGCCGGAACTTGACGGGGCGGCGATGATCCGTGAGGTGCATGTCTACGGGCAATCGCTGGCGGTCGGTGATGAGGCGCCTGGACGCGCGCAGCACAGCGGCCTCGGCGCGCGACTGATTGAGCAGGCCGCGTCGATCGCCCGCGAGCGCGGGTACCGGCGGTTGGCGGTGATTTCGGCGGTGGGCACGCGCGCGTACTATCGCAAGCGCGGCTTCGCCGATGGCCATCTGTACCAGCTACGCGACCTGACGCTTGCAGTGTGAGCCGCGAAAGGTGCGCCGATTGGCGTTTCCTGATATAAGTTGACGGTGTGCGCGGCGAAACGGGCCGCGCTCGATTGAAGTAAGGACGCAGCCGCGATGACAGATGATCCACGGGACAAGATACCGGACGGCGACCAGCCTGATGAGCGCTCGCTGACGGTGCCACAACAGGCCGCTCGCAGCGCGGCGCGCCGGGATACCGAAGTGCCCGCACCGCGTAAGCGGCGTCCGCGCCCGCCCGCGCCGCCGCCCGAGCCGGTAATCATCAAGCAGCCGCGAAGCTGCATGAGCACTTGCGCGATGGGCGCGGCGGTGGTGGCGATCATCGGTGCGGTGGTTTTTGGCGTCATGGCGCTGATGTTTACCGAACAGTTGACCGATTTCGGCTCGGATTTGCGGACGTTTCTGGGGTTGGAAGCGGCCACGCCCGAAGTGGTCGATACGGTTGTGATTGTGCAAGGCATCCGCAACATGGCGCTGCTGCAAACCACTGCTGGCGACCTGCTGATCGAGAAAGAGGTGGTTGAGGATCAGCCGCTGCGCGAGGACCCGTATGTACGGATGCGCTATGTGGGACGGATCACTGCCGGGGTAGACCTGGGCGCAATTAGCGCGGGCGACATTGTCGTGACCTCGCCCGACAGCGTCAGCGTGACGCTGCCTCCCGCGCATCTGACCGGTTGTTACCTTGAGAATGCGACGCAGCTTAGCGCGAGTTGCGGGACGACTTTCTTCGGCTTGCTCAGTTGCACCGACAAGCTCGAACAGCTTCAGCAGGTCGCGCAGCGCCGCGCCAAGATGGATCTGATCGTGATGGCAGACGAGCTTGGTGTGGTCGAGCAGGCGTACGATATGGCGGAAGAAACGGTTGGAGGGCTGCTGACCGATCTCGGCTTTGAGATGGTCGAATTCGCGCGCAGCACCGCCGAAGCGCCGGTGGATCCCAGTTGCCAGCCCTAAAAGCGTCCGTTCCAATCCGTAGTGGCGTACTGCTCTCTGATGAGCGCTTGAGCACGGGCGGCTTCGTCCGGCGGGAGCGCGGTGATTGTCTCGAACGCAACGTTGAACGTGTCTGCAAACGCGGCGCTGATTACATCGGTGGCTTCTTGCCAGGAGACGATTCGTCCGAGCGAGCTTTCGAGCGTGGTCGCGCGCTCGTAGACGCGAGCGCGGGCATGGGCGCGTCTGTCCTCATCGCTGAAGACGAGCGCGTCGCAGATGCGCGCAATGTCACCGGTCAGGGGCAGGGTGCCATGCTGCAGCACCGCGCCGAACTTGCGCACCTGCGCGCTGCCGATCAGCTTCTTGCCGTCGAGCGTGATCTCGTAATGGCTGGGTACCTCAAAGCACACGGGGCCTTTGGAACCGTTGCGTCCATCGGCGCGCTTGTCCGCTTCGGGCTGGGCGCCGAACCGCCGCAGCCCTTCGACGAACGCCGCACTGATCCGCCGGTAGCTGGCAACGATGTCTCCCGCAACGATCGGGTTGTCGGCTCGAACGGTCACGCTGTACGTCAGTTCGTCGGTGTGCAAGATTGCGCGTCCACCCGTCATGCGCCGGACGACATCCCAGCCGAGCAGATTGAGTCGTTCAAGATTGACGTCATTGATCGGCTGCGTATACCCAAGCGAGAGACAGGGTGGATCCCAGGCGTAAAAGCGCAAGGTGGGGGCCGCGCGCCCCTCGGCAACTGCTTCCATAATCGCCTGATCGATCGCCATGTTGGCGGCGCCTGTTGCGCTACCGCTGATCAGCAATCGCCATGTTTGCGCGCTCATGCCGGGGAAATCTCCTTCGTAGGGATGCCGGTGGACAACAGCATGAGTGTAACACATTGAGGGCGCGGTGGTTAGCTGGCAAAATAGGGGCTGGTAAAGAAGTGGGTGGAGTCTAGAATGCCGGAGCAACACCTTCCGACGGAACCGCACAGCGAGCCGGCTTCCCAGCCAGAGCGCGATCCCAGGACGACGCTGACCTCAGGGCACTGGTACAGCTATCCCGGGCAGAGCGCGCCGACACCCCCTGAGGAGGAACAGCCGGTCAACGGTCAATCACGCGGCCAGACGCGTAGTGCGCGCGAGCGCATCCAGCGACGCAAGGTGCGGCGGCAGCTTGGCGCGCCCGATGACTGGGCGTGGGTGGTGATTGCGGCAGCTCTGCTCGGCGTGACGGCAGTCATGAGCATTGCCATCTATCTGGTGCTGGATACGGCAAACCCCGGCAGCAACAGCGCCGTGGCGACTAGCGTCCCGATGGAGCCGACATCCGTGCTGTATGGGCCGGGCGGGATATTGGAAAGCAGTTCTGCGGGCAGCGAGGGTGGCCTGCTCGGCGATGGGCAGAGCATGATCATCGAGCCGTGGGATGGCAAAGAACGCTTCAACGTGCTGGTGATGGGTATGGACCGGCGCCCAGGGGAGGCGGGCGGCGGCTATCGCACAGACACGATGATTTTGATCAGCCTCGATCCGGTCAACCAGCGCGTGGGGATGATGAACATCCCGCGCGACCTGTACGTGGACATCCCCGGCTATGGGCTGGATCGCATCAATACCGCATATGCTAGCGGAGAGATCGAGGAGCCGGGCGGTGGGCCGCAGCTTGCGATGCAGACGGTGCAATACAACTTCGGCATCCCGGTGAATGACTACGTGATCGTCGATTTCACGACCTTCATTGATGTGATCGACCTGGTTGGCGGGATTGATGTTTACGTGCGCGAGCCGATCAACGACCCCCTTTATCCGGACATGAATTACGGGTACGATCCGTTCTATATTGCCGCCGGGTGGCAGCATATGGACGGCGAGACCGCGCTGAAGTACGCGCGCAGCCGTCACAATTCGGACGATATCGACCGCCAGCGCCGCCAGCAAGATGTGATCTACGCCATCCGCGATCGCGTGCTTGCGTACGATATGATCACGACGCTCGCGCCCCAGGCGTTTACGCTGTGGGCGGAGTTGAAGGACGGCATCCGTACCGGCTTGTCGCTGGACCAGATACTCCAGTTGGCGTGGTATGTGAAGGACATCCCGGCAGAGAACTTTAGCCGGGGGATCGTCGATTGGGAGCATGTGATTCCGACGAACTGGCAGGGGATGGATATCCTCGTACCCAACCGCGATCGGCTCGGCCAGTTGATGGTCACGGTTTTTGGCGCAGATTATAATCATTAGGTCGCGAAACCTGAATCGTTGGCGAGGGATAGCCCAGTGTTGTCCCTCGCATTCGTTATCCCTGCGGCGCGGCGTGACGCCCGCTGTTGCGTTGAATCGGGGAGTTTTACGTGTCTGTATCATCACTTGAAAGCATCCTTGCGGCGCTGCAAGCGCGCAAGCGGCCGGTCTCGCAGCCGTACTACGTACCAGGGCTGTGGATTGACGTGACCCGCACGGCAGCGCAACAAGTCGATCCGTTCCAGTTCTACGCTGATCGGGTGCGCCACATCATGCAAGCAGAGCCGATTCCGCTGGTGCAGGGAGCGGGCGGCGGTGAATGGTCTCGTCATGCGCGGGTGTACAACCTGTTCCCGCGCGTCACAACTGCCTTCGATCATGCGCAGGATGGGCGATTAGACATTGGCGCCTCAGGCGATGGCTGGCGCGAGACAGGCACGCTGCTGAAGTGCATCGCGCTGCTGCCTTACCTGCAGAGCATGGAGATAAACACCGTCCACCTGCTGCCCATTACGGCAGTGGGGCAGGATGGGCGGAAGGGGACGCTTGGCTCGCCGTATGCCATCCGCGATCCGTACCGGCTGGACGAGAATCTAGATGAACCGGCGCTGGGGCTGGATGTTGACGTGTTGTTCGCGGGGTTTGTGGAAGCGGCGCACCGGCTTGGAATTCGCGTCGTGATGGAGTTCGTGCTGCGCACAGCGGCCAAGGACTCGGACTGGATTGCCGAGCATCCCGACTGGTTCTACTGGATCCACGACGAAATCCCCGACCGAAAGGCAGGCTCGTGCGATCCAAACGCCTATGGCGCGCCGATCCTGCCCCCCACCGACTTGCAGCGCGCCAAAAGCAAGGTTTTCGCGCGTGATTTCACTACGCTGCCCGCGCCGCCGAAAGCCTATCGCGCGATGTTCACCGCCCCACCACGTCCGGAGAACATCCACCGCGAGAACGGTCGCTGGATCGGCGTGCTGGACGATGGGACACGGATTCGCGTGCCGGGCGCTTTCTCCGACTATCCGCCGGACGACACGCAGCCGCCCTGGACGGATGTGACCTATCTGCGGCTGTACGATCATCCTGACTTTAACTACATCGCATACAACACCATACGTATGTACGACCGCCGCCTGACGCAGCCCGAAAACGCCGTGCCGGAACTGTGGAACGCCATCGTCGGTGTTATTCCATCGTATCAAGAACGGTTCGGGATCGACGGGGTGATGATTGATATGGGGCATGCGCTGCCTACGCCGCTCAAGCAACGGGTGGTAGCGCGGGCGCGAGAGATCAATCCGGATTTTGCGTTTTGGGACGAGAACTTCGCGATCGACTCGTTGAGCGCTGCTGAGGGGTACAACGCGGTTGTCGGCTACGTGATGTTCGACTTCCACCAGCCAGATCGGCTGCGCGAGTTCCTGCGGACGGTGACGGTCGAGCGGCTGCCGGTGCCGTTCTTCGCGACCGCCGAGAACCACAACACGCCGCGCGCTTACAGCCGCCCGTTTCCGCTGGAGTTTGTGCATTATGCGCTGGCGATGAGCGTCGTGGTGCCGGGTATCCCGTACATTCACAGCGGGTTTGAACTGATGGAGACCAAGCCAATCAACACCGGACTCAACTTCAGCCAGGAGATGCTGCGCGCCCACCCGACCGAGACGCTGCCGCTGTTCAGCGAGTGGGCGTACGACTGGACTCGCGAGCACAACCTGGTGCAATCGATCCGCTATGCGTTTGGGTTGCGCAAGAAGTACGACGCGCTGCTGAGCGATCCCGATCCGGCGACATCCGCGCTCGGCTTCGGTGATAACCCAAACTTGATCGTGTTTGTGCGGCGCAACGAAGAACACGCGCTGGTGGTCGTCGCCAGTTCGAGCATGGAGACGGTTGAGAGCGGGCGGGCGCACGTGCCCGTCGAGGAGTACTCGCTACAGCCGCTGTGGGGCGCAGAACACCCTCAGCGCAGCCTCAAACTGCTGTCGTTTGACGTGCAGTTGAACAACGGACACGTATTGATTCTGGAAGATGGGCGCGCGCTGCGGCGGGTCGCAGAACGCTAAAGCAGCGCGATCACCAGCGCGACAGCGAGCAACAGCGCGACCAACACCCAGCCCCACGCACGCCGATTAGGGGAAGGGGGCAAGGCCGCAGGCGCGGACTCTGGCTCCGGCGTGGGTGGCTCGGCGCGCGGCACGCGCACGGCAGGTGGGGGCGCTGATCGGCGGCGGACCTCCCGCGCAAGCTGCTTGTCGAGGTTCAATGTCGCGTAGTCATCCGATCCGGCGCTGCTCATCACTGCGAGCATCTCGCGCACCGACACGAAGCGCTCGGCCGGGTTCTTGTGCAGCGCGATCAGAATTGCCCGCTCCACACGCGGGTCAAGCCCGGCGCGGCGCTGGCTTGGCGGTGTGGGCGCTTCGTAAAGGTGCTGCGTGACGAGCGCGTCTCGCGTGCGCCCTTTGAATGGCACATCCCCTACCGCCATCTCGTACAGCAGAACCCCCAACGCGTAAATGTCCGCTGCCGGGCCCGGCGCAAGCTGCGCGGCTTGTTCTGGCGCCCAATACGCGACCGCGCTGGGCGGGGCATCGCGCCCGGGCTGTCCCTGGCCTGTCAGTGAGACGAGTGAGAAATCGGTCAGGACGGGGCGGCTGCCTGACGCGATCACGATGTGATCGGGACGAATGCTACCGTGAACTTGTTGGTTGTCATGGGCGTGCGTCACCGCGTTTGCTACCGGCTCGAAACGGCGCCATAACTCGTCGCGGGGATAGCCGCTGGGATGCGCGGCGATTTCATCGCGCAGTGTCGTGCCTTCGAAGCACTCCATCGCGATATAGCTCAAGTCCTTGGTCGGATCGGTGCCAAAATCGAGGATGCGGGTGATGTTGGGATGGGTGAGCTGGGCGATGCGCGCGATATCGTTTAGAAAGCGCGCTGCGTGCGCCGGACCGCGTATGACGCCGGGCAAAAATACCTTGAGGGCAACTGGTTCCGGTGCGCCGGTGCGCGCGGCACGATAGACCTCGCTGAGCCGCCCGCGCCCGATCAGCCGCTCAATGGTATATGGTCCGAGACGCTGCCCAGGGTTTAACTGGGACAGCGGCTTCGTCACACCCATCCCGCATCAATCCCTTCAGAAAGTTCGCGCTGCGTTACCGCAAGCAACTGCGCACGAGCGCGAGCACATCTTGATAAATGTCGTCGATCGGGCGATCGCTGTCCACACTCTTAACAAGGCCGGGCTTGGCACGGTAATGCGGCATGACGCTCGCTTCGACTTTCGCATGATCCGACAGCCGTTTCTCGATGACCTCGGGGCGGTCGTCGGCACGTCCTTCCTGACGCCCTAGCAGACGCTCGCGAGCGATATCGAGCGGCAACGCGAAATCAACCACCATGCACAGTTCCGCGCCTAGCTCCGCCAGCAGGTTGTCAAGCGCGATGGCCTGGTCGCTGGTGCGGGGGAACCCGTCGAAGATTGCCCCGGTAGCGCAATCCGGCTGCTTGAGGCGCTCGCGCACCATATCGATTGTGATCTCGTCGGGCACCAACTCGCCGCGAGCCATATACTCCTGCGCCTTGACTCCAAGCGGCGTTTGCTGGTTGAGGTGCTTGCGGAACAACTCGCCGGTGGAGATTTGGGCCAGGTCGAGTTCGTCGACGACCAGCTTGGCCTGCGTTCCTTTGCCAGAGCCAGGCGGGCCGAAGAAGACGATAAACGCGCGTGTCATACGTTCACCTCGCAAGTGATACGCTATGCTGCTCAAAATAAACAGGTGGATTGTACCCGCTCTTGCCGGGCGGACAACTCTGTGTCGATGCGTGACGCTCAGAGCAGGCGCGGCTGCACCGTATCGCGCTCGTCGGCCATTTCCGCGCCATCCAGCCCGCGCCGAATCCGGTATTGCTCCAACTCACGCTCGGCCCAGGCGACGAGGTATTTGGCGCTCGATCGCCAGGCGGACTTCTGCTCACCGAGGCCGAGATCACCGTGCGCGGCGTACAGCACGTCGAAGACACGCTCTTCACCTAACTGGGCAAAGAGCAGGGGCACGAACAGCCGAAAGTTGCTGACCGCGGTCGAGACGAACGATTCGGGGCAGCCCTGCTCCCGCAGGATCTCTTCGAGTTTCGCCTGGTTAAAAAGGTCAGGTCGCCGGGTCATCGCCTGTCTCCGATCGCTCATAGCGGAGTCTGATTCAAGTGTACGCCAGATTCGGGGTGGGGGGAAATCTCGCGGGGCAACAAAAAAACCTCTCGCTGCTGCGAGAGGTCGGGAAGGTGGCGACGGTGTGATTTGAACACACGACCAAGGGCTTATGAGTCCCCTGCTCTACCGCTGAGCTACGTCGCCGCAGAACGGTGTGTATTATACCAGCCGGCGCCAGTGCGTCAATGCCGATTTTCCCCGTGTATACGGGAGAATGCGGGGGCCGGGCAACTCAGCGCGCAAGCTCCCAGGCGAGGTGCTGAATCTCTGGCAGGATCAGCTTATGCCAGGCCAGCGAAACTGCAGCGGGCGAGCCGGGTGTCGAGAAGATCACGTCTCCGCGATAGGTCCCTGCGACGGCGCGCGACAGCATCGCCGCCGAGCCAACCTGCTCATAACTGAGCATGCGGAATAGTTCGCCAAAACCCGGCAGGGTCTTTTCCAGCTTGCGGCTGAGGGCGTCGAAGGTGCGATCACGCGTGGAAATGCCCGTCCCCCCGTTGAACAGCACGATCTGCGCGCCGGACGCGATCATGTCGTCCAGCACGCCGCTCACCTGATCGGCTTCGTCGCGCACCAGCTGGAAGGCGGAGAGGGTGTGCCCGGCGGCTTCAATTGCGTCACGTAGAAAGGCGTAATTCGTGTCGGTTTCGGGTGTGCGTGAATCGCTCACTGTGACGACGCCGAACGAAACAGGGCCTTGCTCGGCGGCGGCGGATTTGTGACGCTGGCTGCTCTCGGATGGCATGGGACGCTCGCTCCTTTCCGATTGATGTGCGCTTGAGCGTAGCATCGTGGCGCGCAAATGCAAAACGCGAGGCCAGCCGCAGACGGGCCGCCTCGCGTTGCTGAGTGTGGTGCGGGAATGTGCTAGAGGGTGTAAAGGTACCGTTCGCTTTCCCACGCGGTGACGTGGATGCGGTATTCTTCCCATTCATCGCGTTTGGCGCGGTCGTACACACCGTAGATGTGCCCGCCGAGCGCGTTGCGCACAACGTCGTCCTGCGCCAGATCGTCGAGCGCTTCTTCCAGCGTGCCCGGTAACGTCTGGACACCGCACGCCTCGCGCTGCTCCTTCGACCAGTGGAACACGTCATCGGACACCGCGCTTGGCGGTTCCAGCTCGCGTTCGATCCCGTCGAGACCGGCTTCCAGCATCGCCGCGAACGCAAGATACGGGTTGCAGCTTGGATCGGGGAAACGCAGCTCCACACGAGTGCTCTGCTCGCGCCCTGGGGAGTAACGCGGCACGCGGATCATGGCGGACCGGTTGCGCTGCGCCCAGCAGACGTAAACCGGCGCCTCATAGCCGGGCGTCAAGCGCTTGTAGCTGTTGATAGTCGGCGCGACGATGGCCGCGAGGCTACGCGCGTGTTCAAGTTGCCCGGCGATGAAATGGCGCGCAAGCTTGGAGAGCTTGAATTCGCCATCGGCGTCATAGAAGAGGTTTTCGCCGGTAGTGATGTCCGTCAGGCTCTGATGAACGTGCATCCCGCTGCCATTGATCCCGAAGATCGGTTTGGGCATAAAGGTCGCAAACAAGCCGTGCTTGGCGGCGATCCCCTTCACCGTGTACTTGAAGGTGATCGCGTTGTCTGCGGAGTGCAGGGCGGGTTCGTACTTGAAGTCGATCTCATGCTGGCCGACAGCGACCTCATGGTGGCTCATTTCCACATGGATCCGCAGGGCTAGCAGCGCCTTGACGATATCGCTGCGCACGCGCTGTGCCTCGTCTTCGGGCGAAAAATCGAAATAGCCGCCGACATCATGCGGGACAGCGCGCTGCTCGCCATTCGTCTCCCGGAAGAGAAAGAACTCCAACTCAGGGCCGGTGTTGTAGCCGAACCCCAGGTCTTCAGCGTGCTTGAGCGCGCGTTTCAGCGCATAGCGGGGGTCTGCCTCGAACGGCTCGCCGTCAGGGCCGTGCACATCGCACAACACGCGGGCGCGTAAGTCTTGCGTGCCATTGTTACGCGTCCAGGGCAGAATGCGGAAGGTCACCGGGTCCGGCTGGAGATACATATCCGATTCCTGGATACGTGCGAAGCCCTGGATCGATGATCCATCGAACCAGATGCCCCGTTCAATCGATTCTTCCAGGCGATCGGCAGGGAGCGTCACGCTTTTGGTCACGCCGAAAATGTCGGTGAACTGCAGGTCGATGAACTTGACCTCTTCCTTTTCGGTGATTTCAACGATCGCGCGTGCTTTGTCGTCCATTCGGCTGCGTTCTCCTGCAACGTATCAGTGGCTGTCGTCATGTACAAGCAGCATTATACGAGGCCTATAGGCAGGTTCAAGCGCCTATTTTGTGCGATCTGGCCAAAATAAAAAGCGCCCAACCGTCCATGTGTTGTGCAATAAGTACTGCAA
>CAZVCM010000047.1:0-20910 GCA_964626105.1 uncultured Thermoflexus sp.
GCCGGAAGCTAATCGCTGCCGCCTCGCCCAGCCGCTCGACCGGCGCGAGATCGCCCCACGCGCCGAGGTACGCCTCGCGCATGGCGTCGAGCACCGCATCATCATGCCCCAGAATCCACTTCGCGTCGCGCAGCGCGATCAACAGCGAGCCGAACGGCGGCCCGACGAAGCTCTCGCCCCAGTCGAACAGGCGATAATCGTCTCCACGGACGGCTACATTCCCGCTGTGAAAGTCGTCGTGCTGGATGGTATCTGGCAGGCCGAGCGCGGCGAGCCGGTCGCACAGGTCGCGCAGCGCCGGACCAAACGCTTGCAGCCGGGCGTAATCTTCCTCGGAGACGCCATCCTCGTGGCCTATGTGCAGCGCGGCGCGGTCTTCAAGCAACGACGCGGACAGTTCCGGCAGGCGCGGCAGGCGGCGATCCGGCACGCCAAGCGCCAGCAGGTCGTCTACACGCGCGGCGGCTCCCCGCTGGAGCGCGGCAAAGCGGCGGACCATCTCAACCGAATGGGCGCGATCGTCCCCGGCGCGAACGCGCTCGCGCAGTGTCGGACCGGCGTCGTCCAGCAGCAACCAGCCTTGCGCCGGATCGACCGCTAGCACGTCGGGAACATCCCGCGGAAACCACGCCGCCAGCGCTGCGGAAAGCGCCGGTTCGTGGGCGGACGGTCCGCTGCAGGTTTTGAGATAGCAGCGGCCCTGATCGGTTTCGATGGCGAAGACGGCTCCGGCAGGGCTGTTGCGCACCTGTTCCGCTCGGATGAACGTCTCGCCGCGTTCGGCCAGGCGACCGGTCAGCCAGTCGCTGCGTTGCAGTTCGGCAGGCGTGATCGTCATACCACTCTCCTTGGTGGACAATGCCGCCCGATTGTAGGGCATGCTTGGCGACCTGTCACTCGGTCTTTTGGCGGAATTGGGCGGGTGCATAGCTGGCTGCTTCATTGGCTTCACTTGGTCTTGCCAAGCGGTGGCGGCGGCGCTAGAGTGATCGGTGTCGTTCGCCAGACGGATGAGAGCATGCAGGGGCAGTGAAATACCCATGACGATGGTTGGAGTGTTGGCGCTGCAAGGCGCGTTCATCGAACACATCAAGACTCTGCGCGGCCTCGGCGTTGACGCGGTCGAGGTGCGCCTGCCGGAACAGCTTGACGGTCTCGACGCGCTAATCATCCCCGGCGGCGAGAGCACCACGATCGGCAAGCTGGCGGCGAGCTACGCGCTGCTGGAGCCGCTGCGCCGTTTCGCCGCCGAAAAACCGGTCTGGGGCACGTGCGCCGGGATGATCATGCTCGCGCGGGACATCGGGCGCGACCAGCCGTTGCTCGGCGTGATGGATATCACGGTCAACCGCAACGCGTTCGGGCGCCAGGTGGACAGCTTCGAAGCCGATCTTGCAATCGCCGCGATCGGGTCACAGCCGTTCCACGCGGTGTTCATCCGCGCGCCGATCGTCTCGCGCATCGATGACGGCGTCGAAGTGCTGGCTCGGCTAGATGATGAGTCGATCGTCGCCGTGCGTCAGGGCAAGGCGATGGCGACCGCATTCCACCCGGAGCTGACGCCGGACGACCGGCTGCATCGCTATTTTCTGACCGACGTGGCCGGGCTGCCGCTTCACGAGAGCGCGCCACGCACTGCTTGATTTTTCGTTCGCAGCAGGCACAATAAGCGCTTTGCGCCTTCTCGCTGCGTGAGGCTCTGCTGTGCTGCGTTCGCTCCGCTTACCGCGTTATCCGCTTCAACTCTGGCTTCTGTTCTGGGGCACGTTGCTCAGCAGCAGCGGGCAGAGCCTGGTCTGGCCCTTCCTGACGATCAACATCCGCGAGCAACTTGACATCCCGCTGACGACGATCACGCTGCTGTTTACCGCGCAGTCGATTGCGGGATTCGTGGCGACGACGGTGCTCGGCCCGATGATGGACCGCATCGGGCGCAAAGGGCCGATGATCGGCGGGCTGATCGCCAGCAGCGCCGTTCTGTTCCTGATGAGCGAAGCCGCGTCGCTGACGGCGTGGGCGATCTTGCTGCCAGCGTATGGCGTGGTGAACGCAGTGTTTCGCATCGGCAGCTACGCGATGGTGGCGGATATGATCGACCCGCAGCGCCGCGCGGATGTGTATGCGCTGCTGCGAATGGGCGACAACGTCGGGATCGCGGCGGGTCCGGCGGTGGGTGGCTTTCTAGTCAGCGTTGCCTACACGCTGAGCTATTACCTCGCGGCAGCGGTGCAGATCGTGCTGGCGATCCTGGTCGCGCTGCGGCTGGTCGAGACGCTCCCGCGCCAGGGCGCCTCGGACGGGGTAGAGACACTCGCGACCGCGCCATCGACCGGCTATGGCAAGCTACTACGCGACCGGCCCTTCCTCGTGCTGTGGGGTCTGTACATTCTGGTGCAGATCGCGACCTCGATGGTCTTTGTGCTGCTCGGCGTGTACGTCAAAGAGAACTTCGGCATCCCCGAAAACCGTTATGGCTTTATCATCGGTGTCAACGCGGGGATGGTCGTGCTGTTCCAGTATCCGGTGACGCGCTGGGCTGCGCGCTTTCGCCCGCTGTGGACGATTACGCTCGGCGCGCTGATTTATGCGGTTGGCATGCTTGGCTTCGGTGCCAGCCGCGCATTTGCCGGTTTCTTGGTGAGCATGGTCGTGATGACGTTAGGCGAGGTGCTGCTGGTTCCCACCGCAACCGCGCTGGCGGCGAACATGGCGCCCGAGACGATGCGCGCGCGCTATATGGGCGTGTTCAGTCTGTCGTTTCGCGTTGGTGCGGGGATCGGGCCGGTAGTCGGCGGGCTGCTGAGCGATCACATTGCCCCGGCGGCGACGTGGTATGGCGGGATGCTGTTCTGCCTGGTGGCGGCGGTGGGGTTTGCGCTGCTAGGACGGCGCCAGCAGCAGGCCAGACCGCACCCGACGCCTGAGCCCGGAGCCTAAGAGGACGAACAGTTATGGAGCAGACTCGGCACCCTGGTGACGCACTAGAGATGCGGCTCAAAATCATCGTTGTAGCTGGCCTGCCCGGTGTGGGTAAAAGCACGTTGGCCGAGAGTTTGGCGCGGCATCTTCAGCTTCCCGTCTTTTCAGTCGATCCTATTGAATCGGCGATCATCAGAAGCGGATTTGACCGGAGTTTTGAAACCGGCTTAGCCGCCTATCTGGTCGCCGAACAGCTTGCGGATGAGCACTTGAAGATCGGGATGTCTGTAATCATCGACGCCGTTAGCCCGGTGGTCGAGGCCAGGGAAATGTGGCGGGGTCTGGCCCGGAAACATGGCGCGGACTTGCGAATTATCGAGTGCGTGCTGGATCCAGTGCTTCATCGCCAGCGGGTCGAGGCGAGAGTTCGCGGCCTGCCCGGCATCCCAGAACTGACCTGGGAAGCAGTTGAAGCGCGCCGCCAGGAGTCTCTCTTGTGGCGGGAGGAACGAGTGATTATTGATACCCAACAGGGTAAGGAAGCCAACCTGAGCAAAGCTTTGGAGTACATCAATCAGCGGTAGGCTTAGCGGAAATTGGCCCGGTGAGGCGGAAGTTCCTCTCGAATCCGTCGCTACTCGTCTTGTTTCGACGGGCCGGGTAGCCACCCGAACGGGATCTCGTCTTCCGGCCAGCGATCCGCCTCGGTGATGGAAGGCGTGCGGCTGAGCCAGGGCGCCGTCTCCGGCTGACCTTTCGGGCGCCGCACGCGACCGAGCCGCCGCAAATCATTCGCGTAAAGGCGCGCAGAGCGCGGTAGTTCCTCTTGCAGCGCGAGCTGCGCGATCCCCCGCGCGGCGATCTCGACGGGCAGCGGCGCGCGGCGTCCCACCAGCACGCGCAGCAGCGGCACCCCGCCGACCGCGCTCAGCACCTTGAACGGCGCGCTGCGGCGCTGCGCCCCGTCGAACAGCAGCGGCGCGCGGACAATCGAGCACGCCAGCCCGCTCCCGCGCAGATAGTCCTCGGCCTCGCGCTTGGAGTAGAGGTATTCCGCTGAGACGCCGATCGGTTTGGACACCGCGCTGAGCAGCACGAAGTAGGGCACGCCATCGCTGACGGCCATGCTGATCGCGTTGCGCGCCGAGACGAGGTTCAACTGCTGGAAGGTCAGGCCGCGCTCGGGCTGGGCGTGGATGCTACCCACCAGGTGGACGACCGCACCGTGCCCGCGCGAGCGCCCTTTGAGGCTGGCGCGATCCCACACATTGCCAGATACCAGCCGCACATGCCGCCGCAGCGCGCCGAGCTTGTCTTCATTCTCTGGCCGCACCAGCACGGTGATCTCTGCGCCGCGCTCGATCAACGCAGCGATCACACGCAGCCCCAGGAAGCTGGTGCCACCTGTCACAAAAACTCGATTCCAGTTGCGCCGCGCCATGCATCCTCGGCTATCGTCTGTTTGGCGAATCTCGCCGCCCACGCCGGGCGGATCACGTGCCGCTCATTCTAACCGCGCGGCTGGGGGTGGTCAATCGCGAGCCGAAAACCGCGCTTGACAGCGATGAAGACAAATACTATAGTAGCCGGGCCGTCTATTGGTAGACGGCGCGTCGCTTATTTGGGGTGTATAGGATGTCAGAGAAAAAGCCGAATCGCCACCAGCAGCGCAAAGCAGCCACCCATCAAAAATTGTTGGAAGCCGCCCGCGAAGTGATTGTCGAGCGCGGGTACAACGAGGTCGAGATTCTCGATATCACCGAGCGTGCGAACGTCAGCAAGGCCACCTTTTACAAGCATTTCCCCAACAAAGAGGCGTGTGTCAGCCAGTTGGTGTTCGCAGGCTTTGACGCGCTAATCGAACGGATCTTGGAAGGCGGGCGCCGCGCTGAATCCCGCGAGGCGTGGGCCGCCGAATCGTTTCGCGACGCGTTCCTCTGGGCCGAGCAGAACCGCGAGATTCTGCTGATCATGGTCGGGGGGCGCGCGTCTGGGCAGCTTGGCGCGTATGGGCGCAACTATCTGGTCGAGCACATCGAACGCGCGTTTGACGAGTTCGGTGTGTTCGCAGAAGAGGGCAAGGTGCCACGCGCCATTCAAGCGCAGGTGCTGGCGGGATCGCTGACTCAGGTGCTGGGCTGGTGGCTGGAGAATGACACCGGCTACAGCGCGCACGAAATCGCCGACTTGCTGCAAACCGCGCTGCTCGACGGCATCGGACCGATTATTCGCTAGCGTTTGAAGCACGGCGCTTACTCGCAGTCTCTGGAGGATTCCCCATCCATGTTCTTTCGACGTATCGGAAGCTTCGCCACACGGTATCGCATTCCCATCATTGTGATCTGGATCGCCGCAGCGGTGATCATGACGCTGGTCGCGCCGAATATCGACAGCGTTGCCAGCTCGGACCAGGCTGATTTCCTGCCGGATAACGCGCCCTTTGTGCACGCGCAGCAGGTTTATCAAGAGACCTTCCCCGAAGGCTTTGCGCCGGGCAGCACGGTGATCGTGCTGGACGCGCGCGAGGCGGGGGGCGTGTTCGACCTGAATGCTGAAACGTTCGAAGAACAGATCGACACGCCGGTTGGGCAGTTCATCGTGACGCTGCGCGATTGGCTGAACAGCGACGACGGGCCCGATAACGTCACGCAGGTGGTCGATCCGGCGTTTTCCCCCTCGGTAGCGCAGTTGATGGTTGGGCCGCAGAACGACATCGCCATCGTCCGCGTCACGTTCTCGACCAGCAATCCAGAGCAAGAAACCATCGACGCGCAGAACGCGATCGACGACTGGATCGCAGCGCACGCGCCGGACGGGCTGGCTGGTTACCAGACCGGCGAAGGGCCGATCATCAACAATACGACCGAGTCGGTCGAGTACAGCGCCCACCTGACCACCCAGGTCACCATTGCATTGGTGATCGTGCTGTTGCTGGCGATCTACCGCTCGCCGGTTAGCCCGCTCATCCCGCTGGTAGCGGTCACTCTCGCGTATCTGATCTCACGCGGGATCGTCGCATTCCTCGGCGCGCACGTGATGACGATCACCGTCTACGCGAACCTGATCATGATTGTGGTGATGTACGGGGCGGGCACGGACTATTGTCTGTTCCTGATCAGCCGCTTCCGTGAAGAAATGGCCGATACACCCAACACGGTCGAAGCGACGACCGAGACGATCCACCGCGTCGGCGAGACGATTGCCAGCAGCGCGGGCACGATCTTCGTCGGATTCATGGCGATGGTCTTCGCGGAGATGGGAATCTTCAACACTACCGGCCCGGCGCTGGCGATCGGGATTGTGCTGTCGCTGCTCGCGGGGCTGACGCTGGTTCCGGCGCTGCTTGCGACGCTGGGACATCGCGCGTTCTGGCCGGGCGAGGCGCGTCACCGCGCGACTGGACGCTATTACGCGGCGGTGTCGCAGTTTGTCAGCTCGCGCCCGATTCTGACGATCGTGGTGATTGTCGCGTTGATGTCGCCGCTGGCGTACTACGCGCTCACCCAGTCGGTAAGCTATGACTTGCTCGGTGACCTGCCGGATGACAAATCCTCGGTGGTCGGCTTTCGGCTGATGGGGGAGAGCCTCGGAGCGGGGCAGATCGCGCCACTGGCGGTGGTGGTCACCGGACGCGATCCGGCGAACATCGCGCAGGATATCGCGGAGCTGACGGCGCGGCTCGAGGCGCTGCCGGCGATCGACGAGGTGCGCGGCCTGAACAGCCCGCTCGGCAGCCGCAGCGGGGAGTACGCGGGGTTGCTGCGCGTTGACCGGCAGCTTACGCTGGCGCAGGACATGCTCGGCTCGATGAACGACCCGGCGCTGCTCGAAGACATGGACCTGAACGCGCTCGGCACGCTGCTGGAAGGCGTGCGGGGCTACTTTGACTTGCTGGCTGAGCGCTTCCCCGAGGTGGCGGATGATCCAAACCTGGCGGCGCTGCGGGAGATGTTCGGCAATCCGCTGGCGCTGATCCAGCAGCGCGACGCGATTCCAGCGGCGCTCGACGGGCTGGCGGAGACATTCGCCGCAATGCCTGACGCGTACCTGCTGCCGTCCGAGCTGAGCGACGTGGTTGCGGCGCTCCCCGCGCAGGATAACGGCCTGAGTGGGGACCTGTTCGGACAGCTTACCGCGCAATACCTCACCGAGGACAGCACCGCGTTCAAGCTGGACGTGGTCCTTGACGGCAACACGCAGGACTATGAGGCGATGGACACGGTCAACGATATCCGCGCGATCCTCGAGGACTATCAGGGTGAGGGCGAGGCGGTTGTCTCGGGAGCGACCGCGATCAACACCGACATCCGCGATACGATGGATCGCGACCTGGTGCGCGCGATTCTCTACGTGATGGTCGGAATCTTCGTCGTGCTGCTGATCATGCTGCGCAGCGTGATCGCGCCGCTCTACCTGATCGCGACGGTTGTGCTCAGCTTCCTGTTCACGCTCGGGCTGACGAACCTTGTGTTCCAACACATCTGGCTCCAGGTCGGGGGCCTGACGTGGTATGTGCCGTTCTTCGTGTTTGTGTTCCTGGTTGCGCTAGGGATCGACTACAGCATCTACCTGATCGGGCGCATCAAGGAAGAGATCCCGCGTCATGGGACGCGCGAGGGCGTGCACGTCGCGGTCGCCGCAACCGGCGCGATCATCACCTCGGCGGGGCTGATTCTGGCGGGCACGTTTGGCGCGCTGATGGTTGGCGAGGTCGCCGGGCTGATCGAGGTCGGCTTCGCGGTGGCGGTGGGCGTGCTGATCGATACGTTCGTGGTGCGCACAATGCTCGTCCCGGCGATCACAACCGTGCTGGACCGCTGGGCGTGGTGGCCCGGCAGGCTGTGGAAGCGCGACACAACGCGCGAGGTGGCGCCCGCCGAGCAGCCCGGCGACTGATTGCATGGCCGGTTGCGCGCCCCGGCGCTAAACTGCTAAGTTCGATTTAGGGAATCAAACCGCCGGGAAGAACGGAATCCGCCATGACAGACGCAGAACTGGCCGTGCTGAGCATCCTGGCCGAGGGTCCGATCGCCAGCCGCGAGCTTGAACACGAGATCGCGCGGCGCGGGCTGCGGGCCTGGACCGATATCGGCGTCGCATCGCTGGCCTACCTGCTGGAGAAGCTGGCGCAGCAGGGGCTGGCGGAGAGCGATGGCGCGCCGGACCCGCGCTACCGGCTGACCCCGGCGGGGCTGGGCGTGCTCAAAACGGCAGTGTCCGAGTTGCTCAGCACGCCACGCGAAACGCACAACGCGTTCGAGCTGGGGCTGGCGAACCTCGACGTGCTGCGTCCGGCGCAGGTCCGCGCTGCGTTCGCAGCGTACCATGATGCGCTGGCGGCAAAGCTGGCGCAAGCGCACGAGCGCCGCCAGCAGATCGCCGCCGCGCAAGAAGCGCCCTTTCAGATTGACGCGCTGTTTAGCCACCGCGTCGCGCTGCTGAAAGCTGAGCTGGCGTGGCTGCGCGAGTTGATCGCCCGCTGGGAAGCCCAGGCGCCGCCTGACGAGCGCACGCCGGTTCAGCCGGCGGACGAAGTCGAGCCGATGCAGCGCCTGATGCTGCCGCATGACCCCGCCTCGCTGCACCGCGTCGAGACGAACCCGGGCCGCGCGCCCTCTCCCCCCGAAACCGAGCCACCCCCTTCTGATCCACCGGAGCACTCACCCACATCCGATCCTGGATCGGAGCGCAATCCCCCCTCGGAGTAGTGTGACGGAGGAATCACGCATGTTGGATAGTCTGCAACACATTGAAGAACTCGATCGCGAAATGCAGAACTGTATTCAGAACTGCCTCGACTGTCACAGCATCTGTCTGGCGACGGCGATGCACTGCCTGGATATGGGCGGAAAGCACGCCGCGCGCGAGCACATCACCACGCTACTGGCTTGCGCTGAGATCTGCCAGACCAGCGCCAATTTCATGCTGATGCACTCGCCGCTGCACCCGCAGACGTGCGGCGTGTGCGCGGATGCATGCGAGCGCTGCGCAGCCGAGTGCGAGCGGCTGGCGGACGGCGACCGGCAGATGCTGGCCTGCGCCGAAGTCTGCCGTCGTTGCGCGGCATCGTGCCGCGAGATGGCGCGCGCGGCGTAACGTTCGTTGGCTTGCCATCCTCGGGCTGTCCCGTCGCTGCCGCCCGATCGTCACACCAGCCCGCTTGAAACTGGCGCTGCATAGAATCGCAGAAGCGCATACAATCGACGCGGATTGGTTGTTCGGACGCAGGGGCAGCGGTGCATGGCAGAGGGAACCATACTCTATATCGAGGATGACGACGACAGTCGCGTAATGGTCGAGCGAATTCTGGCGCGCGCCGGTTATCGCGTGCTGGTGGCGGCGCGCGCCCTGCAAGGGATCGACCTCGCTCGACAGCACCTGCCGGACTTGATCCTCGCTGATATCAATCTGCCGGACATGAGCGGGCGCGAGATCGCGATCCGGCTGCGCGCTGATCCCCATCTGGCCGATGTGCCGATCGTCGCGCTGACCGCCTACACCGACGAAGCCGACCGGGAAAAAACGCTGAGCGCGGGCGTCACGGGCTATCTGACCAAGCCCATCGACCCGCGCGCGCTCCCCGAGACCATCGCGGGCTTTCTCGGCGGAAAGCGAGAGACGGTCCCTGCTCCGGCGGCAGAAGTGGCGCGGCAGGCGTACAATCGCGAGCTGGTCGACCGGCTGGAGAAGACGGTCCGCGAGCTGGAAGACAGCAATCGCGAGCTGCGGCGGCTTGACGCGATCAAAGACGATTTCATCCAGCTCACTGCGCACGAGCTACGCACGCCGCTGACGACAGTCTACGGGTATGGCCGCCTGGTGCAGGCGTCGTCGGTGTTTCGCCAGGCCGTCATCGGTGACCCGGACGCAGCAGCCGCGCTCGATGGATTGATCGCGTCGGTGGAGCGGCTGCAACTGGTTGTCGAGGAGATCGTCACCGTGTCGCGCATCGCCCTGGGGCGCGTTGATCTCAAGATCGGCCCGGCGAACCTGCGCGCGATCGTTGAGCAGGTGATCGCAGGCTACGCGCGCGTGGTGCAGCAGCGGCATCTCACGCTCGAATATGATCTGGACGAATGGCCGCGCGCCATGCTGGCCGATACAGCGCTGCTAGAGCTGGCGTTCAGCAACATCCTCGGCAACGCGATCAAGTACACGCCTGATGGCGGCACAATCACGCTGCATGCGAAAGAAGAGCACGACCGGCTGAAAATCAGCGTCACCGATACGGGAGTGGGGATCGCGCCCGACGATCAAGAGACGATCTTCGACCGGTTTTACACCGCCGGAGACACGCAGCTTCACTCCACCAGCAAAACGGCTTTTCGCGGCGGCGGGCTGGGGCTGGGGCTGGCGATCTCTCGGGGAATCATCAGCGCGCATGGCGGGCGTCTGTGGGTAGAAAGCCCCGGCTACGACCCGCTGAACCCGCCGGGGAGCACATTCCATATCGAGCTGCCGATGCCACAAGGGCCGCCGAACCCGACCTATCGCGCCTTGTGGTGAGGGGCAGCGCACGGTAATCACCCACCAAAACACCTTGATCTCGCCTCACGTTTCGGCATATAGTGGCAAGTAGCAACGGTGAAGGCGGCCCGGGGACCCGCTTGCGAGTGGGGAACCGCGCGAAGGATTGTATTGGATCGCATGGCTTCAGGGACTCTCCTTCGCCGCCGGACAACTCTGGTGGCGGTGTTTGAAACCCATCGCGCGCTGGTCGAGGTGTTCGACCGCGCGCTCGCTTCCGGGTTGGTCGGGGTGCTGGATGTTGGGCACGCCGCGCTGATTACCCGCGACGAGCAAGGTGAGTTTGTCACGATCAATAACAACGTGAGCGCGCGCGAGGGCGTTTTTTCCGGCGCGATGCTCGGCCTCACCATTGCCGGGCTGAGCATGTTCCTGTTGGGCGCGCTGGATGGGCCGGACGTCGCTGCGACGCTCACTCTGATCGCCAGCCTGTTGATCGGTGGTGTGCTGGGTGGCGCGATCGGGCGGGCGGTTGCGGCAATGGCCGGTCTGGGCTTTGCGCCCGCGTTGTTCAGCGAGATCGAGCGAACACTTTCGCCCGGCCAGGTTGCTTTGCTGATCCGGGTGCGCCCGGCGAGCGTGCCGCTGGTGCGCCGCGAGCTTGGGGCGCAGGCGGACGTGTTTTTAGCGGAGGAGCGCGCCGCCTCGCGTGCGGGTCGCTGACGCAAATAGCCACGCTGCGCCGAGTCGTGCTATGCTACGCTGTTATTGGCCGGTCGCCGGGAGACGCTTGGGGATGCTTGGCGGAGTTGAAACGGTCGCAGGGGGATTGCTCGGCAGAGGGGACGCGCGGCGCGGATGAGGGAGTAATCCTGATGGAAACGCAGGTTTGTCCAAATTGCGGGCACGAGAATCTTTCGCGCGCCGTGTTCTGTTTTCAGTGTGGCGCCCGGCTGGAAGACCCGCCGATCGTACGCGGCATCCATCACAGCCAGCGCCACGTCGAAGACGCGATGCGCTATCTGCAGGGCCGCGAGGACGTGCTCTCGCCCGAGGTGCTGCAAAACCTGCGCGAGGTGCGTGCCAAGCTCCCTCTACCAATGGATGGCGAGCCGATCACCTGCCTGCACTGCGGTACGCTTAACCGGCCCCAGGCGAGCTTTTGCGTTGGCTGCGGCACGGCGCTGACCATGCCAGACGACGCCGAACCGGCGCGTTTGGTGGCGCGTGCAGCGGCGCGCAGCGATGTCGGGCGGCTCCGCGAAAACAACGAGGATCGCGTCGGGTTGTGGGCGCGAGGCGGGGTGGTGCTGGCGCTGGTGGCGGACGGTATGGGCGGTGCGGCGGCGGGCGAAGAAGCCAGTCGCCTGGCGATGGAAGCCGTCCAGGCGGATTTTTTGGGGCAGGCGCGCGGCAGCGAGATTCTCGACACGCTGCCAGACGAAGAAGTCGCCGAGAAGCTGCGCATCGCCGTGCGGCGCGCCAACCGCGCCGTGATTCATCGCACCAGCGAGCACCCGGAGTTTCAGGGCATGGGCACGACGATCACGCTCGCGTTCGTGCGCGACAGCCACGCGATCTTTGTGCACGTGGGCGATAGCCGCGCGTATCTGGTCAAGACGCGCGAGGGCTGGATCAACCAGGTCACCGACGATCACAGCTTTGTCGAGGCGCTGCTGGCAGCAGGGCACATCACGCGCGAGCAGGCGGCGATCCACCCGATGCGCAATGTGCTGTACCGCGCGCTCGGCCAGTTTGATGATGCCGACGCCGATATCTATACCCGCAGGCTCGAAGAGGGCGACCGCGTGATTCTCTGCTCGGACGGGTTGACGCGGCACGTCAGCGCCGAGGAGATTGCGGCGATCGCGTCCGAGAATGAGGAACCGGCGGCGATCACGCAGACGCTGGTCGATCTGGCGAACGCGCGTGGCGGGCAAGACAACATCAGCGTGATCGCGCTGATCATGGAACATTCTTCCGAACGCGACCAGCCGGAGCGCCCGAAGCCGGGCCAGTACGATGCGACCGAGATCGGGCTATATCAAGCGCCGGTGATCGATGTCGAGTCGATGGAGCGGAAAACACTCGAACTCCCCGCCATCCAGCTCGCCGATCAGGAGAACCCGGCGGACACCGCCGAGGAAGAAGAATAAGCAGCCTTGTATACGCGAAGCGCCCGGCACGCCGGGCGCTTTTGTATCTTGAGGAAGCGTGCGCGCACACGGCGCGTCAGGAGAGGAAGAACTCCGTCCCGCAGAAGCGGCAGGTCGCCACGCCTTTACCGCTCAGTTCGATCGCGCCGCCACAGTTTGGGCACTGCTTCAGGTCACGAAGCTGGCTCGCCTCGCTTGAATACAGCACGCCTTCATCCCACTTGACGTAGCCGCTGAAGACGCCCAGCCCGACCAGCGAGTACACCATCTCGCGGACTTCTTCGCGCGGGACTTGTAGCTCGACCGCCGCGTCGTCCACGCGCACCTGCCCGCGCGTCTGGACGATGTTCAGCAGCTTTCGCTGCTGGCTGGCGGCCTGCTGCCGTTGCGCCTCGCGCCCGCCGAATGCGGTCAGGTAGATGCCACCGCCCACCAGCGGCGCGACCAACACCACCAGCGCCAGCGCCAGCCCCAGGATGCGCGCCGGACCTTCCAACCCTTCATTCGTGAACAGCCACGCCGCCGCGACGATGCCGAGAACCGCGCCGAAGACAATCAACAGAATCCCGATCAGCCGGTTAGAGTTCATAAGTCCCCCAAGTGCGTGCACTGCGCTCGAATGCGCAGCGGGCGCGGGTCCGGCCCGCGCCTGCCTGCGAAATCACGTGTTTATCCGAAGCCACGGCTGCCGCCGCCAGAGCCGCCACCTCCGCTGAACCCGCCACCGCTCCAACCGCCGCCACTCGATCCGGAACTGCTCGGCTGGCTGGACATCACCTTCGAGGCGTCGTTCAGCATCTGCGTCATGCCGCTGCTCATCGCGTTCAGCCCGTCGGTCAATGAGCGGCTCATATCGTTCAGGCCGCCGGGGCCGCCGCCGAAGCTGGCATCTCCCAGCCCGCCGCCGCTGCCGAACCCGCCACCAGTTATTGGGCCATAGCTGCGCCCAGGGACGTACCCGCGACCCCACGGCCCGCCGAGATAGGTCGGGAAGTACCACGTCGGCATTGAGGTCAGCACCGGCGCGCAGGTATTAACCCACTCGCGCTCCAGCCCGAACACGACCGCGTAGCCCATGTACTTGTCGAAGCGGTCGGCGGCTTCGCTCACGTCGCCATAGCGTTCGACGTTCTGCAGGTAGCGCCGGAACGCCTTCCACTTGGCGGCGTCTTGCGCGCCCTTCTCGGTTTTGGCGGGCATGAACTGCGAGGTGAGGAGCAGCGCCAGCCCGGTGACGCCGAGGCCGAAGCCCGGCATGAACGTGAACACCGAGACGGTTTCCGCCAGTGTGATACCGATGAAGAACAGCACCCCGGCGACCACGAGCAGCCCGATCGCGCCTGCGAGCCACAGGTTGCGCGTGGTGTCCGGCGAGCGAGTGAAATAGCCCTGCTCGACCTGCTCGCGATACAACTGCTCCTTGATCGCGGGAATCTTCTTGTAGAACTTGTTGCGCAGGTCCGAAAGCTCGACGCTTTTCTTGCGCCCGAAGATCCCGCTCAGCAGCGTTTCTTCGTAGGGGCGCAGATCGTCGTCAGGCTTGTCCTGCCGGTGAAACTCGAACTCGGTCGACTGGAACATGCCGAAGACGCCGCCGGTCTCTTTCTGCTCGATGACCAGGTGGCCACGCTGCGCCAGATCGACCAGCGTCCCCATGATGTCCTTCATATCGGCGCGCTCGTCGAGCAGCACGCCCACCACGCCGGGTCGCTCGTCGCTCGGCGGCTCGCTGAGATATTCCGGCACGACGATCGCTTCCGGGTCGCGCCCGTGCTTGGTGTAGCGCGTGTAAACGAACAGCACGCCGCCGATCGCGATCAGCAACCCCAGCGCGATCAGGATCAGCGAGACGAACGGCTTGTAGGTCTCTTCGTACTCGCGCTCGAAGTCAAAGCTTCCCTGCCAGCCAGGCTCGACCATCGCCGGATTGTGCGGGTACTGCACGCGCACCTCGACCCAGTCGCCGCTGCTCAAGCGGCCCGGCGCGTCCCACGTAATCGTCGTACCGCTGACCTCGTACGGCCATTCTTCGGGGTACGTGGCGAAATTGTCAGGCGGGCTGTCAGCGGGTAACTCGACCGCAATTGTCGAGTTCAGCACCGGGAAGGGCAGGTCCGCCGGGATCGCGACCCACCACAACTGGTCGCCGCCTTCATACGAGCGCAGCGCGCCGCTGACCGTGTAGACCAGCGCGATCTGCTTGGTCGAGCCGCTTTCGGCGGGTGTGGTGAAGTTGTACTCGACAGCGAGGTTGCCGCCGCTGCGGGTCACGCAATACGTCCCCGCGCTGCCGCTGCACGACTGGCTGAGCGGCTGCCCGTTCTCGAAGACGCTCAGCGCGTCAATGTCATTGACTCTGTCCAGCGGGATCTCCGCGGTCCCGAAGCGGAATGGCCCGCGATCGATGCGCAGTTGGTATGTCTCGGCGACACGGAAGCGGTTCGCCGCTGTGTCCATCTGATCGATGCGAACGTCAAAGCGCTCCCACACCAGGGACCGGCCATCGCCCTGCGCAGGATCGATTGCCCGCGCAAGAGGCGTGAGTCCGAAGAAAATGGTGACCAGCGCCACCACACCAACGAGCATCAGGCGCGCTCGGTTACGCCGCATAGGATCATCACTCCTTTTTGTGCGAACATTATTGTACCCAATCCTACCGCACGCGCACGGTGTTGTACGCCCTAAAAATCAGGAGAGTCGGCGCGCTAAGGCAACAAATTATCTAAGAATGGGCTTAGAAACGTTGACTGCGATCGACTAAAGGTCTATGATCACAATGCGATTTCAAAACACTCCTCGCACGGCGAAATCAGGGGGATCGCAGGCGGATAATATGCTGCACTCTGTTTCGCCGTGTTGAGTCTAGCATGTGGGGCGACAGTCGAAGATGGAATATCAGGATTACTATAAGATACTCGGCGTCGATCGCAACGCGTCCGATAAAGATATCCGCAAAGCCTATCGCCGCCTCGCGCGCCAGTATCACCCGGACGTCAACCCGGGCGATGCCGCGTCTGAGGAGAAGTTCAAGCAGATCAACGAGGCGTATCAGGTGCTGTCGGACTCCGAGAAACGCGCGAAGTACGATCAGATCGGCCAGAGCTACCAGCAGTGGCAGCGGATGGGTGGCCAGCCAGGTGGCTTCAACTGGTCCGATTGGATGGGCGGCCAGCCAGGTGGCGGATTTCGCGTGGAATACGCTGACCTCAACGGAGACGACCCGTTCTCAGACTTCTTCCGCAATATTTTCGGCGGCATGGGCGGCGGGCGGACGACGACCTACCAGCGCCAGCAGATGAAGGGGCAAGACCTGGAAGTCACCGCGCAGGTGTCGCTTGAGGAAGCGTATCACGGCACGCAGCGCACGGTGCAGATCGGGGGCCGCCGCCTGGACGTGAGTATCCCCGCCGGGGCGCGCGATGGCATGCGGATTCGGTTGCGTGGCCAGGGCGAGCCGGGCTACGCGGGTGGCCAGCCGGGCGATCTATACGTGATCGTCGAAGTGCTGCCGCACCCGACCTACCGGCGCGAGGGCGCGGACCTGCATCTGGACTTGAAGGTGCCGCTCTTTACCGCGGTGTTAGGCGGGACGGTCAGCGTGCCGACGCTCTCGGGCAACGTCTCGCTGCGCATCCAACCGGAGACGCAGTCTGGCCAGACGATCCGCCTGCGCGGCAAGGGGCTGCCGCAGGTGCGTCAGAAGAACGCTTACGGTGACCTGTTCGCGCATGTGCTGGTGCAGGTCCCGACCGAACTGAACGATCGCGAGCGCGCCCTGTTCGAGGAACTGCGCGCGCTCCGGGCGACGTAAGGCGCGTGTGCTGCAACACCGCCTGAATCGAGGCAGTAACACGACACTGGTTTAGAGTGGAAGGACGATCCGTGATGGGATGGCAGTTTGACGACTTTGATCTGGTCGATGGGCGCGCAGTTGAGATTGAAGAACCCCCTCGCCGTCGCTCGCTCGCCGGGTTTGTGCTCGGTGCGCTGATCGGTGGTGTGACGCTGGTCGTGATCGCCGCGTTGGTGTTCGGGCTGGTGGGCATGGCCGCGTTTGTGGACGATGAGGCAGAATCGCCCTATCGCCCGGTGCGCAGCGAGCCATCGGCGGCGGACCTGCGGAACGCGAACTATCGCCCGAGCGAGTGGCAGGAAGGCGTGGCGCAGATGAACCCGACGCCGACCGCGCTGCCCAGCGAGATCATCCAGCAAGCCGATCTCGAATACACGCTGCTGTCGAACCTGTACCAGCGCGTGAATCCCTCGGTCGTGAACATCGAGATCGTCTCGTCGTTTCATAGCAATACGGACATCATCGATAGCAGCGGCTCCGGCTTTGTCTTTGATGGGGATGGCTATATTGTGACCAACGCGCATGTCGTGCGCGATGCCGACGAGGTGGTGGTCACGTTCTCGACCGGGCATGTCGTGCCGGCGGAAGTGGTCGGGCTGGATGATTACAGCGATCTCGCCGTGATCAAAGTCGATCCGGCAGACGTGCCGCTGATGCCGCTGCCGGTCGCGGATAGCAACCTGCTCGACGTGGGCCAGCGCGTGATCGCCATCGGCAATCCCTTCGGGCTGGATGGCAGCATGACGACCGGGATCATCAGCGCGCTGGGGCGCTCGCTGCCCTCGGCGCAACTGCTCGATCAGAGATACCAGGGCTACAACAACCCCTCGATCATCCAGATCGATGCGGCAGTGAACCCTGGCAACTCCGGCGGGCCGCTGCTCAATTCGTCGGGCGAGGTTGTCGGCGTCAACACCGCGATCCGCACCGAGAATGGCGGCTTCCAGGGGATCGCCTTCGCCGTGCCATCGAACACGCTGATGCGCATCGTGCCGCAGTTGATCGAAACTGGCAGCGCGCAGTACTCGTGGCTAGGGATCTCATCGCCGTCCTCACAGTTCAATCTAGGGCTGATAGCCGATGAGCTGAATCTGCCGGTGCGCCAGGGCGTGCTGATCACCGAAGTCTTCGCGGACTCGCCGGCGGCGCGCGCCGGGCTGCAGAGCGGGGATGAGAGCGAGTTGGTGCGCGGCGTCCAGATTCCGGTGAACGCGGACATCATCGTGGCGATTAATGGCAACACAGTCAACGACATCAACGATCTGGTCGCGTATCTGGTCGAGAACACGTCGCCCGAGGATGTGGTCACGCTGACGATCGTGCGCAGTGGGCAGACGCTGGACCTGGATGTGACGCTTGGCGTGCGGCCATAGCGGGGAGAGCGTGGGGGAGCACCATATGGACGACAGGCCACTCCGCGACGAACCGTGTTTTACGATTGGCATCGTGGCGCGGATGCTCAATCTTCACCCGCAGACGCTGCGCAACTATGAGCAGGCCGGGCTGATCGGCCCGCAGCGCAGCGATGGCAACATCCGCCTCTATTCGGAGCGCGAGGTGGAGCGTCTGCGCAAGATCAACCGTCTGACGCAGGAAATGGGCGTCAACCTGGCCGGTGTCGAGATCATCCTGCGCATGACGGAGCAGATCGAAGCGCTGCAAGACGAGGTAGCGCAGCTTCAAGCGCAGCTTACGAACGGCGCGTCGAAGTCGCGGCGCTGATTGCGTGCCTGCTTGCTGTGAGCGGGCGTGTTCGCCAGAGTGTTCTTGACTAGTTTTTGGGGCCCCATCCCCCGGCCCTTTGCTCCCAAAATGAGGGAAGGGGAGCAAGCGTCGTTCCTTTCCTTCCCTCGTTCTGGGGGAAGGAAGGCCGACCACAGGTCGGAAGGATGGGGGAACTGAACACCAGACCTCAGGAAGGCGCTTATGTCTAGCACATCCTCTGCCGAGCCGACTCATCTGTTGCCCCGGCTGGCGATCAACACCGATCTGGCGCGGCGCATTTTGGTGTTGTTTCTGCGCGACGCCGTGACAAAGGCCGGATTTCAGCGCGCGGTGCTGGGGCTGAGCGGCGGGCTGGATTCGGCGCTGGTCGCGTATCTGGTGGCCGAGGCGCTCGGCCCGGAGAACGTGCTCGCGATCCGGATGCCGTACCGGGCCTCGTCGCAGGCGAGCCTGGACGACGCGCAGGCGGTGATCGACGCACTGGGCATCACGTCGGACACGGTGGACATCACGCCGATGGTCGATCCGCTGCTGGAGCGGTTCCCCGATACGTCACGCGTGCGCCAGGGGAACATCATGGCGCGGATGCGGATGGTGGTGCTATACGACCAGTCGGCGGCGACCGATGCGCTGGTGATTGGGACCAGCAACAAGACCGAGTTTCTGCTCGGCTACACGACGGTTTTCGGCGATAACGCGGCGGCGGTGCAGCCGATCGCGGATCTCTACAAGGCGCAGGCGCGCCAGCTTGCGCGGGCGATGGGCGTGCCGCGTTCGATCCTCGAAAAAGCGCCCTCGGCGGATCTGTGGGCGAACCAAACGGATGAGGCCGAGCTGGGCTTCAGCTATGACCTGGCCGATCAACTGTTGTATCTGCTGGTTGACGAACGTTACACCGTGGACGAGGCCGCCGCCGAGGGATTTGATCGCGCGTTGGTCGAGCATATCTGGCGGCGCGTGCGGCGAAATCACTTCAAGCGCACGATGGCGCCGGTCGCCAAGCTCACCACGCGCAGCATCGGGCACGATTTTCTGTATCTGCGGGATTGGAGTGGATGAGAAGGAAGCGGTAGCAATTAGCCAAGAGCAAAAAACGCAGCTGAATTTTACTATCTGCAGAGGCCGAGCTTACTCGGCCCGAGCTTCTAGATACCTGATTTCCTTAATGTAGCGTCGTATGCTGGGGATGTACGGGCGGAGCAGGTTTCGCCCCTACATGTGATGTGCGATGCATCGGACGGCGCTGACACGCCACCTGCTCTGGCTGATCGCTAACCGCTAACCGCTCTCAGAGCACCCAATTATCTTCCGGCGTCGGGCGGAGGGTTGGGTCGGCGCCCTTCGAGCCTGCTCCCAGCTGCGTGCGAATCGGCGCGCGCTGCGCCTGGACGTGGATCTCCTCGGCGATCTCGTACGCGGCGTTCGGGCGGCCCAGCGCTTTGGCGCGTGTGGCGCGCTCGGCCAGCGCGGCGGGTCCTTCTGCCAGCCACGCGGCGAGCGTGTCTGCGACCGGGACTGGCCCCGGTGCATAGACACCCGCACCATTCTCCACGACGTACGTCACGTTGCCATCTTCCTGGCCGGGGACCGCGCCGCTGAGCACGATTGGCAAGCCCGCGATGCACGCCTCGCAGATGGTTGCCGGTCCCGCCTTGGTGACGAGAATGTCGGCGGCGGCCAACAGCTCCGGCATGTTGGTCACGAAGGGGTAAATGCGCGTCGGCTGCTGCCAGTCCAGCGACTCCAGCCGCCGCTGGAGCAGCCGGTTGCGCCCGGCGATGATGTTGAGCTGGATATCCAGGCCGCGCCGGTTGATCTCGCGGGCGATATGGTAGACCGGCCCCATCCCATCGCCGCCGCCGACCAGCAGCACCGCGATCTTGTCCGCGTCCCAGCCGAGCTTTTGGCGCGCGGTCGCTTTGTCGAGCAGGCCCGCGACGAAGTCCGGATGGACGGGCAAACCGGTGATCCGCATCTGCTGCGGCTGCATCCCGAAGTGACGGCCCCGATCGTACGCGGCTTGCGTGGGGACGAGGCAGCGTTCCACGCGCTGCTCGTACCAGAACGCCGGGGTGCTGACGAGATCGGTGATCACGGTCACGAAAGGCGGGCGCTGAAGCTGGGTCGCTTCAAGCGCGCGCATCGCGGGCCGGTTGAACAACGAGTGCACGCTGACCAGCACATCCGCCGGGTGATCGTCCACCATGCGCTGTATGCCCTGCTTCCACATGCGGTTGATAACCGCCATCACCAGCCGGTTGCGGCGCCGCGAGTCGATAAAGCGCAGGCTGAGGCCCCAACTGCTCGGCGAATGGTTCACCCAGCGCGGGTAGATTTCGGGCATGAAGTTGAACGGGAAGGGCGTATAGCGCCGGTACACATCGACCAACTGGTAGGTGTACTGGCCGGGGTACCGCTGCTCCATCGCGGCGCGGATCGCGTCCGCTGCGGCGCGGTGCCCGCCGCCCGTGTCCGACATTAGAAAAACCACACGTTTTTGCTTCATAGCGTCCTCTGACCCTTTAGCCGCTGGTTTCCCCGGCAGGGAAGCGCTTCTTGACGCTGCGCTCGAATTTGCGGCGCGGCAGCATCACGCGGCGCTGGCAGCCCAGGCAGATCATGCCAATGTCGGCGCCCACGCGATAGATACGCCAGCGGTCGCTGCCGCAGGCGTGCGGCTTGCGGGTCTGCACCTCGTCGCGGATGTGAATCGCGATTGGCACCGTACCAGCTCCGATTCCGCGCGTCACGCGGGGGCGCGCGGGGACCCGATTGTACGCGGCATCCACA
>CAZVCM010000048.1:0-20517 GCA_964626105.1 uncultured Thermoflexus sp.
CGTACGCTCCTGCGGTGGGAGTGCATCCCACCGCAGGAGCCTTGTGGCGAAGAGAATTTAGGAAGGCGCAGACTTTGGAACAGCAACCCGTTCTCCGCGTCGAAGGCATCACCAAATCCTTCCCCGGCGTGCTGGCTCTGAAAAACGTAGACTTTGAAGTCTATCGCGGCGAAGTCGTCGCCTTACTTGGCGAAAACGGCGCCGGAAAATCCACGCTGATGAAGATTTTGGCAGGCGCCTATCAAAAAGACAGCGGGCACATATTTCTAGATGGCAAAGAGATCCGCCCGCGCAACCCCGCACATTCGCAAGAACTTGGTATCTCAACGATCTACCAGGAGTTCACGCTCACGCTCAACCAATCCGCCGCCGCCAACATCTTTATGAGCCGCGAGCCACGCATTGGCGGGCTGCTGAGGCCGCTCAATCTGGTCAACCGGCGCAAAATGGAGCGGAACGCCGCCGCCCTGCTCAGCCGCGTGCGAGCGCGCGTGAATCCGGCGGCGCTGGTCGGCGATCTGTCGGTCGCCGAGCGCCAGCAGGTGGAGATCGCCAAAGCGATGGCGATCGCCGCACAAGTCATTATCATGGACGAGCCAACCTCAGCCCTGGGCGCAGACGAAACGCGCTCGCTGTTTGAGATCATCCGCGAGCTGCGCGCGCGCGGGCTGGCGATCATCTTTATCACGCACCGGCTCGAAGAAGTCTTCGAGATCAGCGATCGGGTGATCGTCCTGCGTGACGGCGAGCGCGTCGGCACGCTGAAAACCGCCGAAGCCGACGTTGAGCAGATCATCCGGCTGATGGTCGGGCGCGACATCGAGGACATCTTCCTGAAAGAAACGGTTCCTATTGGCGAGCCAGTGCTCGCCGTGCAAGGGCTGGCGCGGCGCGGCGTCGTGGAGAATGTGAGCTTCGACCTACGGCGCGGCGAGATTCTGGGCTTCGCGGGGCTGGTGGGCGCAGGGCGCACCGAGACGATGCGGATGATCTTCGGCGCCGATCCGAAAGACGACGGCTATATCTGGCTTGACGGGCACGAAGTCGACATTCACTCACCGCAAGACGCCGTGGAATACGGTATCGGGTTGGTCCCGGAAGACCGCAGCAACCAGGGGCTGGTGCTCGAAAACTCGGTCTTGTTCAACATGATCGTGCCGACGCTGGCACGCTTCGCGCGGCTCGGCTGGCTGAAACGCCGGCTGGCGCGCCGCTCAGCCAACATTTACGTCGAGCGTCTGCGCGTGCGCACCCCCAGCATGGAACAGTCCGCCAAGAACCTCTCCGGCGGCAACCAGCAGAAGGTCGTGCTCGCGAAATGGTTGATGGTGAACCCAAAGGTGTTGATCCTCGACGAGCCGACGCGCGGCATTGACGTCGGCGCGAAAGCCGAAATCCACCAGTTGATGGTCGAGCTTGCCAAGCAGGGAATCGCCATCATCATGATCTCATCCGAAATGCCCGAAGTGCTGGCGATGAGCGATCGTATCGTCGTCATGCACGAGGGCCGCATCGCAGGCATCCTGGACCGGGATGAAGCAACGCAAGAGCGCATCATGGCGCTCGCCAGTGGCCAGACCAGCTTCCCCGACGCGAAGCCGGTCACAGAAGGACAAGTAGCATGAGCGAGCATGTAACGGAAGATATGACGCGCCGCGAGGCGTTTGGAAAAGCATCGCGCGCATGGTGGCGTGGGATCGCTTCGGGGCAGGAGCTAGGCGTCTTCATCGTGCTGGTCGCGATGGTCCTGTACCTGACGTGGCAGACCGACACCTTCGCTACGACGCAGAACATCCGCAATATCTGGCTGTCGTTCTCGTGGATCGCGATCGCCGCGTTCGGGCAGACGTTCGTCATTATCACCGGCGGCATCGACCTCTCGACCGGCTCAACCATGGCGCTGGCGGGGTTGGCTGCCGCCTTTCTGATCAGCGGCAACATCGAGGGCCAGCCGTCCGAGTGGATGATCGAGAAAACGGTCGGCGGGCGCACGCAGCAGATGGGGCCAGATGAGTACGTGCCCATCGCGCTCCTCGCTGGGCCGTTGATGGGCTTGTTGATCGGCACCGTCAACGGCTTGCTCGTCGCGTGGGCCGGTCTGCCCGCGTTCATCGCGACGCTTGGCATGATGAGCGTCGCGCGCGGCGTGTGTTATGGCTGGTCAAGCGGCTGGCCGTTCCAGAAGTTAAACAATGAGTTTCTGCGGGTGGGGCAAGAGAACCTGTCGTTGTCAGGGTTCGACATCCCACTGCCCTTTATCATTATGATCGTGCTCGCCTTGCTGATGAGTCTGTTTCTGACGAGGACCGTGTGGGGCTATCGCATCTATGCGCTGGGCGGCAACGAGCAGGCGGCGCAGCTTTCCGGCATCAATACAAGCCGTGTCAAGCTGATGGCTTTCATGATCTCCGGTCTGATGGCCGGTATCGGCGGTACGCTGATGACCGCGCGTCTGGGCGTCGCCGCGCCGACCGCCGCGCAAGGCTACGAGTTGGACGCGATCGCGGCAGTGTTCATCGGTGGGACGAGCGTCACCGGCGGCAAGGGGACGATCGTCGGGACGCTGATCGGCGCGGCGATCATGCAGGTCTTGCGCAGCGGCCTCAACCTGCTCGGCTACGACCCGTATTGGCAGCCCGCCGCCATCGGCTTGACGATCATCCTGGCCATTATGTTCGACCGCCTGCGCGTGCGGTTGCAGAACCGGCCCGCGACCAGCATCCTTGGTCTCGAAGAACTGCGCAGCCGCCTGGGGCGCTAGCCGATTTCAACACCACTGCGCTCGTCCTGCGGCAGGTGCACGCGATACCCGTTCGGCGAGCGCGGCGGCGGTGGCGTGTGCTGGGGCAGCGCGCCAGAGACTCTCGCTGCCGGCATCGCTGGGTCGTTGCCGTTGCGCAGCGCGGTGTATGCCGGGGACATAATCTCGACGCCCGCGCTGTGGAAAGCGTCCAGAATGTTGCGGTGCAGGTCGGAGTAGATCTCCGCCATCTTCCCGGCCTGCGCCGTATATGCGTTGATCTGGTACGCCACGTAATAGTCGTCCAGGCTCGTTTGCAGCACGAACGGCTTCGGCTCCTGTTGAATATGCTCGGTCTGGAGCGCCGCCCCGATCAGCAGATCGTGCACCTCTCGCCAGTCCACGTCATAGCCAATTGTGACGCTGGTATGGAGCACCAGCCCTCTGTCCTGCGCCATCGCTGAATAGTTGACAATGTCGCTATCGAGCACATTGCCGTTTGGGATGGTCACGCGCTCGTTCTTTATCGTGCGCAGATGCGTCACAAACAGGCTTTTTTCGAGCACGTCCCCGGTCGTCTCACCGATCTGAAGGCGGTCCCCAACCTGGAACGACCGGGTATACGTCAGCACAGCGCCTGCGGTCATGTTCTTGATGGCTGAGGTTGATCCAAGCGAGACGAGCAACCCGACGAAAAACGAGATTTCTTCGAAGAACTCAGAGCCAGCGCCCGGCAACAGCGGCACGAGGATGAACGAGACGAAGACAAGCGCCAATATACGCACGATCTTGTACGTCGGCTCTGCCCAGTCCGGGTAGAAACCGCGCACCACGATGATGCCGCTGCTGATCGCGTGAAAAAACAGATGCACCAGCTTCAGCGCATAACGCGTGATGATCAAGATGATCGCGATATCGAACAGGTTCGGCAGATAGTTGTAGATCGCCTGCCACGCCTTCTCCAGCGGCGCGCGGAGCAATAGCTCGATCTCCTGCGCGAGCGGCACGGCTTCGGGGAAGATGATCAGCGTGCGAGCGACAAACAGCGCGATCATCGTCAGAGCAACGCCAGAGCGCGCCAGATGCAGCCCACCGAGCAGTACCTGCCGCGCCTGATCAGCGGGGATCACTTCCAGCCGCTGGATGCGCAGCGCGTGCTGGATCGAGTCATGCCGCCGGTTGAGCACCCGCTCCAGGCGGCGAAACAGGCTGAGGTTCAGCAGCAGGCCCAGCATCAAGCCGCTCGTCGCCAGCGCGGCGTAAATCGCTTTCTGATCGGGGGAAGCGGTTGTAACCTGATCTTTCATCTGGTCCGCGCTCTCCGCCACATAGCGGCTGAACACGGCCAGCACAGCCGAAATGACCAACAGAGTATAGATAGCTGCGCGACGTCGGGTAATCATAACTGCTCCTTCCACCACGGCTGTGGGCGGCTTTGTCTGCGGCGATGAGCCTCAGCGACACACCGAGCCAGCCCAGTGGCTTTGACGCAGCGACGATCGTCCCTACACGGAACGGCGAACGCTACTCGTGAGCATCTCTTTGTAACCATATGCAAAATCGGATAATCAGGGATAGGGTCGCCTGGCGCTACCTGATCGTTCAGCAGAGGAGCTGACGCAGCGCCCAGGTGAGATCCGCGTGACCTCCAGCTAGCGGATCGCGTTGGTTTCTATCCCGGTCACCCCCGGACCGGAACATTTACTTGAGGGGCCTCACCCCACCAGCGCGGCGGAAAGCGGCGCCGCACCCGCAGTCTGGAATATCACAATACGCCTCCAATCATACCTTTACCATTTTCATCTCCGTTTCCCCACTATAGTGAGGCGATCTGCCAGGGGCAATAGTAGAACTTTCCCATAACACTGCGCCGCCCATCCCGCGCGTCACACGCGATCATCGATCTGTTTTCGATACGTGTCGATGCGATTAAGCAGCGTGAATCCAACGCTGCGAAATAATGCCTGCGACGCGGGATTGTCGATCTCAGCATAGACAATCGCTTCCCGCGCGCCGAGCGCTCTTACCCGTCGCAACGCTTCCAGCATCACCACGTGGCCCAGCCCGCGCCGCTGGTACAGTGGCGCCGCGCCAACCGGCTCAAACTCCGCGACCCGGTTTTCCTCGTCATACCACCCCATCACGTACGAGGCGACCTCCCCATCCGGCGCGAGCGTAATCACGTCCAGCTCGGGCCGATAATCCGGCGCCTGCCGCAACTGGGCATACGATTCGGTGGTCATGCGCAGCGATCCAAACGCGCCGCGATGCGCGGAAGCTCGTGCCTCGACCAAGCTGTCCGTGACGTGCGCTATCTGAAATCCATCGGGCAGCGAGGGCGTTTCGAGCGCGTCTAACGCATGTCTCAGGTACAGCGATCCAGTTGCCCGATCGCGCCCGTAGCCACACCGCTCCAGGCACGCGCGCCACAGATCGTCATCGCCAAAGGCCCACATATTGGCAAGCTGCGCCGAGTTAGGCACCTGCTCTAGCAGCCGCGCCTCGGTCCACGCGAGAATCTGCTCCACGGTCGCGCTGTCCCGCGCCTCGGGCCGCACGAACACGTCAAACGCTCCGAGGTCCGGCGTCAGCAGCGACCACCCGACGACGTTCGCGCTGCTATCCTCCCACAGAAACGTGATCTCGCTCAGGTCGTATGTCCGTAACAGATAAAACAGCCACCAGTTCAGATCGCCGATGTGAATGTAACCAGAGTGCGGCGAAGCGCGCCGCCCCGCAACCAGCACGCGCCGCATAGCTTCAAAATCGTCGAGAGACCCATAGGGCCGGACATGCAATCTCACCACATCGCACCTCGTTTCCCGGGGCGGCCCCTTTTGCGCCGCAAATCAACACCAGTATGCCGGATCTTGTTAATGACTGCTTGACGCTGCAGGTAAATCGTTGTAATCTATTCGTAAGCGCTTACGAAAGCTTTTCATTCCCTTGCACCGAGCGCGAACCCCGGCACCATCGTCATACTGCATCACACCCCGGCTCGCCGAAGCGTTCGCAGGAGCGGTTGACGGTGAAACTTAGTCTTCAAGACATTGCCGAACGAGCAGGCGTCTCAACCGCAACGGTGTCCCGCGCCCTGAACGACAGGGCCGGTGTGCATCCGAAGACGCGAGAGCAAATCCTGCGCATCGCGCGCGAAATGGGCTATACGCCCAGCATGGCGGCGCGCGGGCTGGCCACCTCACGGACGCACAACCTCGGCCTCATCACCTACAAGCATCACCCACAGCCGATCAGCTCCTACCACGTCGAGATTGCGCAGGGCATTGACGACGAAGCCCGCCAGCGGGGTTATCACGTCATCACACGTTTTGTCGACAACAACATGATGCTCGACGGCCAGCGGCTAGAGTTGCTCACCGAGCAGCGCGTCGACGGCCTGATCCTGGTCGGCCCGGCGCTCGCGCCCGCATTCATCATCGAGTTGTACAACAGCGGCACGCCGCTGGTCCTGGTCGACAATATGTTGCAAGAGACCAAGATGGACGCCGTGGTGTGCGACAACGCCGACGGGACGTACCAGATCACCCGGCATCTGATCGACGCACACGGGCTGCGGCGGCTGGCGTTCTTCTCAGGACCAGCGCACTGGTTCAGCAGCCGCGAGCGGCGCCGCGGCTACGAGCGCGCCATGAGCGAGATCGACGAGCCGCCGCGCCTGATATTCATGAATGAAACAACGGTCAACACCGGTTACAGCGCCCTGCACGACGCGCTGTCGCAATATCCCGATCTTGAAGGTGTGGTCGCGGTCAACGACGCGACCGCGCTTGGCGCGATCCGTGCCTGCAAAGAGATGGGGCGCAGCGTGCCGGGCGATCTCGCGGTCGTCGGCTTCGACAACGTGGCGTGGGGCACGCTGCACGAGCCGCCACTAACGACCGTTGGCATGTTCAAGTACGAGACGGGCGTGCAGGCCGTTCGCCGCCTAATCGACGTGATCGAGCGACCGGTCAGCTCGTCCTACCAATTGCGGCTCGGCGTCGAGCTGGTGATCCGTGAGTCGTGCGGGTGTCCGCCCGGCGAAGCGAACCAGCTTGGCGCGCCCTGAGCCGCGCCGGAACCGCGCCGGAGAAGGCCCGAAGGGCAAGGAGGGTGTCCGAAAGAGTGTTGATGTCATGCGGTTGGAATAAACCACAAGCAGGACAGGCAATGATTTGGAGGAGTCTCAAATGAAACGAACACTGCATTTTGCTCTGATCGTCCTCGTCGCCGTGGCGATGCTGCCCCTCGCGGGGGCCACCGTCTCGGCACAGGACCCGGTGACGCTGCGTGTCACCAACTGGGCGGGTGTCGACGAAGCCGCTGAGTTCCAGGAAATCGTCGACGAGATCAACGCCAACAATACGGAGTTCCAGCTAGTCTACGAGCCGAAGCCGGACGACTTCTACACCCAGCTTCAGACGCAGATCGCCGGTCGCACCGCCCCTGACCTGATGTGGCTCGACCAGAACCACATGGAATGGGCGTATGACGACGTGCTGCTCGACATCAGCGAGTATCTCGCCAATGACGATCGCGACGTCGCCGACCCGGAGGACTACTTCCCCGGCGTGTGGCAGACGGTCGCCATCAATGACGGCGTCTATGGCCTGCCCTGGATCGCGCAGCCGGTGGTGCTGTATTACAACCGGGATATCTTCGACGCGATGGGTGTCGAGTATCCGACCGCTGACTGGACGTGGGACGAGTTCCGCGCCGCCGCCGAAGCGCTAACCAACGAGGAACACTACGGCTTCACGCTCAATAGCTGGCCGCCAATCCATATGTTTATCTGGTCGTTTGGCGGCGAAGTGATCAGCGAAGACCTGCAGACCTCGCCGATCGACTCGCCTGAGGCGATTGCGGGCGCGCAGCTCTACGGGGACATGATCTACAACACGACCTGCTGCCCGTCAGAAGAAACGATCGCTGAGGAAGGCTCTGCCGAGATGTTCAAGGCTGGGCGCGTGGCGATGTTCATGGGCGGCGCGGCGGACGACCTTGACCGCGTAGAAGGGCTGAACGTGGGAGTCTCGCCGGTTCCGCAGGACATCAACGGCGGGAATACGACCTTCACCTGGACCGCCGCGACGGTCATCAACGCCAACACCGAGTACCCGGATCTGGCGTATGAAGCGCTGATCCAGCTCACCGAAGGCATCCACCACTGGAAGATCGTCTCGCCGCGCGTCTCGCAGACAAACGTCGAGCACCTGGTCGCCTCGGAGCCTCGCAAGGAAGCGAACGCCGAAGCGATCCTCGAGGCGGTGCCCGACATGCGCGCCTTCCGTATCGTCCCGCGCATGGCAGAATGGGATCAGATCTTCTGGGAGGACTTCCAGGATCCGCTGTTCCACGGCGAGGATACGGTCGAGAACCTGGCAGCAGACGCCCGTATCTTGCTCGAAGACGTGCTGGGCGACTGACCCTGCCCGGCATCAGCAAACACGGCAGGAGCGGCCACCCCGCTCCTGTCCGTCTTCCTCCGCCGGTATAAGTGAGGAGGTTTTCTATGACAGGCGATCCCGGGGCCTTGAGTACTTATTACCCGACCCTGCTGCGCTATGTCGTGGTCGCCGCCGGCATCGCGGTGGTGATGTTTGTGGTGTACCGGCTGCTGCGGCGATTCGGGATCAAACACGAACCGGCAACCGGATTCACTTTGGTTCTACCATGGATTCTCGGTTTTCTGATCTTTACCGTCTTCCCAATTGGGCTGTCGTTTTATCTCAGCTTCACCGAATATGACATTTTGTGGGACCGGCCCCGGCAGCTTGAAGACTCGTTGTTCAACTATAAGCGCGCATTGTCGGTGAAGATTGTCGAGCTACCCGAAGGCGAGCGACCGATCCAGGTGCTCGGCACGATGGAAGGCCCGACGCCGGAGACCGTCCGCTATCGCGAACTGGATCGATTCACGCTTGGCGACAAAACGTACCTCATCGGCGCGACGGACGGTTACTTTCTGAAAGGCGTGTGGCTCACGCTGCGCTACGCCGTGATCAGCGTGCCGCTCGGCATGCTTGGCGCGTTGGCGGTCGCGCTGCTGCTCAACCAGAACATCCGGGGGGTCGGCTTCTGGCGAACGCTGTATTACCTGCCTGCCGTGCTGCCCGCCGCAGCGGTCGCGCTGCTGTGGTTCTGGCTATTCGCGCCCAACAGCGGCCTGATCAATTGGTTCTTATCGCCGCTCTACGAGTTTCTCGGTGTAGGCCGTCCCGGTTGGTTTACTGACGAGAACCTGGTCTTGCCGTCGTTCATCATCATGGGCATGTGGGGCATCTTCGGGGCGAACACAGTCATCTTGCTCGCCGGGTTGAAGAACATCCCGAAAGACCTGTATGAAGCAGCCTCGATTGACGGCGCGGGAAACTGGAAGAAGTTCCGCCACGTCACCATCCCTATGCTCAGCCCGGCGCTGTTCTACAACCTGGTGACGAACCTGATCGGCGCGCTGACCGTCTTCACCCAGCAGGCGTTCATTCCGACCGACCGGCAGGATGGCTGGTTTGTGAACTGGTTTATCTACAACGAGGCGTTCAACTTTGGCCGGATGGGTTACGCCTCGGCGCTGGGGTGGATGCTCGCGGTGGTGATTATCTTGCTGACGCTGCTTGTTTTCCGATCATCCGCTGCCTGGGTGTTTTACGAAGGCGCGCGGCAGGAAGGGGGTGCCTAGGCCATGACCACAAAGACACAATCCCTGCGTACAACCGAGACGATGCAAGAAGATCCGTATGCGGCACGGGCGCGGTTTGCTGGGATCGTCCGCAAGATCATGATCTACTTCTTCCTGCTGGTCGGCGCGGCAATCATCCTGATCCCGTTCTTCTGGATGCTGTCCACGTCGCTGAAGACTGAGTCGCAACTCTTCACCTACCCGCCGGAATGGATCCCCGAGCCGCTCCAACTGAACAACTACGTCGACGCGTGGGCGCAGTTGAACCGCATCGCGCCTGGTCTGACGTTCACGCGGATCATCGGCAACACCCTGTTCATTACTGTGCTGGCGATGTTCGCAGAGATGTTCAGCGCCGCAATCGTGGCGTATGGTTTCGCGCGCTTCCGCTGGAAGGGCCGCGACCTTGTCTTCTTCATCATGCTCTCGACGATGATGATTCCCGGCACGCTGACGCGCGTGCCCGCCTTCCTGATCTGGCGCGAGCTCGGGCTGCTGAACACCTACGATCCGCTGACCGTCCCAGCGTGGTTCGCCTGGGGACCGGCCTACATCTTCCTGCTGCGCCAGTTCTTCCTGACCATCCCGCGCGATATGGAAGACGCGGCCACGGTCGACGGCGCGAACACAATTCAGATCTTCTTCTATGTGATGCTGCCGCTGGTCAAACCAGCGTTCCTGGCGATCGGCGTGCTGTCGTTCCAGGGCAACTGGAACAACTTCGAGGGACCGCTGATCTACCTCAACACGACGCAGATGTTCCCGCTGGTGCTGGCGATCAGCTTCTTCCAGCAGTCGCTTTCGCTAGAAGCGCCGAAATGGCATTATATGATGGCGATGGCGACCATGATGGCCGCCCCGATCCTGCTGCTGTTCTTCATGGCGCAACGCTACTTCATCGAAGGGTTGACCGTCGGCGCGGTCAAGGGTTAACGGGGGAAACGCCATGACTCGCCTGCTGATTGGGCTGCTAATCTTTAGTCTGCTGGCGCCAGTTGTGCCGGCTTCCGCGCAGGAGCCACCGATGCGCGATGACCTGATCAATCTGGAGCACCTGCTCTTTTTGACCGAGCCGATCACCATCGAGGGCCGCGACGCCGCGATCGTCCACATCTACTCTGAGTATCCCGAATACGAGTGGGTAGACGCCGCCGGAGAAGGCATCGCGGCGGTGGACGACGTCGCGCGGGCGGCGATCGCCTACCTGTGGTACTACGAGCGCACGGGCGACGAGCGCGCGCTGGAACAGGCGCGGCTGTGCCTGGAATTCACGCGCGCGCTACAGACGGACGACGGCTGGTTCCATAACTTTGTCTATGACCGCGAGGGGACGATCAACACCGAAGGCATCACCAGCTACAAGTCGCTGGGCTGGTGGGCGATGCGCGGCCTGTGGGCGCTGGCCGAAGGCTATCGCGTCTTCCTGCCGCTTGATCCGGACTACGCTGCCGAGCTGCAGGCCGCCTATAAGCAGACCGAAGACGCCTTCCGCGACAGCTTTCTGAACTACGGAACATTCAGTCAGGTGCACGGCTTCAGCCTGCCCGCATGGCTGCCAAGCGGTGCAGCGGACGTCTCTGGGTTGGCGCTGATCGCGCTGAGCAGCTACTACCGCGCTGACCCGAACCCGGACACCGCCGCGGCCATCGAGCATGTTGCGGATGGCGTCGCGGCTTCGGTGCTGGGCGACAGCGCGACCTACCCCTTCGGCATGATCCCGGTGACCAGCAGCGCGCCGGGTTTTTGGCACGCCTGGGGCAGCCACATGATCCACGGCCTGGCGGACGCAGGGGCGGCGTTGGGACGGCAGGACTGGATCGACGCAGCACGAAACAGCGCGGACAGCTTCCTGATGCGGCAGCTTGCGTTCGAGCGATTCCGCGAAATGGGCATCTTGCCGCGCCGCCTGGGGCAGATCGCGTATGGCACGAACATGCTGGTGCAGGACCTGATGGCGCTCTATCGCGCGACGGGCGAGGCGCAGTACGCGACGCTCGCCGGGCTGGCCGCGTCGTGGTTCTTTGGCAACAACATGGCGAGCTTCGTGATGTACGACGCAGAGACCGGGCGCGGCTTCGACGGCATCAACGGGCCGACCGAGTGGCGCGTTAACCGGAACGCGGGCGCAGAGTCAACCATCGAGGCGCTGCTGGCGCTGCTGACGGTCGACGCAGAGCCGCTCGCCGCGCGCGCCATGCAGGCCAGTGAGGTTAGCGTGCGGCCATACCGGCAGGTCGAAGCTGAGAGCGGCAAGGTCGCAGGCGGCAAGCCTGACTACCGCTCGCGCGAGTGGACCGGCGATGCGTACTTCAGCGGCAGCGGCTATTTCAGCCTGGGCGAGGGCGACACGCTCGAAGTGCCATTTGACGTGCCCTCCAGCGGGGACTACTGGCTCTACGCCTCGCACGAGCGCCAGAACGTCGCCAGCCGGGAGACGACGCTGGTCGCGTTGCGCGCTGACGAGCCGGTAACGATCGACGGCGATCTCAGCGAGTGGGCCAAGGTGCCGGTCTTCGCCGCCGACTCCGCACGGCAGATTCTACGCGGGGCGGCGCTGTGGCGCGGGCCGGACGTGGACAGCTTCACGTTGCAGGTGATGTGGGACGACGAGGCGCTGTACGTCGCCGCTTCGGTGCGCGACCCGCAACACGAGCAGGATGAGATCGGGCCGGGCGTATCGCGCGCTGATACGCTGTGGGGCTATATCGACGGTAGCGGGCGCGGCGCTCGCCTGAGCAGCAAGTGGACGCTGGCGCAGACGCCGCAAGGGCCGCAGGTCTGGGACTGGATCGCAGAAGGCTTTATGCCCGACGCAGAGCTGGCATGGCAGCCGTTTGAGACCGGAGATGGCTACATCTACGAGGCGCGCCTGCCGTTCGCGTCGATGCGGATCCGCGATGTGCGCGCCGGGATGGAGATGCGGATCGAGGCGGGGCGCGGCTTCGGCGGGGAGTCATTCCTCGACCTGACTGGCGCCGATCCCGACACCGCCGCCAACCTTGCCCGCCTGCTGCTGGTGAACGATCTGGCGGACCTGGACGCGCTCGGCGGGGCCGAGGAAGTCATGTCCGCTGCAGAGAATGCGATCGCGCTGGGCGTGGCGCTGGATGGCGGCGAGACGTGGGTTGTGCCCGCGAACACCGCCGAGGACCGCCGCTATCTGTGGCTGGACGCGATCACGCCGGAGCCGGTCACGCTTGAGGCGGGCGAGCACACGCTCACCCTCACGTACGCCGGGAGCGACGACCGCCGCCGCGCGTCGATCGATGGCTTCCTGATCCAGCCGGTGGTCGCGGAGCGCGTCTTCGAGACGCCGGATGGGCTGCGCTTCACGCTGACGTTCGATACCCGCAGCGGCGATGTGACGCTTAGCGAGGAATGAGCGTGCGATGCAGGCGGCGCTGAGCGTCTATTGGCAGTCGCTGCGCGACTGGTACAACGGCATGGTCAGCCTCGCCACGCTGAACGGGCTGTGGTTCGGCGCAGCGCTGACCGTCGTACTGCTCGCGCCTGCGACGGCAGGTATCTACACCGTGACGCACAGCACCGCGCGCGGCACCGGCCAGCACGTCGAAGACTTTGTGCGGGGCGCGCGGGAACACCTGTGGGTGAGCGTTCGCTGGCTGCTGGCGAATGCGTTGGTCATCAGCATCTTTCTGGTCAATGTTACATTCTATGGACGAGCGTCCGGCGTCATGCCGCAGTTGATCCTGATCGCTCTGCTGTCGGGCGGGCTGCTGTGGCTGGCGATGCAACTGTACGTCTGGCCGTTTCTGCTGGTGCAAGAAGATCAGCGGCTGCGGATCGCTTTCAAGAACGCGGCATTTTTGGCGCTGGCCTCGCCGCTGTATACGCTCACGCTGCTGGCAGGCGCGGCGCTGGCGACCGTCCTCAGCCTGGCGGCGATCGCACCGCTGGCGCTGTTTCTGATCAGTTTTCTGGCCTTGCTCGGCAACCGGGCCGTGCTTGAGCGCCTGCAGACCTTCGGCAAGCTGCCCGGCTCGGCGCCACCAACCCCCCTCGACGGAGAGCAACTATGAGCGCACCACTGACACTCACACGCTACGCTGGCAATCCGATCCTGCTTCCGTCGCTCGTCAACGAGTGGGAGAGCGATAACGTCTTTAACGCCGCAGTCGTCGAGCGCGACGGACTGATCGTGATGCTCTATCGCGCGCAGGGCCTGGACCGCTTATCACGGATCGGCTGCGCGGTCAGCACGGATGGCGTACATTTCAACCGCCTCAAAGATCCCGTGTTCGTGCCAGAAGAGGACTATGAGCAGTTCGGCGTGGAAGACCCACGCGTGACGTATCTCGACGGCTGGTACTATATGCTGTACACCGGCTTCTCGTCGCAAGGGACGCGCGTCGCGCTGGCGCGCAGCCGCAACCTGATCGGCTGGGAGCGGATGGGCGTGGTGCTGCCGGACGAGGACAACAAGGATGCTGCGCTCTTTCCGCGCAAGATCAACGGGCGCTACGCCATGTTTCACCGGCGGATGCCCGATCTGTGGATCGCATATTCGGACGACCTGCTGCACTGGACCGATCACCAGATCGTGATGACACCCCGACCCGGCCTGTGGGATGGCGTGCGCATCGGCGCGGGCGGCCCGCCCTTCTACACCGACGCGGGTTGGCTGACGTTCTATCACGGCTTTGGCGAGGAGCGGGTCTACTGCCTGGGCGTCGCCTTGCTGGACCTGAACGATCCCACAGTCGTGCTCAAACGCCAGGAAGAGCCGGTTCTGTGCCCGCGCGCGCCGTGGGAGCAGGTCGGCGATGTGCCGAACGTCGTCTTCTCCTGCGGCGGGATCGAGCGCGACGACCAGTACCTCATTTACTATGGCGGCGCGGACCACGTCATGGCTGTGGCGGCAGTCACGCGCGGCGAAGCGATGGCGCTGGCAACCGTCAGCCGTAACGAGGTCACGCAGTTCATCGAGCGCTGAGAGAAAGCGAGGCACGCGATGGCCGAGCCGTTAGGAGTGGGATTAGTCGGCGCGGGCGGTTTCGGCGAGTTCTGCAGCGCCGCGTTTCAGCAGATGCGCGAGGTGCGGCTGGTCGCCGTGGCGGACCTGGTCGAGGAGCGAGCCGCTGTCTGCGCGCCGCCCGATGCGAAGGTCTACACGCGCTATGCCGCGCTGCTGTCCGATCCGGCGGTGGACATTGTCGCGATCAACACGCCGCCGCACCTGCACGCCGCGATGGCGGTCGAAGCTGCCGCCGCGGGCAAGCACCTGCTCATCGAAAAGCCGCTGGCAACCTCAATGATGGACGGGATGGCCGCGGTCCGTGCGGCGCAGCGGGCGGGCGTTCTGCTGACAGTCGATTACGTTTTGCGCTTTCACCCGCTGCACATGCTCGCCGCGTCGATCGTGGCGAGCGGCGCGTTGGGCCCGCTACAACACTGGTCACTCGAAAACTTCGCCACGGACGAACCTCTGCTACCTGATCACTGGTTTTGGGATGAAGACAAGAGCGGCGGCATTCATGTCGAACACGGCGTGCACTTCATCGACCTGTGCAACCAGATGGTCGGGCGCGCGCCGGACTCGGTCGGCGGGACCGCGCAGCGCCGCGCGGATGGGCGCGTGGATCGGGTCAGCGCGACAGCGCGCTATGGGGATGACGTGCTGGCGACTTTCTTCCACAGCTTCACGCAGGTTCGCAGCATCGAGCAGACCACGATTCGCATCGCGTGCACGCGCGGGCATCTGACGCTCGAAGGCTGGATCCCCACACGGCTGGCGTTAGATGGACTGGTGGACGCGGCAGGGCTGGACACACTCCGGCGGATGCTGGGCGATTACCTACGGATCGAGCGCCGCTTCTCCGGCGAGGACACGCTCGTAGCGCATGGCGGCGCGATCGAGCGGCTGGCGGCGAGCATCTCCGCCACCATCAGCGCGCCCGACCGCCAGGGCGACTATCGCCGCGCAATCCAGGACGTGATGCGCAACCTGGTGAGCGCGATCCACGGTGTCGAGCTGCTGCGTGTGACGCCGGAAGACGCTTTGCAGAGCCTCGCCGTCGCGCTGGCCGCCCGCGACAACGCCTGCGGCGGGATGCTGCCCGGGTGGCAAATCGAGTGAACACAGCGCCTGTGTATGGCAACGGTTGAGCGCGCGACGGGCAAGCGTCAGAAAGCGGTCACGCGCTGAATAGTCGAAACCTTTATGCTGTGCCATAATGGGGGTCGCAGTTAAGGTCTGGGACACCTATAAAGTGTAAAGGATGCTTGCCAGTTAAATGTGAATGCTGTATAAATCAAGTTAAGATAGGCACAAACCGACAGGCGCGCTCAGCTCATTCCAAAGGAGAAGCCACATGAGTATCCGCCCGATGAAGTACGCACGACACCTGATAGCTGTCCTGCTCACCGTAGCGTTGCTGGCTGCTTTCGCCCCGGCGATCGGCACGGCGCAGGCGCAGGGCACCGCTGGCTGCCCGATTCTGATCACAATGTACGACACGCTCTACGTGCGGTCTGGCCCGAGCTGGCAGTCCAACATCGTCGCGACACTGGTGGCCGGGAACCTGATCTGCCTGACCGGCCGTAACAACGAGACGACCTGGCTGCAGCTTTCGCAGCAGAACGGTACGGTCATCGGTTGGGCGCCCGCGAACGCCTTCTGGACCACGCGGCCCGTCTCCACGCTGCCCGTGACCAGCGGCGGCCCGACGCCTCCACCGACGACCCCGCCGCCGACCCCGCCACCTGGTCAGACAACTTATGTCGTTCAGGCTGGCGATACGGTGTTCAGCATCGCGCAGCGCTTTGGCATCACGATCCCGGCGCTGGTCGCCGCTAACAACATCGGCGCGGACTATCGTATCTATATCGGTCAGGTGCTGGTGATCCCTGGGGCGACTACCCCGCCGCCGACCGATACAGTCAGCTACACCGTGCAACGCGGTGACTACCTGGTGAAAATCGGTCTGCAGTTCGGTGTGGACTGGCGCACGATCGCGCAGATTAACAACATTCAGTACCCGTACGTCATCTACGCGGGCAACGTGCTGCAAATCCCGGTGGCGGGTTAGCACGCACAACGTGCTCTAGCTGTGGCGCGGGTTGAACTCCAACCAGACGCGCGCCTCTCTGAACAGCGAACCGGCGTCTTCACGGGCGCCGGTTTCTATATCCGCAATTACGGCGAAAACCGAACTTTCGTTCTTGTCTGCGAGTCCAATCTCAGGTATAATGAAAAGTCTGATTGGGTTGTCCTTGCAGCATATTTGACGAGGCCGAACACGTCCATGCGAATCACCTCATATGACGATCTTGCCTAGGCCTTAGCCGCCGTTCCGCGACCCACCTCGCCGCCCTCATACCTGTGCGAACGTTGGAGCCGATCGCCGCACAGGGTCCAGTTCTACATGAGAAAGTCCAATCGAGTTCGCCGGAGTCCGGAGCCATCCGATCGGGAGCTGTGCGTTATGGCTGTTTCTGCGAAGAGTGAATTCACCGTCGAGAACGCATACCGCTACAACCTCAAGGGGCCGATGTGGTGGATCACGTCCCACATCTGGCGTTACAAGTGGCTGTTCATCGGCTCAATTGTCTTCAGCGTCGTTGACTGGATGGCGTATTCGCAAAGCCCGGTGCTGGTTGGGCGCGCGGCGGAGGCTTTTCTCGACCCGGACGGACGCGATCAGCTTCTGCCGATCTCGCTGACCGTGCTGGGTTTGCTGATACTCAGCGGCTTGTCGTTCTGGACCGCCAGCATCCTGATCGAAACATCCGCCCAGCGCATGGAAGCGGACTCTCGCCACGAGTTGTACACGGCGCTGCTCGGCAAGAGCCAGACCTTCCACGACCGCCAGCGCGTCGGCGACATTATGGCGCGCGCCACCGACGATGTCCGCCAGTTGAACGCGATGATCAGCCCGGGGCTGCGCTTCATCTACGAAACCTTCATCGGGATCGCTATCCCGCTGCTCAACATCGGCTTGATGCGCCTCGACCTGCTGCTGGTGCCGGTGCTATTCATCGTGACGTATGTGTTCGCGGTACGGCGCTACGTGCGCGTGCTGAACCCGGTCATGCGGCAGCAGCGCGAGCAGTTCGGGACGATGAACGCCGGGCTGGAAGAGGTGCTCTCGGGCATCGAGGTCGTCAAGGCCAGCGTGCAAGAATCGTTCGAGCGCCAGCGCTTCTATCGCAACGCGCGCCTGTATCGCGATCACTTCGTCGAGCAGGGAAAGATCGAGGCGCGCTATCTGCCGCTGCTGCTGTACGGCATCGCGCTTGGCCTGACCTTCTTGCACAGTATGGTGCTGTATCAGAACGGCTCAATCGGCCTGGCGGAAGTGATCGCGCTGATGGGCCTGATGAACCTGCTCCGGTTCCCGACCTTCATCTCGATCTTCTCGTTCTCGCTGGTGCAGTTGGGCGTCGCCAGCGCCGAACGCATCCTGAACATCGTCACCGCGAAGACCGAGATGGACGAGAACGCCGGGGGATACAACAGCCCGATCAAGGGCGAGATCACTTTCGAGAACGTCACGTTCTGCTACGAAGGCGAGGGCGACTGCACCGCGCCGATCCTTGAGGACCTGTCGTTTCACATCGCGCCGGGGGAGACCGTCGCCATTGTGGGGCAAACCGGCTCGGGCAAGAGCACGCTCACGCAACTGATCAACCGCACGTATGACGCGACGCACGGGCGCATCCTGATCGACGGCGTAGACGTGCGCGAGTGGGACATGGCAAAGCTGCGCTCGCAGGTCGCGAAGATCGAGCAGGACGTGTTCCTGTTCTCGCGCAGCGTGGCAGAAAACATCTCATTCGGCGCGCCGGGCACGCCCCGCGACCGGATCGAGCAAGCCGCGCGCGAGGCGCAGGCGCATGAGTTCATTCTGTCCTTCGCAGAAGGATACGAGACGAAGGTGGGCGAGCGTGGCACGATGCTCTCCGGCGGGCAGCGCCAGCGGTTGGCGCTGGCGCGGGCATTTCTGAACGACCCGCGCATCCTGATTCTGGACGACTCGACGAGCGCGATCGACAGCGCGACCGAGGACCAGATCCAGAAGGCGATCCGCCGCGCACAGGAAGGGCGCACCACCCTGCTCATCACGCACCGGCTTTCGCAGATTCGCTGGGCCGACAAGATTCTGGTGCTTGATGGTGGGCGCCTGATCGCCATCGGCACGCACGATCATCTACTGCGCACGTCGCCGCACTACCGGCGCGTTTTCGCGCGCTACGATGTCGAGCTGCCTCCGTTGGAAGAACCGGCCTCTGAGCCGCAGACCGCTTAGGAGAAGTCGCTCATGGGCTTTATCATGGACGGCCTGGACGCCGAAGACTACGACCGCACATATAGCGACCGCGAGCTGGTGCGGCGCATTCTCAGCTATTTTCGCCCACAGCTAAGGCGCATCCTTGCGGTTGCGTTTATGGTCGTGTTGACCTCCTTGGTGCAGACTGCCCTGCCGATCTATATCTCGTACGCGCTGGATCAGCTTGTGGAAGATATCTCCACGCAGCGCGTTGCCGAGATCGGCGGCATCGTCACGCTGCTCGGCGTGCTAAGTTGGGCGTTCAACGCCGTGCGTCGCTGGCTCGCAGCCGAAGCGATCGGCAACGTCGTGCTCAAGCTGCGCGAGGACGCGTTCGACGCAGTGCTGCGGCGCGACCTGTCGTTCTACGATTCGTACGCATCGGGCAAGATCGTTAGCCGCGTCACGTCGGACACGCAGGCGTTCTCGCAGGTCGTGACGCTGACGACGGACCTGATCAGCCAGGTGCTGTTGATCGTGCTGCTGATCGGCTACCTGTTCTACGTCGATGTGGGGCTTACGTTGATGACCCTGCTGCTGGCGCCGCCGATCGTGGTCGTGGCGCTGGGCTTCCGCAAGATCGCGCGCGACACCGTCACGCAGTCGCGCCGTGTCCTGGCCGAAGTCAGCGCCCACATTCAGGAGTCAGTGAGCGGCATCGGCGTGGCGAAGACCTTCCGCCAGGAGCACACGATCTACGACGAGTTCCTCGGCGTCAACGCGCGCTCGTACCGCATCAACCTGAAAACTGGCTACGTGTTCAGCAGCATCTTCCCGATCCTGAACATCCTGGCCGGGGCCGGGACCGCCGGGATCGTCTACTTCGGTGGGCGGCAAGTGATCGACACGCAACTCAGCGCGGGCGACTGGTTCTTGTTCATCCAGGGCATTCAAATGTTCTGGGGGCCGCTGACGAGCATCGCCTCGTTCTGGAGCCAGTTCCAACTCGGGATGGCGGCGGGCGAGCGCGTCTTCGCGCTGATCGACGACGACCCGAAGGTTGTGCAAATTGACGCGCAGGAGCTGTCGCTAATCGAGGGTGAAGTGACTTTCGATCACGTGGACTTCAGCTACAAAGACGACGAGCCGGTGCTTGAAGGCTTCTCGCTGACGATCCACGCCGGGGAAACGCTCGCGCTGGTGGGGCACACCGGCTCCGGCAAGTCGAGCATCGCGCGCCTGATCGCCCGCTTCTACGAGTTCCAGGGCGGGCGCATCCTGATCGACGGGCACGACATCCGTATGCTCAACTTACACCGGTACCGCGAGCACCTGGGGATCGTCACGCAAACACCGTTCCTGTTCGACGGAACCGTGAAGGACAACATTCGCTATGGCTCGCAGGACGCGAGTGACGAGGACGTGCTCAGCGCGGCGCGGCAGGTCGCCGGCGGCGACTGGCTCGACAGCCTGCCGGACGGGCTGGATACTGAGGTCGGAGAGCGCGGCGCGAGCCTGTCGATGGGCCAGCGGCAGCTTGTCGCCCTGGCGCGGGTGTTGCTGCAAGACCCGGCGATCTTCATTCTAGACGAGGCGACCGCCAGCGTGGACCCGCTGACCGAGACGCTGATCCAGGAAGGGCTGGACGAGGTGATGAAGCGCCGGACATCGGTCGTGATCGCGCACCGGCTCTCGACCGTCCGCAATGCAGATCGCATCATCGTGCTGCGCGACGGGAAGATCATCGAGGAAGGCAGTCATGATGAGCTGCTCGAGGCGGGCGGGCACTACGCGGAACTGTACAACACCTACTTCCGCCACCAGAGCCTCGAGTACATCGAGGAGTCCGGCAAGCTAACCGACGCGGC
>CAZVCM010000049.1:0-20197 GCA_964626105.1 uncultured Thermoflexus sp.
GCTTAGGGGTTGCTGAGTGTGCAAGAAGGCCGCACGCCTCAGCGTATCTCGGGCGGCGCGTCTGAGGCAGGCGCAACCAGCACGCGGTGCGCGCAGCGTTCTAGCTCGTCGAGCGGCACGAGCAGCCCGTGTGTGTGATAGCCATCGTTCGGAATCTCGCGGAGCGGATACTGCTGCGTCCAGAACGGCAGGCGATAGCGCAGCGCGGTGAGCGTCAGCACGTAGATCGCGGCGCGCCCCGGTAGGTAGTACAGCAGCCGGTCCGCCGCCGAGGTATACGCCCACCCGGCGCGATCGCGTGTGTCGACCGAAACCGTTTCGATGAACGCGTTCCCGGTGCGGCCAGCGGTCCAGTCGGTCTTATACTCGACGGCGAAGCTACGTGGGCGCCGCAGCGCATAAAACCAGCGGTCGATGCCCTGGCGCTGTTCGCCCGGTGTCGCGTGCGAAATGTGAAACCAGCGCGCGAAGTAGCGATCGAGAAACGCTTCGCCCTGCTCCCCCTGCTCAAGCTGCTCGTCAAACCGGTACAGCGCCCACTCCCCGGCCACTGCGGCTCACAGAACCTGTGTTCGATTGCTTGAGTATAGCAGGGCTGGCGCCAGACGACGAGACACGCTTTCTCTCGTCAAAACTGACAATTGGAGAGAGATCGTATTGACAAGCAGCCAGAGCGGCGTTATGGTACGCGCCAAGAGAACTCTTACCTGCTGTCACCCATAAAAGTACCTTTGTAAGTACAACCAGTTTTTGGTATAGCCCGGACCTGCGAGACTCCCCACCGCTGCGGTTGGGAGTCTCTTTTTGCCGGTTGGCCGGAGCCGTGACGCCCGGCTGGCTACTCGAATCCGTCCGCCAGAGCTGCCCGGTCCCGGGGGGCTCCGAGAGATAAGCGCGGCATCCAAGCGATCCGGCCGCTCACTGGTTGAGGAGTCATGATGGAGACTGCCAAAGAAAGTCGTCCTGCCACCGCGTCTGACGCAGCACACGGGCCGCGGAAACGCGAGGCATTTGCTACCGGGCTGGGAGTTCTAGCCGCGACCATCGGCTCGGCTGTCGGCCTGGGGAATATCTGGAAGTTCCCCGGCATGACCGGGCAAAACGGCGGCGCAGCGTTCGTTATCGTGTACCTGGTCTGCACAGTACTGGTCGGGTTGCCGGTGATGATCTCTGAGCAGATGCTCGGGCGGCGCGCGCGCAAAGACGCCGTCAACACGCTGCGCGAGCTAGCGCCCCGGCGCCAGCCCTGGTGGCTGATTGGCGCGGCGGGCGGGCTGGCGGCCTTCCTGATCATGGCGTTCTACAGCGAGGTCGCTGGCTGGGTCTTCGCGTACGTGTACAAGAGCGTTTCGGGGTCGATTCTCTCCACCGATCCGGCAACCAATTCCGCGGTGTTTGGCGACCTGACCGGCAGCGCGTGGGAAGCCTTGTTCTGGCAATGGCTGGTCCTGGCGTGGGTCGGCGTGATCATCATGATGGGCGTCGCCAAGGGCATCGAGCGCGTCACTAAGAGGCTGCTGCCGCTGCTGCTCCTGCTGCTGATCATCGTTTGCGTGCGCAGCGTCACGCTTGACGGCGCCGGCGACGGGATCTCGTTCCTGCTCAAGCCCGACTTCAGCAAAGTCACCGGGGCGGTGGTGCTGGCCGCGATGGGGCTGGCGTTCTTCAAGCTGTCGGTCGGCATGGGGACAATGATCACCTACGGCAGCTACTTCAAAGACGAGCAAAATATCCCGATGACGGCGACACGAGTCATGCTGGCGGACCTGTCGGTTTCGCTGCTGGCCGGGCTGGCGATCTTCCCGGCGGTGTTCGCGTTCGGCTTCGACGTGGATGCCGGGCCTTCGCTGCTGTTCATCACCATTCCCGCGGTATTCGCCTCGATGCCGGGCGGTGACTTCTTCGTGGTCGTCTTCTTCGTGCTGACCGCGATCGCCGCGACGGGCGCAATGCTCTCGATCGTCGAGGTCCCGGTCGCGTTCCTGAGCGAGCAGTTCCGCATGTCGCGCAAGGTCGCCACCCTGCTGACGCTCGGCCTGCTGGCGATCGTCGGCGCGCCCGCCGCGCTGTCGATGGGCGAGCTTTCGGACGTGACGATATTCGGCAAGACGTTCTTCGACCTCTACGACTACGCATCCTCGAATGTGCTGCTTCCACTGGGCGGGATGTTCATGTGCCTCTTTGTGGGTTGGGTGTGGGGGTTTGACAAGGTGAAGCGCGCGCTAAGCAACGATGGCAAGCTGAACAACAGCCGCGCGATCACTGTATTTTTCACGCTGGTCAAGTACGTCACGCCGCTGCTCGTCCTGCTAGTGCTGTTGGACGGCCTGAATATCATCTAGCCGCCCCTCGTTCGCACGTTGATCAAACCGGCTCGCCACGTCTCTCCAGGCGAGCCGGTTCATTGTCCTCCGCCTCGTGCGATGAATTACTTCATATTTACTATATTCGTCTGTTATATTTATAGATGCGTTGGCTCGCCGCACCGCGCGACAGGCCAGCCCGTTGAAAGCGTTATTGTGAGGAAATAGCGATGGTTTATTGGAAGCAAGCGCGTCGAGGTTTAATCGCCCTGCTGCTGGCTGCGCTGGCACCTGTATGGTACGCCAACATCCCCGCCACTCCTGCCACCGCTCAGGATCCAGATGTCACGGTCGAAGTATATCCGGTCCCGCCCGGGTCGCGCCCGCACGATGTCGCGCCCGCGCCGGATGGCACAGTCTGGTACACTGCGCAGCGGCTTGGCGCGCTGGGACGGCTTGATCCCGAAACTGGCGAAACCGAGCATATTCCGCTGGGCCAGGGCTCCGCGCCGCACGGCGTGATCGTCGGACCTGATGACGCGGCGTGGGTGACGGACAGCGGGCTGAACGCGATCGTGCGCGTCGAACCGGACACCCGCGAGGTCACAGTCTTCCCGCTGCCGAGCGACACGCCCTACACGAACCTGAACACCGCCGCGTTTGATGGCGACGGAATTCTGTGGTTTACGGGGCAAAGCGGGTACTATGGTCGCCTGGATCCGGACAGCGGCGAGGTCGAGGTCTTCGAAGCACCACGCGGGCGCGGGCCCTATGGCATCACGGCCACGCCCGAGGGCGACATCTATTACGCCTCGCTGGCCGGGAGCCACATCGCCCGGATCGACACCACCACCGGCGAGGCGACTGTGATCGAGCCGCCCACGCCAAACCAGGGCGCGCGCCGCGTCTGGTCGGACGCACACGGTCGCATCTGGGTTAGCGAGTGGAACAGCGGGAACGTCTCAGTCTACGACCCCGCCGAGGACACGTGGAAAATCTGGCGATTGCCGGGCAGCGAGCCGCTCGCCTACGCCGTGTACGTGGATGATGAAGGCATGGTGTGGCTGAGCGACTTTGGCGGCAACGCGCTCGTCCGGTTCGATCCGGCGACTGAGGAATTCACCAGCTTCGCGCTGCCGGATCCAGATGGCAGCGTCCGGCAGATTCTGGGGCGGCCCGGCGAAGTCTGGGGCGCGGCGTCTCGCGTAGACAAACTGATCGTCCTTCGGCTCGCGGGCTGACCGCGCTGCCGGTGTGTATTGGTATAGGAATTGAGACCGCCCATGAGGAAAAGCGCGCACAACACACCGTCGACTGTAATCGTGATCGTCCTCTCCGCGCTTGGCATGTTGCTCGCCAGCGCATTGCTGAGCCTGGCGCGCACCGACGCGACGCCGCCGCCCACCCAGGTTGCCGCGCTCACGCTGGGCGACGAGAGCATCGTCGCCACGCCGGAGCCTGCCCAGCAAGTCGAGCAGGACACCGCCGCCGCGCTGCATGTCGTCACTCCGCCGCCCGTAAATGAGGTCGCGTTCGAAGTCGGCAATGACCTGACCATCGCTGCGCTGCGCACGCGCTACATCACGGGCAGCGAGATCACGTTCGAGGAAATTCTGCCAAACGGCGCGAACTACTCGCAGTATATCGCCAGCTATGTCTCTGAGGGCAATCGCATCTATGGGCTGCTGACCGTACCGCTGGGGGACGTGCCGCCCGGTGGATTCAAGGCGATCGTCTTTAATCATGGTTACATCCCGCCCTCGTCCTACCGCACAACCGAGCGCTATATCGCCTATGTCGATACGTTGGCGCGCAGCGGGTTCGTCGTCTTCAAGATCGATCTGCGCGGGCACGGCAATTCCGAAGGCGTCCCCACCGGCAGCTACTATTCGCCGGACTACACCATCGACGCAATCTCGGCGCTCAAAAGCCTGCAGACGCTTGACTTTGTAGACCCCGATGGGATCGGCATGTGGGGGCACAGCATGGCCGGGAACCTCGTCCTGCGCGCAATGCTAGTCGAGCCAGACATCAAGGCGGGCGTAATCTGGGCTGGCGCGGGCTACAGCTATGATGACCTCGCCGCGTATGGCATCTCGGACACGTCCTTCCGCCGCGAGCCAGCCCCCGAGCCAGCCCCCGAGACTGGCGAGCAGAACTGGTCCACCAGCCGTCGCCGGGGGAGCCTGCTCCGTCAGGCGTATGGCTCGCCGGATTCCGGCCATCCGTATTGGCGTTCGGTGTCGCTGACGGCGAACATTCGCTTCCTGCAAAGCCCGCTGCAACTGCATCACGCCGCCAACGACGGCGTGGTGAACATCGCCTACTCGCGCGATCTGACAGCCGCCCTGCAGGAGAACGATAAGGTCTACGAGTACTACGAGTACGCGGGCGGCGGGCACAACATCGAGTCGCCTTACTTCGAGGATGCGATTCTGCGAACGGTCGCCTTCTTCCGGCAGTACCTGTAATACGTCGTCAATAACGGCGATAACGCAGCCAAAAGCAGCGAGAGAGGCGGATCGCGCCACCTTTCTGCTGCTTTTGGCTGCACTTGGCTGTTTCTAGCTATCTTCTGCTCCACTCAGCGCCGCGTCAGGCGTCCGTCGAACTGCTCCGTCCCGACATCCGCCGGAACCGGAAACTTGACCGGCGCGCGATCGCGTTGCGAGCGATAGATCGCGGTGAAGAGCTCGACCGTCACGCGCCCGTCTTGCCCGGTGACTGCTGGGGCGCGATCTTCCAACACTGCGTCGAGAAAGTCCTGGTTTTGAAGCGTGATGTAGCGCAGCGCGGGGTCGCCTTGCTCGAAGGCAGCGCGGTCCTCGGCGCGCCACTGGTCAACCAGCGACTCCTCGCCTGGGACCGTCCACAGATCGTTGTACGGCGCTTCCAGGATGGACGACATCCCGGCGATGAACATCGCGCCGCCTTCGGTCTGCACGCCGACCGATGCGCCGTTCGACCCATGAATATGCACTTTGCCGTAGATGCCGGGCCGCTGCGAATTGCTGACGACGATATTCCCCACGCCGCCACTTTTGAAGCGTAGCACGGCAACAGCGGTATCCTCAACCTCAATCGTCGGGTGGTTGAGGTTATCCCAATAGCCGAACACCTCGTCAATCGGCCCCATCAGCCACTGCAGCAGGTCAAGCTGGTGCGGCGCTTGGTTGACCAGCACACCGCCACCTTCTGCGGTCCACTGCCCGCGCCAGGGGTCGGAGCGGTAGTACGCTTCGTCGCGCCAGCCGTACATCACAACCGTCCCCAACGCCGGTTGGCCGATCTTCCCTGCCTCAATCGCCCGGCGGACGCGCTGCACCGGCTCGTAAAAACGGCGCTGGCTGATCACGCCGAGCTTCACGCCGGATTCTTCCGCCGCTGCGATCATCGCGTCGCAATCGGCCAGCGTCGAGGCGAGCGGCTTCTCGACCAGGACATGCGCGCCGAGTCGGGCTGCCTCGACGGTGGGCGCCGCGTGGTTCGGGTGCGGCGTGCAGACAACGACCACTTGCGCGCCCGTTCGCTCGATCATCTCCGTCACGCTGTCAAAAGCCGCGATTCCGTACTGCTGCGCGAACGCCTGCGCGCGCTCCAGGTTGCGCCCGCACACGCCCACGAACTCCGATGCGGGCAGGTCGCGCAGCGCCTGCGCGTGGAGATGCGCCACTTTGCCATAGCCGATAACGGCTGTCTTCAGTTGAGCCATGTCAGGTTTCTTCCTTCACAGTATTGGCAGGTGCCCCAGGGCAGCCTGCTACAATCTTCATACAGGTTGAGGTGCGGTATGTCCTGAGCTATACTCGGCAGTGTGCCTGTTTGATGCTGACACAAAAATGCGTTTCACGAAAGGAGGGGTGCACCGACCTGTAACGGAAGTCTGACAAGCACAAATTATCGAGCACAATATTTACAGGAGAACCCATGTTACGCACACATTCCATGTCAAAATCTGTTATCGCCCTGGTCCTCGCGCTTGCGATGCTGCTGAGCATGGCGCCCGCGATGGCGCAAGACGGTGAGGAATTCACCATCTCAGATGAGTATGCCGGAACACAGATCCGCGTCATCGCCGCGAACCACCCCTGGAACGAAGCGCTGCAGCGCCTGATTCCGGAGTTCGAAGAGGCGAGCGGGATCACCATCCGCCTGGAGAGCTACTTTGAAGACCAGCTCTCGCAGCGTCTTCAGATCGGCCTGACCGGTGGCACGGCGGAAGCGGACGTCTTCATGTTCCGCCCGCTGCAAGAGGGCCTGCTGTTCGAGCAGAACGGCTGGGTCGCGGACCTGACTGAGTTTGCCGCGAACGACGCGCAGTGGAACCTGGACGACTGGCAGCCGGGCCCGATGGGCACGGTGACCTCAGGGGAAGTCCTGTTCGGCCTGCCGATCGTGACTGAGCGCCAGGCGCTCTACTATCGCAAGGACCTGCTCGAAGAAGCAGGGCTGGAAGTTCCGCAGACGTTGGACGATCTGGCAGCAGCGGTCGAAACGCTGCACGACCCGGACAACGGCCTTTACGGCATCGTGCTGCGCGGCCAGCGCAGTGCTGCGGTGACGCAGTTCAGCAGCTTCCTGTACAGCTTCGGCGGCGGCTGGTTCGATGAAGAAGGCAACAGCACGGTCAGCGAGCCGGAAGCCATCCAGGCGTACCAGTACTATGGCGACATGCTGCGCAACTATGGCCCGCCAGGGACGCTCAACATGAGCTGGCCGCAGGCGATCGCGGTCTTCGCGCAGGGGCAGGCGGCGTTCTATCTGGACGCGGACATCCTCTACACGAACGTGACCAACCCTGAAACGTCGCTCGTGGTGGATCAGGTCGGCTTCGCGCCCTTCCCCGAGGGGCCAGCGGGTCGCCGCCCGTACAGCGTCACCTCCTGGGCTGTTGGCATGAACTCCGAGTCCGAAAACAAGGACGCCGCATGGGAGTTCATCCGCTGGGCGACCAGCCCGCAGATCGTGGCGACCATGCAGTCTGAATTTGGGCAGTCCGGCGCGCGCGCCTCGGTGTGGGCGTCACCGGAAGGTCTGGGCGGGTTCCCCGAGGACCTCGCGAACGCGATCGTCGTCAACGGCGAGACTGGTGTCGGCTTCGACCGCCCGCGCGTGATCCGCGTGGGTGAGGCGCGCGATATCGTCGGCCAGCCGATCGTGATCTCGATTGAGGGCGGTGATGTCGCGGCGGCAGCCGAAGAAGCGGATGCCGCGTTCCAGGCGTTCCTCGAAGAAGAGGCCGCCGAGTTCAGTCAATAGTCATCTTTTGTTTGTTTCAAAGTCTGCCTAGGGATCGCCTGGGCAGACTTTACCCTGTGTCAAATGTGTCTTGTTAGAAGTGAAGAGACCCTTATATGAGTACTTTGCAGGCCACACAATCCCGCGTGCGTCGCCCAGGCTACCGGCGCCGCCTGCATCGCCTCGGGTTTATCCTGCCCGCCGTCGCCTTCGTCGCGATCATGATGGCGTTTCCAATCGCCTATAATGGCTGGCTGAGCTTCCACGAATGGACCGGCTCAGCCCGGCGCGCGCCGCAGTACGTGGGCACGGAGAATTACACCGAGCTATTCACCGAAAGCGAGCGGTTCTTCCCGGCAGTCAAGCGTACCTTCTTGTTCTCGACGGTGGTCGTCGCCGTTGAGATGGTGCTGGGGATTGGGATCGCGCTGTTGTTGCGCAACGCCTTCCCCGGGCATACGGTGATCAAAACGCTGATTCTGCTGCCAATGGTCGCTACACCGGTGGCGATCAGTATGGCATGGCTGCTGATGTTGGAGCCAACGATCGGCGTCTTCAACAAGATGCTGCGCGATATTGGGATGACGCCACAGCCTTTCCTCGGCTCGCAGAGTCAGGCGCTATGGGTGTTGATGGTCGTGGACATCTGGCAGTGGACGCCCATGATGGCGATGATCACGCTCGCGGGGCTGCTTTCGCTGCCGGACGACCCGTACGAGGCAGCGCTGGTCGATGGCGCGTCGTCGCTACAGAGCTTCTTCCACATCACACTACCGCTGCTGGTTCCAACGCTGTTGACTGCCGTGCTGCTTCGCTCGATCGAGGCGTTGAAGACGTTCGACATCATCTACACTATGACGCGCGGGGGGCCCGGCTTCGCTACCGAGACGCTCAACACGCTCACTTATGTGCGCGCCTTTGAATACTTCCGGCTCGGGCAAGCGTCTGCGCTGTTGGTGGTCTTTTTCGCGATTGTGCTTGGCATCAGCGTGATCTTCATCCAGATGCGCCGCACCGTAAGCGCGAGGCAGGCGATATGACAAACGCCACGCAACCCCTCGGCCCGGCCCGGTCCCTCGCGATCAGCCAAGAAGCATCCGCCAGCCGGCGGCGCGCGCATATCCGTCGCATTTTGTTTGGAACATTGCGCGCGGCCTTGCTCGTGTTGGTGATGGTTATCTTCCTCTTCCCGATCGTCTGGATGGCGCTCGCCGCGTTCCAGTCGCACATCGACATCATCTCGCCCGCGTGGGGCTTCGAACCGACCATGCGGAACTTCGAGAAGGTCTTCGAGGAGTACAACTTCCTGCAGTACATGTGGAACAGCTTCCTCGTCGCGACGTTTTCCACGCTGCTCTCGCTGCTCCTCGGATTGCCCGCCGCGTACGCGATCGCGCGCTTCCACTATGACTGGCTCGGTGTAGTGCTCCTCGCGGCGCGTATCGTGCCCGGAATCACATTCCTGGTTCCCTGGTATATCCTGTTCAGCCGCACAGGGCTCAACGGCACGTATGCGGCGCTGATCCTGAGTCACATGATCGTGTCGATGCCGTTCATTGTGTGGGTGATGGTTCCGTTCTTTGAGGGGCTGCCGCTCGAAGTCGAGGAATCGGCGCGCATCGACGGCGCATCGATGCTCGGCACGTTCGTGCGGATCGCGCTCCCGCTCGCCATCCCAGCGATCATGACCGCGACGATCATGTCGTTCATCTTCTCGTGGAACAACTTCATGTTCTCGCTCGTGCTCGCAGGCGACGACACGCGCACGCTGCCGGTCGCCATCTTCAACTTCATCACCTACGCCAGCGTCGACTGGGGCGGGCTGATGGCCGCCGCCACGATTATTACGCTGCCGGTGCTGGTGATCACGATCTTCATGCAGCGCTATGTTGTGTCTGGTCTGACAGCGGGCGCAGTAAAGGGTTAAAACTAACGAATGACCTCAACATCCTCGACCATGCAGGCGCTGATGTTCACCGACTTCAACCGCCTGGAGCTTCAGACAGTGCCAGCGCCACGCCCAGAGCGCCCGGACGATGTGTTGGTGCGCGTGCATGCCGCGTCGGTATGCGGCTCTGACCTGCACGGCTACACCGGTAAGACGGGCCGCCGCAAGCCGCCGCTGATTATGGGGCATGAGGTAGCGGGAGAGGTCGTCGCGGTAGGCGAGGCGGTGACACACGTCCAGCCGGGCGACCGTGTCGCGCTGCACCCGCTGATTTACCGTCCTGATCCGGCGACCGGGCGCGTCGTGCGCCAGATGATCGGGATGAACCTGCCGGGCGCGTACGCTGAATACACCGTCGTGCCTGAGTCGAACGTCTACCCGATCCCGGACGCGCTGCCCTACACCGTCGCCGCGCTGACCGAGCCAACGGCTGTCGCGGTGCACGCCGTCGGGCTGGCGCCGATCCGCCCCTACGATCGCGTTCTGGTGATCGGCGCGGGCACGATCGGCCTGCTGGCGATGCAAGTGCTTCGCATGGCCGGGGCGCGCGAGGTCATCGTGAGCGACGTGAGCGAAGCGCGGCTGGCGGTCGCGCGGCAGATGGGCGCGTTGCACACGGTCAATCCGTCCGCGCAGGATTTCGCTGGGGCCGTGCGCGATCTCACCGACGCTCAAGGGTTCGATCTCACGTTTGAGGCGGTCGGCATCAGCGCGACGGTTGCGCAATCCGTCGCTGCGGTGCGCGATGGCGGCGCGGTCGTCTGGATCGGCAACAGCCAGAAAATCGTGGAAGTGGACATGCAAGCGATCGTCACGCGAGAGCTTCAGGTGATCGGCAGCTATGGCATGAACGAGCGTGATTTTTCGCGCGCGCTGGCGATGCTGTCCGACGGGCGCATCGACGTGGCGCCGCTGATCACGCGCCGCGCCGCGCTCGCCGAAGGGCCGGGGCTATTCGACGAACTGCTGCGCGACGAAGCCGTGATCAAGTGTGTAATCGAGATTCCCTGAGCGAAAATGAAACAACTCAGTTGAAGACACCGGTCGGGTAGCAGCCCCGACCGGCTGCTTTTGCAGCCCGTTCCAGACTGTCGAGGTAACGCTGCTGCGACGTATCGGGCGGGTAAGCGCGCGACTCAGCGTATCCGCCTGCGACCAGCTCCGCATTGACGAACACATCTCCTACATACACGTAGCGCAGCAGACGCCCGTAGGTATCCGTATTGCTCACGTCACGGACGAGCGTCACGCGCTGCCCCTGTACGAGCGTCGCGTTGGCGGCGGTCGCCTCGTTGTAACACACCTCGTCACGCTCAGGGCTGTTGATCCCGATATAGCGTACGCGCTCGGTTTGGCCGTTTAGCCGCACGTCAATCGTGTCGCCATCGATCACGCGCGTGACGGTCGCGGTTTCGCCGTCCAGGTTGCCAGAAGGCGCGTCGGTCGGCGCAAGCTGCTCAAGCTCGGCGCAACCCGCCAGCGCCAACAATGTCACTACCAGCGCCAGCAGCGCCCCGACGCGCAGATCAGACAATCTCGTGTGTCGAATTGAATTAAGCATAAGTCCTCGTGGATGTGGGCGCGGACGTGCCACGCTGCGCCGCGTCTGCGGATAGAACCGAGGCGTATTATACTCGGCTTTGCGTGCAACATGCCCGGCTCCGCTTCATTGCACCAGCCCGCTTGACCAACATTCTTATTGCTTCAACTAGTCAAACTCTTTACAATGAGACCATCGTCCAAGAACGAGCCTCATGTGGAGCGCATAACATCATGTTCCTGCATCCCGCACGCCGACACTGGCTCACCTTGCTCGTACTATTGAGCGTACTCGTTTTTGCTGCACCCCGCGCCCTGGCGCAGGACGGCGATCCCGCCGCCGAGCCCATCACGATCGGCGAGAATAAGGTGGGCGACCTATCCGCCGAAACGCCAATCGCCGCCTACGCGATCGCGCTCGGAGCGTCCCAGACGCTGGACATTCAGGCGCTGTCCCTCAGCCCAGACTTCGCCCCCGCGCTCCAGGTCTACGACGCGTCGGGCCTGCTGCTCCAGGCCGCGCCCAACAGCGAGCTTGAGACGGTGGTTCGCATCCGCGCGCTGACGCTTGGCGCGGGGACCTACCGCGTCGAGGTATCCAGCGCCAGCGGGCAGCCTGGGCAGTTTGTGCTCAGCGCACAGGCGGGCGAAGATGCGCCTGCGCCCGTGCCACTCGCGCCGGGCGAGACGGTCGAAGGCGAAGTGACGAGCGATGAGACACACGCGCGCTATACGTTTATGGGTGATGAGACAAGCGCCCTGCGGCTATTCGTGGAAGGTGAAGAACTCACCGGCTCGCCAGTGATTTCGCTGAAAGATGCAACTACATTTGAAACGCTGGCGCTCAGCGGCGCGGCAGTGTCCGGTGTGCGCTATCGGCTCCCGCCGGGTCCAGCTGAATACCTGCTCGAAGTAACCAACAGCGGCTCGATCGACGCGCAAGCCTATCGTGTTTGCGTCCAGGCAGACACCGGCAGCGGGCCACTTTGCGCGTTTGGCGACGAGGTCCCACCTACGCCGGTCATTCCCACGCCGACGCCTATTCCTCAACAGCCGCAGCCACTCCCGCCACTGCCCTCGACTGGCGCGTGTGTAGTCACCTCATTGACAGGCGGCGCGGTCAATGAGCGCAGCGGGCCAAGCACGCAGTTCCCGCCGCTATTCCAGATCTCCGGCAACGCGCTCGCGCCGGTGATCGGGCGGCTGGCAGATAGCTCATGGTATCAGGTGAATGTAAACGGGACGATCGGCTGGATTTCATCCAGTGTAATTCGGATTGGCGGTCAGTGTGGCAGCGTGACGGTTATCGTCCCAACGCCGACTAGCGCCGCCACCAGCGCGACGGTCACACCGACCTGGACGCCCGATGGCATCACAACCGTCACCCCGACGTGGACGCCTAACGGCAGCGCCACCCCCACCGCAACGGACAGCGGCGCCACGCAGACGTGGACGCCCACCTACACCGAGACCCCCGCAGCCGTCGCCACGCTGAATTTCTCGCTGCCGCCGGTCTATGGCTCCGCAGCGCTGACGTCAGGGTTCGTCCCTGATCCGTTTACGGTTGGTGCGACTGGCGGAGGCCCGGCAGATGTGTCGTATCTCGGGGGCGGCTGCACGGGCTACACGTCCTCGGCGCCCACCTTCTCGGTGAACTACACTGCGGGAGCGTTTCCGCTGCTTCGGTTCTACTTCATCGGCGGTGGAGACACGGCGATGATCATCAACACGCCCGGCGGGAGCTACGTATGCGTGGACGATTCGTTCGGCACGCTGAATCCGACGATCGACTTCAACTCGCCATCCAACGGACGCTACGATATCTGGATCGCAAGCTTTGACGCGGGCTCATCCATCGGGGGAACGCTGTATATTACTGAAGACTCGGCCAATCATCCCTAAGAAGGAATGGCCCGGCAGAGGGCTGCTTGCCGCCTTACTCGGCGGTGTCGGGCAGCCCTTTGCCGCCGACCGGTGTCGTTTCAATCCGCACCGGCATCTCGGCGATAAGCGGGCGCGCCTCTGCAATCAACGCCTGAATCGCGGCGTGCTGCAACGAAGCCTGGTGATCCGCCTGGCTGCGCCACACCTCATTCACCCAAATGCCGTCAGGATCGTCGGGATCGCTGCTGATGACATAGAGATAGCAGCCAGCCAGATCATCGAGTTGCGAGGCTGCACGCAGAAGATGCGCGAGCAGCGCTTCACGCTGCCCAGGCTGGGCGCGCATCTTGCCGAATAGCCCGTACATGCTCTATCCCTTCAACTCACCGCCGGTCAAGCCGGTCACGATGTACTTCTCCGTGACGATGTAGAAGATCACCGCCGGGATGATCAGCAGCATGACGTACGCCATGATACCCGCCCAGTCCCAGCCGTATTGCCCCTGAAACTGCATGATGCCGAGCGGCAGAGGCCACTTCGAGTCGTTGGTGAGCACCAGCAGCGGCAGGAAATATTCGTTCCATGCCGCGACGATTTGCATCGTGGCAACGGCAGTCAGCGCCGGGCGCGAGATAGGCAGCAGAATGTAACGGAAAAAGCCGAGCGTCGTGCAGCCGTCGATGTATGAAGCGTCTTCTAGCTCGGTGGGCACGGCCATGAAAAAGCTGCGTAGAATCACCACGCTGCCCGGCAAGCCAAACGCGGCCAGCGGCAAGATCACGCCCCAGAGCGAGTTCGTCAGGCCGAGATTGCGGAGCTGGATAAACAGCGGCAGCAGCGCGATCACCAGCGGGAACAGCAGCCCAAGCGAGATAATGTTGAACAACAGCCCGCGGCCCAGAAACTCTACCCGGCTGAACGCGAACGCCATCATACTCGCCAGCGTGATGTTGATAATCGCGACGCCAAGCGTGATTATGAGGCTGTTCTGCGCCGCATTCCAGAAGGCATCGCTCTGAAGAATATTCGTGTAGTTTTCCCAATGGATCCCGGTGGTGGGCAGGCCGAACGGGTGCGACAGAAACTGGCCGGTCGTGCGCAGGCTGCCGAGGAACGCGGTCAGCACTGGCCCCATGATGATCCCGCCGAGGATGATCAGGATCAGCAGCTTGCCCGCAAGGATCAGTCGCCGGTTAAGGCGCGCACGGCGCTCCAACTCGAGCGACTGCTGCGTGATAGTGGGTTGAAGGGTTGTGTGCTTGATGGCTTCGCTCATGGCGTGTTACCCCATATCCTGCTGCGTGAAATCGCGGCGCAGCACCACGCGCTGATAGCCGAGCGAGAACACCAGCGTGATCAAGAACAGCACGACCGCCACCGCGCTACCGTAGCCCATGTAAAAGCGTTGGATTCCGAACTTGTAGAGATAGGTTGCCAGCACGTGCCCTGTATTGAACGGGTTGCCGCCGCGTGTGAGCGTCTGCACGATCACGAACTGCTGGAACGAGCCAAGCACCGAGAGATAGACGGTCAGGCGGATGGTCGGCCCCATCAGCGGCATCGTGATGCGCGTCAGCGCCTGCCACCAGTTCGCGCCGTCGACGCGCGCCGCTTCTTCGAGGTCTTTCTGGACGCCTTGCAGCCCGGCCATATAGAGGATCATGTAATAGCCGAAATACTTCCACGTCAGTACGAGGAAGATCGAGTAAACAACGACGTTTTTATCACCCAACCACTCGATCGGCGTGAGGCCGAGGCTGGTGAACATCGTCGTCGCCAGCCCATCATTCGGATGGTATACGTACCACCAGATGAGGGCGACAATCACCTCGGAAAAGACATACGGAATGAACAATAGCGCGCGGAAAAAACGCCGTCCAGGCAGCGATCCGCGCCCGACAAGCAGCGCCAGCGTCATCGCGATCGGAAGCTGCACCACCAGCGACAGCAGCATAATCGTGAAGCTGTTTTGCAGGGCCGAGCGAAAGACGTTGTGCTCGTAGAGCCGTTCGTAGTTGTCGAATCCGATGAAATCGGTGGGCTGCCCGAACCCATCCCAGTCATACAGGCTGTAGCGGGCCGACTGCGCCACCGGAACCAAGACGAACGTCAGGAATAAAATCATCCCTGGCGCAACAAGCAGCACGACCATCAGCGCTTTATTGATATTTTGGCGCAGCAGCGTGCGGTCGCGCGGTGATGATGACTTGCTAGGCAGCACCCGAAAGCTCGTCGCTGACATCATGCATCCTTTGCGTTCAAACAATAAGATTGCCCAGGCCGGTGCGGAAAGTGTGGCATCGGACAGCGCACCGAACCCGCTGCCGACGCCACACCCGTCCCTCAGGGCTTATCTATATTTTACTCGAGTTCGAAGGCTGCCGTATCTTCAATCATCACGGCAGCTTCTTCAGCGTCGATCTCGCCGGCGAACAGCCCCTGAACCGCGTCGAGCACGGTCTGAGCGACCGCCGGCGGCAGGAACTGGTCGTAGTAAAGCTGGAAGTACGGCGCCTCGTTGCGGGCCTGCAGAATGGTGCTCATGATCGGGTCATCGGCCAGCACGTCTTCCGCGCCCTCAACCGTCGGCACGATCCACAGCTCTGCGCCACGACGCTGGGCATCCACGCTGGTCAGGAACTTCAGGAAGTCCACGGCCTCGTCGGGCGCGTTCTTGCCGACCGAGTAGCCATCACCGCCGCCCAGCACGTCGTTCGGGTCTCCAGCGCCCTCAGGGATGGCCGGGAACGGGAACCAGCCGAGGTCATCGCCGATGCCCTCACCGGACTCGCTGTTCGCGGCCTGGTTGCTGACCGCAAACTGACCCATCAGTTCCATTGCAGCTTCGCCGTTGCCCATGACGCGGCCCTCGTCAGGGAAGGAGCTGCTCATGAAGCCATCCTGGAACGGCTCAAGCGCGATCAACTCCTGAAGGTATTCGCCCGCCTTGACAAACGGCTCATCGGCGAACGTGCCTTCGCGGTTGTAAGCATTGATGAAGGCATCCTGGCCACCGAGACGCGTCGCCAGATACACCCACCAGAAGTGGCCGGGCCACTTGTCGCCCTCGCCGAGCGCGAACGGGGTGATGCCCGCGTCCTTCAGCGTCTGAACAGCCTCAAGCAGTTCATCCCAGGTCGCCGGCGGATTATCGGGATCCAGTCCGGCCTGCTCAAAGAGAGCCTTATTGTAGAACATGCCCACCGCGCCCCAGGTCCACGGAACGCCATAGTACTCGCCGTCCTGGCCGAACAGATCAAGCGCCGCCTGGGTGGTGAAGGAGTTCTTCCACTCGCCGTCGTTCGCCTCAAGCTCTGGCGCGATGTTGCGGACCATGCCCGCATCCGCGTACTGCCACAGCACGCCACCGCCCCAGCTCTGGAACAGGTCCGGCGGCTCGCCCGCCTGCATCACGGTCACCAGCTGGCTCTTGAACGCTTCGTTCTCCAGCACAGTGATCTCGATATTGACGTTCGGATTGGCATCCATGTACTCGGCAGCCAGCTCGTCCCAGTAGGCGCGATCCGGCGGATTGGTGGTGATGTGCCACCAGGAAATGGTCACCTCTTCCTGCGCCGAACTGGTGGGCAGCCCAACCAGTCCACTGATGACCCCAATGGCTAGTGCTAAGATCAGGAAGCCTCGCAACAATCTCATCTTACGCTCCTTAAATACCCGGCGAGGAGTTCCCCGCCAAAAGCGAATCAGTATCGCCGGAGTTTCCCGGCGCGATACCCAACCTGCGTCTGACCGGCGCGCACGACTCGCGAATGACCAGTTCGGTCTCCATTTCAACCCGCTCGCCGGGCAGATCGGGGTTACTCAGCCGCTTGAGCAGCAGCCTCGCTGCGGTGCGGCCCATGTCTTCCAGCGGCTGGCGGACGGTCGTCAACCCAGGATGAACGTGCCCCGCTTCGATGATGTCGTCGAAGCCGACAAGCGAGATATCTTCTGGCACGCGCAGCCCATGCTGAATCACGCTGTCGATCACGCCAAGCGCCGACAGATCGTTGGCAGCAAAGATAGCAGTTGGCGGATCGTCCAGGCTCAAGAAGTGGTTTGCCGCGGCGTACCCTGGCGGGCGGAAGAAATCGCCCGGGAAGATCAGATCGGGATCTTCTGGCAAGCCTGCGTCAGATAGCGCTGCACGATACCCGTCCAGGCGATCCAGCGAGCACTGCATTTCCTGCGAGCCGATGATGTACCCGATCCGGCGGTGGCCCAGCCCGATCAGGTAGGTCATGGCGTCGTATGCGCCGCGGAAGTTGGTGGATTGGACGGTGGAGGTCAGCGGGTTATCCACGTGCTGGTAGTCGATCAGCACATGCGGGAACTGCTGCTGTTGCAGCGACTCCATATACTCGCGTGCGTTCGTCGGCAGCAACAAGAGCAAGCCGTCAGCCATACCACGCGTGATCGTCGCGACATAAGTCGACTCTTTGGTCTTGCGGCGATGCGTGGTGTAGAGCATCAGGTCATACTGATGCGCGGCAAGCTCTGCGTCAATACCTCGGATGATCTCGCCCACGTAGTTGTTCCCGACATCCGGCACCAGCAGGCCGATCACTTGCGAGCGCCCGCCCCGCAGGCTGCGCGCCTGCTGGTTGACGACATAGCCCAACCGCATCATCGCGTTGAGGACTTTCTCCCGCGTTTCAGGCAGCACGTGAGCATTGTTGTTGATCACGCGAGAGACGGTGGAATAGGACACACCAGCTTCGCGAGCCACATCGACAATCGTCACGGCACTACTACGCCTGGGAGTTTTCATCGTCCTCTTGGGTAAGGCACGGCCTTGCGGGCAAAGCACCTTGTAAGTATCAGAGCGTCGCGCTTGTATCAGCGCCGATAACCCACAATCTTGATGACAACGTTTTCAGGTTTTTGCGACCGACAACCACAGACTGAAACGAAGAGACTCGCCTTGAACTCGCCTGAGGAAGCCATTCTACTACTTTTAGGATATACCGTTTCACTCTGAAATGTCAATCTATTCATGTGAACGTTTGCAAATTCGGACCAATAATTCCTCCCACGCCGTGCCCGCCCTAGCAGTGGCCCGGCCATAGGACCAATGGATAGTGGACATCCGGTCGCGATGGACTACAATGAGAATCGTGAATGGTATTGTTAGCGATGTATTGTACTGAAATCGGATGCTATTGTCGGAAGTAGTTTGGAGTTGTCGGAAATGAAGCTGAGTGTTCGGTCTCTACCCCTCAACGAGGTGTTGGCGCGCGCTGTGAGATTGGCCCTGCGTGCACTCGATACCGTTGGTATCGGCGCGTGGTTGGTCACCAACTATCGTCGCGCGGCCCGCCGGTTTCTTCTCCACCCTGCCTCCAGCAACAGCCTGATATCGCCCTACGCACACACATCGAAAAAGCAAAGGCAGCCTGCCTGATTTCATCGTGACAGATCGGTAAAACGAGGTGGGGACAACGATGAGCGCTCTCAAACGTGCCCGCGCGGGTGCGAAATCCTTCCTATCTAACGACACCGATGACTTTTCGTCAAGTCCGATACCTCGCCACAGCTCCACGCAGACAGCCGTTCTGCTGGTCGTGCTGGCTGTGGCGCTGCTGGGAACGGTGCTTTTCTTTGACTTCCTCTATCCGCTCTCGCCGGCGCGGCTCGAACGTCCGGCCACCGCGCTCATGCAGAACCTCGTTTTTTGGCGCCGGATTCGCCAGAGTCCGCCAGACGCCCTGAACGATCCGGAATCACTTGCTGTGCTGATTGTGCTCGGCGCCGTGATCGGCTTCGCTGCATATGCGCTGGCGATTTGGCTTGCCTGGAGAAAGCCCCCCACTCGTCCCCTGTTGGCGATCTCGGTCGGTAGCTCGGCGCTGTTCATGCTGGTCACACTGTGGTCCCTGCCCAACTTCAACACCGATGTTTACGACCATATCCTGTACGCGCGCACCGCCACTGAATACGGTGAAAACCCATACATCGTTACGCCGGTTGACTTCCGATCTGACTCGATATATCCGTACGCCAGCCCCAGGTACGTCAATGTGCCCACCAACAAGCTGCCGGCCTGGACACTGCTCAGTATGGGCGCGGCGGCGCTAGCCGGTGATGATCCGGTAACCAACTTGTTGGTAGCGCGGGGCAGCATCACGCTATTCAGCATTGGCAGCGTGATCCTGATCGCGCTGATCTTGCTGCGATGGAACCCACACTACGCGGTCGCTGGAGTGATCATCTACGGCTGGAATCCGCTCACGATCGTCATGGCACAGGGTAAGACCGAGCCGATGATGGTGTTCTTCGTGATGCTCGGCGTATTGATGCTGATAATGAAACACTACCGCTGGATGGTGGTCTTTCTGGCTGTCGCGACGCTTGTCAAATTGATTCCAATGCTATTCGTTGGCGTGTATTTACTGCGCGAGATCAAGGCGCGCCGCTGGCGCGAGGTCGTGATTAGTGGGGGGTTGTTTGCGCTGGTGATCGTGGCGTTATCGCTGCCGTTCATTAACACCGCCGACACCGTTCAAGATCAACTCGCGCTCTTGCAGCGCAGCGGATCCGAGTTACCAGGTAGCGTCCGGCTCGTCTTCGCCGCCGGGTTCGTAGGGTTATTGCTCTACATGGGCCTCTACCGCGCAAGATCTGACCGTCAGATGCTGTGGAGTTGGGCGTTTGCGATGCTCTACTTCGGGCTGTTCCTGACGGAAATCACGCTCGCCTGGTATCACCTGCCGTTCATCGCGATCGCCTCAGTCGCGATCCGCTGGCCGATGGTACTGACGATGCTGGCGATCACGTGGACCTCATTTCTGTTGAATGCATGGCGTGCAGCGTCAACACCGGCATTCACGTTGCCTAGCCCCGACGTGCCACGCCTGGCCCTGTACCTAGCGCTACCGATGGTGGCGCTGCTGGGGTCGCTGGCGCTGTATGCGCTCCGCACGCGACGCGCGGCGCATCCGAACAACGCTTGAGTGCAACTCAACTCGGCCCGCGTGGACCACAAAGCCCGCTTCACCCCGGTTCGGCACCATGACGGGTGGACTGCCCGGTTGAGCAGATAACACCATCGCGCCGGCTTGTGAACCGTCGCTGCGCAAAGCTTTGAGCGAGCGCTGTTGTTATCTCCTGCCGCTACGGTCCGCCGCGGAAGCTCACGATTTCTGACAACTCGCGGGCGGGTTAATTGATCTCATCGGAATCGCGCGCCAGCGAAAAATGGGTCTATAATAGGCAGTTAAAGGCAATCGTAGTCTTAGCGTGATTTTTTCTCCCTCCCTGGAAAGGAGATCTTCAACCTCTCATT
>CAZVCM010000050.1:0-20152 GCA_964626105.1 uncultured Thermoflexus sp.
CAAGGTCATCGAACGAGGTGGGGGCGCTATTATTGTTGGTCATCAGACTTGCTCCTTAAAGGTCCGTGCCGTGGTGTGTTGGTCTGGCGGATTATACCTGCTCTGAGGGGCACGGTCAACGGTACATTTGCCCTTTTCGGGCGGTTGCGCGCCCGCTGCGTAGCGCAGAAAAAGCGCCGGACGATGCCCGCATCCCGGCGCTTGCAAGGCGCAGGCGGGCAGGTTAGCTTGCTGCCTCCAACTCTTGCTGAATGATCGCGTCGAAGACCTCGAACGGCTGCGCGCCGAACGAGTACACTACGCCGTTAATCACAAAGCCCGGTGTGCCGCGGAAGCCGTACGCTTGCGCGGTCTGGAAGTCACCAATGATCTCGTCCATGTACCGTTCTTCCACCAGGCAGGTTTCGAACTCGGCGGTATCGAGGCCGATCTCGTCCGCAAAGCTGATCAGCGTCTCCTGGCTCAGCGTGGGCGCGGTGTCTTCGTTGTGGATGGCGAAGATGCGGTCGTGCATCTCCCAGAACATGTCCTGCTCGGCGGCGCACTCGGCGGCCATCGCGGCGCGCACCGAGTCATCCCCGAAGATCGGGAAGTCGCGGTAGACAAAGCGCACTTCGTCGGGATACGCTTCCAGCAGGCGTGGCAGCGTTTCTTCATAGAACCGGCCACAGTACACGCACTGGAAATCGGAGAACTCGACGATTGTCACGGGCGCGTCTTCCGGTCCGCGAAATGCGTCATCGTCTGCGGTGTCTGCAATCGGGATTGGCGTGGGCGTCGGCGGGATCGGTGTCTCGGTGGGGACAAGCGCCGCGACCTGCGTGCCGACCGAATTCTCGACCAATTGCGCGAGATCCGCCTGGCTGACACCTTCGCCAGAGCCGCCGATTGGGGCGCTGCCGCTGACCTGCGTTCCGACCGCGTTATCGATCATGTCCTGAAGCGACGCACGCCCCGTCTCGGGATCGCCGGGCGCCAGACCGAACGCGCCGACCTGCGTGCCCACCGCCTCGTTGACTGCGTCGCGCAGCGTGTCTTCGTCGATCCCATTGTCATTGCGTAGCAATAACGCCGCGATAATCAGCCCTGCGAAGACTACCACCGCCGCCGAGACTGTCAACAGCCCCTGAGTGCTGCCATTTGACGCGGGAGCAGGCGGGAGTGGTTCGGGGGACGAGGCATCCTCGCGCAGCGAAACGGGTTTCTGCTCAGGCGGGGTGGGATGCGGGTCCGGGGTTACGTCGGTCATGCGTGTCCTCGTTTTCTACTCACAATCGCCATACATTCCAACAGAACGGGCGGCACTTCCGTCTCAGGCGCGTGCGAGCCGATTATACGAGACACAGAAGTTCTTGCCAATCATGGCAGGCGAAAACGCCGCGCAGGTTTGTGGACCGGCGCGGCGCTGAAAAATGATGCTGCGGATTGCTTAGGCGACGTCCTCGTCGGCGACTGCCGCCTCGTCTTCCTCGAACGCGTGATTCAGCGGCATGATGTTGTACGACTGGCGGATCAGCGCTTCGATCTCGTACATCAGCTCGGGGTTGTCGCGCAGATATTCCTTCGCGTTCTCGCGGCCCTGCCCGATCAGCCCATCGTTGTAGCGGTAGAACGCGCCGCGCTTCTCGATGATGCCGGTCTCCACGCCGAGGTCGATCACATCGCCTTCCTTGCTGAAGCCCTCGTTGTAGAGGATGTCAATCTCGCACTGGCGGAAGGGAGGGGCGACCTTGTTTTTCGTCACCTTGACACGCGTCCGGTTGCCGATGACCTCATCCTTGCGCTTGATCGCCTGGATGCGGCGGATGTCGAGGCGCAGGCTGGCGTAAAAGCGCAGCGCGCGCCCGCCGGTCGTGGTCTCCGGATTGCCGAACATGATCCCGATCTTCTCGCGAAGCTGGTTTGTGAACAGAACGGCCGTGTTCGACTGCTTGATTGCCCCGGAGAGCTTGCGCAACGCCTGGCTCATCAGCCGGGCCTGCAAGCCAACGTGCGTGTCGCCCATTTCGCCTTCGAGCTCCGCACGCGGCACCAGCGCCGCCACGCTGTCCAGCACGACCACGTCCACCGCGCCGCTGCGTACCAGCGCATCGGTAATCTCCAGCGCCTGCTCGCCGGTATCTGGCTGCGAGATGTAGAGGTTGTCCACATCCACGCCCAGCCGCTGCGAGTAAACCGGGTCGAGCGCGTGCTCCATATCGACAAACGCGCACACGCCGCCTATCCGCTGGGCTTCCGCGATCACGTGCAGGCAGAGCGTGGTCTTGCCGGAGCTTTCCGGACCGTAGATTTCGGTGACTCGCCCGCGCGGGATGCCCCCCACGCCGATAGCGAGATCGATAGCGAGCGAGCCGGTGGGGATGACATCAACCTGGAGATGCGAGACATCCCCCAGGCGGACGATGGTCCCGTCTCCATACCGTTTAGTCAGCTCGCTTACCGTGTTATCCAGTGCTTTAAGGCGGGCCTCGTCTGGCATCGCTAAATCTCCATCCATGATTCTCGGGCAAACGCGCCGATGATGTGATTGCCTCAAGAATAGCACAGACGTTCTAATCTGTCAATAATTGCTCGCGTGTTTCCGGCAAGAAAAAGCACGCCCGCCGATGTTATCCGGCGGGCGCGCGGTGAACGTTCAATTGCCTCGATCGGCGCGATTACTCCAGCACGAGGTCAAGCGTGTAGGTTCCGTACGTGCCGCCGACCTGCAAGCCGTAGTGCGTCGCGATGATGTAGTACGTGCCGGTGAAGGCCAGCGCCTGGTCCTCGATGGCGGAGTTGCGGTTGTCACCCGGCACGATGTCGTCGTTAAACGCGACCTGGATCCCATCCGGCGAGATCAAGTAGATCGCCGTGTCGAGCGTGCCGCCGGTCGCGTTCATCACGGCGGTGATCACATCGCCCTGCTGCGCCTCGAACGAGTAGATCTGGAACCGTTGCTGCTCGGTGATGCTCCCCGACACGGACGAGCCATACGCCAGCGGTGTCGCGTTGTCCAACTGGCTCTGGTAGTTCAGCGTCGAGGCGTCGGTCATGCTGAAGAACCCGCCGGGTCCAGCGGTAGCTGTGCCGTCTTGCTCGACATCAAACGTGATCATGTAACGCGCGTCGGGCGCGATCTGCTGCTGTGTGTTCAGCACGGTTTGCTGCTGCACCGTGACCGACAGGTCAAACGTCACCGGCGAGGTGTCTTCGCAGGTGTCCTGATACCACACCTCGATCTCATACGTGCCCGCCGGCAACCGGTTCGGTGGCCAGTAGATGTAAGACACCGGGTCCGTCGTCGGCGCAAAGCATCCGACATTGCCATCCATCGCCAGGATTCCGCCGCTGGTCACCTGGGGTTGGTCGTCATATACGGCTTCGCCGAAGGTATCGCGGATGAGAAGCTGAACATCGGCGAACGTTCCCCAGGTCAGGGTGACTTCGATCGAGCCTAGCGGCAGGTTGAGATCAGCCAGCGCGCCATCAGATGGCGTCGCGTCGCTCGGCAGCGGCGTGGTCGCCGCGTCGGCTGCGCCGCCGGTGGTCTCGGTGACATTCAAGGTGAACTCACCCTCTGTCCCGCCGATGGCGAGCGCGTAGCGGCTAACGATCACGATGTAGGTGCCGTCCTGCGCGAGCGTGGCGCTTATCGCCGAGTCGGTTGTGTCCTCGCTCGCGTCTTCGTTGGTTGCGACGATGCTATTGTTTGGATCATATAGCGCGATCGCGGTGTCGAGGCTGCCCGACTGCGCGTTGGCGACGATGTCAACCGCGGTCCCGGCGGTGCCCTCAAACGCGAAGGCCTGCGCGGGGGTGGCGTTCGTGATCAGGCCAGAGACGGTGCTGCCGGTTGCGATCGGCTCGGCCTGGCCGAACAGGTTGCTAAACAGCGAGAAGTCTAGCCCGGCGGGAATGCCGCCATTGACCAGGTCCCAGGCTGTGTCGGTCGCCAGTTCCATCCGCGCGACGTACTGCTGGCCAGGGTTCAGCGTACCGGTGATGGTCTCCGGCTCTTCGCCGTTGGCGCTGGCGCTGATCGTGAAGACCTGCGGCCCGCCCACGTCGCATGTGTCGACGTAGTAGACAATGATCTCATAGCTACCCGCCGGAACCTCGCCTTGCGGCCATGCGATTGTCTCGGTCGGGCTGTTGGCCGTCGCGATGTCGCACGTCGCGTTCACGTCCGTATCGAGCGTCCCGCCGCTGGGCGAGCCAGGGCTGAAGGCATGCACGGTCCCGCCAACGGGGTCGCGCACTTCGAGGTTGAAGTTCACCGCCGCGTTCCAGGTCAGTTCGAAGAGCAGGCCACCATTTTCGAGCGTGACCATTTGCCCGCCGACTTGCTGTAGGCCGCTCAGCCGCAGCGTGAACTGCCCGGCGGCATCGCCTTCCGCGCCGCTGGCACGCATCACGGTGATGTAGTAGGTTCCACTGCTGGGAATGTTGATGTCAGCGATGGAAGCGGTCGTCGGGCTGTCGACATCGACATCCGACGCAATGACATTGCCCTGCGGGCCGGTGACAATCACAACCGGCACGAGATCTTCCACATCCGTTGTCACGTCGACAGTGATGGTGTCGCCTGCGCTGACGCTCACCGAATATACCTGCATAAATGTCTCAGAATTAAGCGTACCTGTTACCACGTCGCCGACCGCGAGTTGGCGGCGGACGTCGTCCTGGGCGAACACTGGCGAGCTGATCAGCCCCGCGGCAAGCGCGATGACTATGAGCGCCAGTCCGGCCCGGCGCAGCGCCAGGCGCCTGAACATTCTCGAAGCTTTACTTGCGTTCATCATCTGCATCCCGAAAGTCGCTCCTCATTGGCGGTGTCACTCGATGACTTCCGCAAACATCCATGGTTCGAGTGTAGCCGATAGATAAATACTTGGCAACGGATTTCGCCCGTGTTCAGGCGAAAACGGGGCAGTCGTAGGGCGCGCGTCAGGCGGGTTATTCCCCGGCAGACTGCGGCGTGGCGGCTGGGCGCCCGCCCAGCTCGACGAAGTTAGTCGTCCCGGCGCGGACGTTGATATCCTGCGTGTAGCGCCGCCCACTCAGCGTGACGCTGATCGTATAATCACCCGCTGGCACATCGCCGAATGCGAAGTTCTCTTGCCAGACCGGGTCGGGGTTGACTTCCCAGCCGCTGCGCTGCGTGGGGTTGCGCTTTGGCGCGATGTAGGTCGATGTGGTCTGGACGATGCGCCCGCGCTGCGTGAGCGTGACGCTGACATCATCAGCGAGCGTGCCGTCCGTATAGGTGACGCGCCCAGCGACGACACCATGCCCGACGTACGGCACGATCCACAACAGCGGGTTCAGCACCGAATAGTAATTGTTCTCGCCGAGGCGAACCTCAAGATGCACGTGCGGCCCGCTGACATCGCCCGTTCCGCCGATCAGCCCGATCGTCTCGCCTTGCTCGACGTGCGCGCCCTGCTCGGTCAGGATCGCAGAGAGATGCGCGTAGAGCGTCCACAGCTTCTGCCCACGATAGCCGATGTCATGCTCGATGATGACGACATTGCCATACGCCGGGTAGATGCCCTGTTGCGCGCCCGCGACGGATGCCTCGGCGCCATTCTCGGCCCAGATGACCGTCCCCGCCGCGACCGCGTGGACGCGCTCGCCAATCGGGTTCGGCATGTCCACACCGTGATGCACGCGCCACTCGTTACGCGGGCCGTCCGAGCCGAACGGATAGTAAAACAGACTCTCGCTGTTGGCGCTGGCGTCAACCGGGCGCTTCATCCAGTAGTGGTCGTTGATGTGCAGGCGCAGCGGCGCCTCTTCGGGCGGCGGTTGGTAGCCAATTGGCGTGGCGTTCGACCCAACAGGAAGCCCGGTCGGGCTGGGGACTGGCGTCGGGCCGCCTTGGGTGGGCGGTGGCGCGGTCGGCGGAAACGTTGGCGTCGGCCAGGGCGTGAACGCGATCGCTTCTGGCTCGACGATGGCGTCTTGCGCAGGGACGGTTGTCGGCAGAGAAGGGGCGGTGAGCGTCGGCGCATCGGGATCGACGGTTGGCAGCAGCGTGGCCGCCGACGCAAGCTCGGCGCGCAGCGCGACTTCCCAGGCGGGCGGCGGCGCGTCCTCGGGTGTGGCAGTCGGCTCTGGCACCGACACCTTGATGCCGGGCTGGATGTTCTGCCAGAGGTACAACCCGCCGAGCGCTACCAGCGCCAGCAGGATCAAGATGCCTTGCAGGTTGCGGCTGCGTTCCATGGGGCTTCTTCCTCGCTCGCCGCGCTACTGCAAGTCCGGCGGGATGGGCGTCGCGGTGCGCTGCACCTCGGGCGTTGGCTCGTCGGTTGGTAGGGCAGGCGGCGCCGGGATGCTGGTCGCCGCGGTCAGGAACGTGTCCAGCTCTTCGGGCGTGTAAAGCTCCAGCATCGCGTCGCGCCAGCTCAGGCCGTCCGCTTTGCGCAACTCCCAGAACTGGATCGCGCCAAAGTTGTGCTGCCACGTGCGCTGCGCCGGGACGCGCTCCCAGCCATAGTCTGCCGCGATCTCGGTCAGATCGACGTAGTACCCGGCGGGTGGCAGGTCTTTCAGGCGCCCGCCGCGCTCGTAGTCCTCAGGCGACCCGCTGCTGCGCGCGGTGAAGTCCCAGGGCAGATCGCGCAGCGGCTCGCCAAACGTGCCACCCTGCGCGTCTTCTGGCACGCGAATGTACAGTCGCCAAAAGGTGTTCACCTCGACATCCTCGCGCACGATCTCGATCGGCGTAGGCGGGGACAGGTAGATCAGATCGCGCGGGATGGCGATGGCGCGCCCTGTATAGTGCCAGTTGTCGCGCGGCTCTCCGGCTTCGGGCGGGCGGCCCTGCGGCCAGAAGGCGTCTTCCAGCGTGCCCAGGAAGTCCGTGCCCGTTTGATCCAGCACGGCGACGCGCAGCGCTTCGAATGACTCGTTAACGCGGCTGGACAGGCGCGGCAGCGGCGCGGTGACGCCATTCAGCAACGCCAGCCCGTACAGGCCGCTGGTCTGCGGGCGGTCTTCCTCGACATACGGGGGATCGCTTACTTGCGGGTTCGGCGGCTGGCCACCGCTCTGCACAAAGCTCGCCGGGAGCGACGCGCTCGTCCAGTCGGGATCGGCGGCGGGGCCGGGTAATGAGGTCGCGTCGGTTGCCGCACCGAAGCTGTCCGGCGATTTTGCGATCAGTTGCGTGCGGCGATTGATGTCGAGCATATACAGCACGCTGGCGTCATTTGGCGCCCAGGCAGGCATCCGCCCGCGCCCGATCACCACTGGCTCCGCGCCGGGCGCATCGACCTGCCGGTAATACACGCCCTCGACGCCGTTGACCGTTGCGGTGTACGCAATGCGCGTCCCATCATGGCTCCAGACCGGGTGCGTCTCGTTGATGTTTGGTGTTTGCGTCAGGTTGAGCGCCTGCTGCTCGCGGTCCGCGCTGGGGTTGTCCAGGTCGAAGATGACAATCTCCTGGTTGCCGTTGCGCCAGGTGACGTATGCGATCTGCCGCCCCAGCGGCGACCACGCAGGTTCGATATCTGGTGCGGGCGAGGTGGTCATCTGGACGGCGCCATCGCGTGTCGCGATCTCTGGATCAGAGCTGATGATGTAGATGTCGAGGTTTTGCGTCTGCTCGTTGTAGCCCTCGTAGGCGATAAACGCGCCGTCCGGGCTCCACGTAGGCGAGCCTTCGAAGCCGGGCGTATAGGTCAGGCGGCTGATGGCGCCGGTTGCCACTTCGAGCAGGTAAAGCTCCCAGTTTCCATCGCGGCGGCTGGTGAACGCGATGCGCGTGCCGTCCGGGCTCCACGCCGGGTCGCGGTCATCTGCTGCATCGTTGGTCAGGCGCAGCGGCTCAGTCTCGCCGACGCCCAGCGCCCAGAGGTCCGTCTGCCCGCCGGTGCGCAGGGTATACACCACGCTGCCCCCCACGCGCAGCGGATCGGGGACGGGGGTCGCGGTCGGGTTCGGTGTGGGGAAGATCGCAGTTGGCGGCTGTGTGCTGCGCGCCTGATCCCACGAGCCCACGATGCCGGCGGGGGCTTCTGGCTCGTCGTCACCGCTTGTCTGCCAGATAACCACCGCGATCAGCGCGATCAGCAACAGCACGGCGAAGGCGCTGAGCGCGCGGTTTTGAGCGCGCAGCGGGTCTTCGGCGATGGTGGGCCGTAGCTCGGCGGCTGCGGCGCGCTGCGCCATGCGATCGCGACGCCCTGTGACAGTTTGCGTGATTTGAACCGCTTGCTCCGCGGTGCGGCGCGTGCGGCGGACGGTCCCCACCAGCAAGGCGAATACGCCGGCGATCACGCTCACGAAGGTGACGATCAGCCCGATGATCCCGTTCTTCAGATGTGCGGTCTGTTCGACAGCGGCCAGCGCCGCCCAGGCGGCGACACGCAGCAAGGCATTTCCCAGCCGGTCGGTGACACGGAACGCGCGAACAAGCATGGTGCGTTAATCCTCTGTGTGCGCTGCCCGCTCAGGGGCGGCCCCACGGTCCGCGAGCGGATTCTACAGAATAAGGATCGGTCGGGCAACAACCTGCCACGTGTGTTGGGACTGGCGCGCCCGCTAGCTTCCCGATCGCATGTGCGCAGCGAATAGTCTGCGGCTGTACAGCGGCGCTGTGTGCTATTATACTCCGGCCTCGGTTCAGTACGAACGGCGCTGCGTGGCGCGAGGAGTTGAGGTCGATGGTGAGGTTGTTAAGCGATGAAGTGCGCGCGTTTCTACAGAAGCCGTTGCTGGCACGTATGAGCACGATCGACGCGCAGGGCTACCCGCACACCGTCCCGGTCTGGTTCAAGCTCGATGGCGACGCGATTATGCTCATCGCCACGCGGGACACGCGCAAGGTAGGGCATATCGCGCGCAATCCGAAGGGCGCGCTCTCAATTGGCGGCGACACAAATGACGGCGGCGGCTATTTGCTGAAGGGCACGTTCGCGGTTGAGGAAGACCCCGGCTTTCGGTGGATGAAAGCGCTGACGTATCACTACGAGGACGAAGCCGAAGCGGAGAAGGATATCGCGGCGTGGAGCGACCTCGACATGATCGCGATCCGCTTTATCATCGAAAAGGTGATCAAGGTCGCGTGAAAAAAAGCGCCCCGCATCAGCGAGGCGCGAGGCGTTCATTTCCGTTTGCGGCCAAATCCGGCGCGGCTCTGAATCTTCGGGCTGTCCACGCGGCGGCTGCTCGGTTGCTGTGAGACACTTTGGCCACTGACACGGTTGCTGCGACGCTGGAACGGGGCGCGCAATCGCCCGCCAAAACTGCTCCGGCTGCGGATCTCTGGCGCGTCATACGTGGGTTGTTCGGGCGCGCCAAACGAGGCGCGGCTGCCGATAGTTGGGTCGTTGTAGGTGCGAACTTCGCGGCGAGCAGCATTTGCGCTGCGCGCGTTGCTCAGCAAGCGAGGGAGCAAAAATAGCGCGATCATCGCCAGCACACCAAACAGGCAAAGAGTGCCGAGGTTATCCATCGAAGCCGGTCCTTTCTATCGAATCTCAAAGCTGACCGTGCCGTACGGGTTGCCGTTGACAAACAGCTCGGCCTCATAGGCCCCAGTCTCAAAGCGCTCGCCGCTCACCGTCTCGAACAGGAAGTTCGCGCAGGTGTCGGTGTAATCGGAGTCTGCGGTCAGCTCCTGCGAGTCTTCAACCGCTTCGCCGTTGGCGTAGAGGCGCACGAACAGGGTTGTGCTGGCTGGGATGTTGCTGTCTTCCGCGACAATATATACGGTGTCATCAGCGGAAAACGTCGTCGTCTCATCGACTGCGCAGCCGTTCTGATCAATGCCTGACGCAACAATGAGATCGCCAATATCAGCGCTTACAATGTTGTCGGTAATGGGGTTCTGCGGTACATCATTTCCATCTCGGATCGACGCATTGCTATCGTCGTCATCGCCGAAAAGCTGCGGGACGACGAACATAATGCCAACAAAAATCAGCAGCCCAATAATGAGCGTGCCTTTGCCCAGGCTGAACGATTTTTTCTCGTTCTGCGGGGGTCGTTGTACAGGTTGCGTGTCCATGCCCTCTCCTTCGCATGCAACATGCGGAACAGCCGGTCGCCAGATGCGGTCAGCATACCGTCGATCGTATGCGATATCGTGGCGTTCAGAATGAGGCAGATGGCGCAGACAGCCGGGGGATTTTCGTATAGGTGAGGTGGCCTAACACATGACAGATCGAGACGAGTCGGAACACGTCGCGCTGCCCGATGCGGGCGAGCGCGGCGCGATTGTTTTGGTTAGTGGAACGCGGGGCGCCGGGAAGACAACGCTGCTGATGGCCATGCGTGAGGCGGCGCAGGCTGCGGGATTGGTCGTCGGGGGCGTGATCTCCGTCGCGCGCTTCGAGGGCAGCGAGAAAACCGGTATTGATGTGCTGGACGCGGGCAGTGGCGCGCAGCAGTCGCTGGCGGTCTACTCTCCGAAACCGCACGGCCTGATCCAGACCGGGCGTTACACCTTCGACCCGGCCGGGCTGGCGGCAGGGCTTGCGTATGCGCGCGCCGGGCAGACCGCCGACCTGTTTATCATCGACGAGCTTGGCCCGCTTGAATTGGAGCGCGGCGAAGGCTGGGCGCCCGTCCTGCCAATGATCCGCGCGCGGCAGTTCGGCGTGGCGCTGGTCGTTGTACGGCCTGACCTGTTAGATGCAGCGCGTGCGGCGCTCGACCTTCCGGCGGGTGCGCCGGTGATCACGCTGTCACCCGATACGCGGGTGTATTGGCGGGAGCGGCTCTTCGCGTGGATTGCCGCGCGTGGCTAGGCGACAGCTTCTTCGCGCTCGTCCAGGCCGAGAAAGCTCTCCAAGACCATGCCAACCAGCCCCATCACGATACCGCCGAGGATCGCCCACCCTAGCCCGTCAACCTCGAACCGGCCACCGGCCAGCGCGTCAGTAATCAGCAGCATCAAGCCGTTGACCACCAGGTAGAACAGGCCGAGCGTGATGATAATCAGTGGGCAGCTCAGGATCGCGATCACAGGCTTGAGCAGCGCGTTGACCACGCCAAAGATCAGCGCGACGAGCAGTAACGGGCCAATGCTGGTTTCGACATGGATGCCGGGTAGGATATAGGCGGTCACCACCAGCGCGACCGCGTTGACGACCAGCCGGAGCAGAAAGTGTATCATCGGTCCCCCTTGGCACGAGCCGTGCAATAAACGCCGAGTCTACCTAGAAAAGTAAACCCGGCGGGGGACTTTCGCCAAGCGCCTGTCTCGATTAGTGTTCGGACGGGGGTGTTGCCTCGAAGCGCCCGAAGTTGTAGTACGCCGCGCACGCGCCTTCAGACGACACCATCGGCGCGCCGAGCGGCTTGCGCGGCGTGCAAAGCGTGCCGAATGCCGGGCACTCGTTCGGCTTGAGCACGCCTTTCAGCACCTCTCCTGCGTGGCACAGCGGCGACTCCTCAGTGGTGATGTCGTCCACCTCGAAGCGCCGCGCGGCGTCATAGGCCGCGTACTCTGGCCGCAGTCGCCAGCCGCTCGTCGGGATCAGCCCGATCCCGCGCCAATTGCGGTCGCACTCCTCAAACACCGTCTCGATGATCTGCTGCGCGGGACGATTGCCCTCGCGCGCGACGACCACGCGGCTGTACGCGTTCTCAACCTCGGCGCGGCCTTCCTCAAGCTGGCGGATGGTCATGCGGATGCCGTGCACCAGGTCGAGCGGCTCGAAGCCGGTGACGACCATCGGCACGCGAAACCGCGCGACCAGCGGCTCGTACTCCCAGTAGCCCATCACCGCGCAGACGTGCCCCGCCAGTAAAAACGCTTGCACGTTCACCTCCGGCGCGCTCAGCAGAGACTCCAGCGCCGGGGGCACGCGCACGTGCGACACCAGCAGTGAGAAGTTCGGCAGGCCGAGCCGGTGCGCCTGGAAGACGGCCATCGCGTTGGCTGGCGCGGTCGTCTCGAAGCCGACGCCGAAGAAAACCACCTGCCGGTCCGGGTTTTCCTGCGCGATCTTCAGGCATTCCAGCGGCGAATAGACGACGCGCACGTCGCCACCCTCCGCCTTGACCTGAAACAGGTCTTTGCTCGAGCCGGGCACACGCAGCATATCTCCGAACGAGACGAGGATCGTCTCCGGCAGCGACGCAATCGCGATCGCCTGATCGATCAACTCCTGCGGCGTGACGCACACCGGGCAGCCGGGGCCGTGGATCATCTCGATGCCTTCCGGCAGCAGTTGGTCGATGCCGTGGCGGATGATCGAATGCGTCTGCCCGCCGCAAACTTCCATCAGGCGCCAGGGGCGGGTGGTCAGGCGGCGGATGTCGCCCAGCACCTCGCGCACGCGGGCGGCGTCGCGATATTCGGTCAGATGCTTCATGCGTCGCTCTCGCCTAGCTCCTCGTCAAGGAAGCCAATCTGCTCAAATAATTCGAGCGTCTTCTGCGCTTCGGCCTCGTCGATCACATTCAGCGCGAACCCGACGTGGATGATCGTGTAGTCACCGATCTGCGCGTCCGGCACGTAGGCGAGACACGCTTCTTTGACCACGCCACCAAAGTCCACGCGGCCCATCTTCAGACCGGCCTGCTCATAAATCTCGATAATTTTGCCGGGGATACCGAGGCACATGGTTAGAGTCTCCCTGAGTTTGATCGAACTGCGAGCGCGGCGATCGCCGCCTGACCGAGCGCCAGCCCGCCGTCATTGGCTGGGACGAGCACGTGCGTGAGCGTAGTGAATCCAGCCTCCGCTAGCAGCGTCGTGGCGCGGGTGAGCAAGAGCCTGTTCTGGAACACGCCGCCGCTCAATGCGACGGTGGATAGCCCGGTGCGCTCGCGGGCGAGGACGCAGCAGTCGCGGATCAGTGCCGCCACGCCGTTGTGAAAGCGCGCCGCTATCAACGGCATACTGGCGCCTGCGCGACGGTCCGCGACCAGCGCGCGCAGCGCGGGCGCCGGGTCAATCTGGTCGGGCGCGCCATCTGCTCCGCGTGCGAGGTCGAATGGATACGCGCCGCGCTCGTCCGGATCAGCCTGCGCTTCGAGCCAGATCGCCGCCTGCGCCTCATATGTGACCTCATGCAGCACGCCTGCCAGTGACGCCGCCGCGTCAAACAGCCGCCCCATGCTGGACGTGTCCGGCGCGTTGATTCCCCGCGCCAATTGCTGTGTGAGGATGGGGCGCTCCCGCTCGGAGAGGGCGCTCACCGGCGCGAGATCCGCGTCCCACGCGATGCCCGCTGCCCACAGGTGCGCGAGCGCCGCGCGGTACGGGCGCAGCGTGGCCGCATCGCCGCCGGGCAGGGGGACGTAGCGCAGGTGCGCCAGGCGTTGGTAGCCATCGTAGCTGCCAATCAATACCTCGCCGCCCCAGATCGCGCCGTCCGGCCCCAGGCCGGTCCCGTCAAAAATCACGCCGATCACGGGCTGGCCGGGCGGGATGCCATGCTCCGCCAGGCAGCTTGCGAGATGCGCGTGGTGGTGCTGCACCGCGATCTTCGGTTCGGGGCGCGTCATGGCATAGCGTGTCGCCGCGTAATCAGGATGCGCGTCGTGCGCGATGATCTCCGGCGTAACGCGATACAGGCGGCTGAGGTGCTCGACGCTGCGCTCGTAGGACTGGCGCGCGTCGTAGTTGCCGAGCTCGCCGATGTGCTGGCTCATGAATGCGCTGCGATCGCGCGCCACGCAAAAGGTGTTCTTCATCTCCGCACCGGTTGCCAGCAGCGGCGGCGCGTCGAACGGGAGCGGCACAGGGTAGGGCGCATAGCCGCGCGAGCGCCGCAGCGGGACGATCTGCCCCATTACCGGCTGCACGACCGAGTCATCGCAGCGGATGTGGATCGGGCGGTTGTGTAGCAGAAACGCGTCGCACAGCGGCGCCAGCCGCGCCTGCGCGTCTTCGTCGCTGGTGGCGATCGGTTCCTCGCTGTAGTTGCCGCTGGTCATCACCAGCGCAAGCGGGAAGTCCGCCGCCGGTTCGAGCAGCAGATAATGCAACGGCGTATACGGCAGCATGACGCCCAGCTCGCGCAGGCCGGGCGCGACGTCCGGCGCGACAGGCGAGCCTTCGCGCCACGGCAGCAGCACAATAGGCCGCTCGCGGACGGATAGCGCCCGCTCCGCCGCGTCATCGAGGTCGCACAGCCGACGGGCGGCGTCAAGATCGGCGACCATCACCGCGAACGGCTTGGCGGCGCGGCCTTTCCGCTCGCGCAGCAGGCGGACCGCGTTCGGATTCGTCGCGTCGCACGCCAGGTGATAGCCGCCCAACCCCTTCACCGCGACGATCCGGCCCTGGCGCAGCAGCGCGCGCGCCGCCTCGATGGGATCGGTGGGCAGATCGTCCCACTCCACAAGTGGGTGCGCGGCGCTCGGCGCAAGGGCGAGTTGCGGCCCGCAGACCGGGCAGGCGTTCGGCTGCGCGTGGAAGCGGCGGTCGAGCGGGTTCTCATACTCGGCGCGGCACTCCGGGCACATCTCGAACCCGGCCATGGTCGTCGCCGGGCGGTCGTAGGGGATGTCCTGAATGATCGTGAAGCGCGGCCCGCAATTGGTGCAGTTGGTGAAGGCGTAGCGATAGCGCCGGTTGGCCGGGTCGAAGATTTCTGCCAGGCATTCGTCACAGATCGCCACATCCGGCGAGATCGGCTGGTAGGCGCCTTCTTGCGCCGCGCTGTGCCGGATCTCGAACGTCGCCGCGCCGTTGGCCTGCGCCGGGCGGACGGTCACGCGTTCCACGCGCGAGAGCGGCGGCGCTTCGGCGGTGATGGCACGTGCGAACTCGTCCAGCGCGCTGCCCTCGCCTTGCACCTCGATCTCAACACCCGACGAGGTGTTCATCACCCAGCCGGCCAGCGCGTAACGCTGCGCGAGACCGTAGATAAACGGGCGGAAGCCGACCCCCTGGACGACTCCGCTCACGTGGATATGGCGCGCGGACGGTGCGCTCATGGGCAGGCTCGCTCAGGCGCCGGGCGCCGTCTTTTGGGCAAGGCGGGCGCGCAGCCACTCAAACCACGCGTCAAGCCCGTCGCCAGTCCGGCAGGAGATCGGCAAGAACGTCAGGCCGGGGTTGAGCACCTCGACGCCGTGACGGAAATACTCGACATCGAAATCCATGTACTCGGCCAGATCCATCTTGTTAAGCAACAGCACGTCCGCGCCGCGGAACATCGCCGGATACTTGTACGGCTTGTCGGAGCCTTCGGGCACGCTGGCAATCACCACGTTCACGTGGCTGCCGAGCTTGAAGGCCGCCGGGCAGATCAGGTTGCCGACGTTCTCAATGATTAGCAGATCGAGCGCGCGCAGGTCCATCGAGGGCAGGGCGCTGTGCACCATATTGGCGTCAAGATGGCAGTTGCCACCGGTGTTGATCAGCGAGACGGGAATGCCTTGCTCAGCGAACCCTTCGAGATCGAGCGCGACGATATCGCCATCCATCACGCCGATCCGCGTTTCTTCACGCAGCGCGTCGATTGTCTTGGCGATAACGCTCGTCTTGCCGCCGCCGGGCGAGGCCATAACGTTCAGCGCCAGCACGCCCGCTTCGTCGAACGCCTGGCGGTTCTTGTCGGCAAGCTGATCGTTGACGTTCAGAATGGTTTCTACAACGGGAATGTTCGGCATGAGACTTTGTTTCCTCTGGGTAGCGAAACGGATCGCACAGGTCAAACCGGCGCCGGCATATCGACGTCGATGCTTTCGAGAAAGAACTCCTGCCCGCCAGAGATCTCGACGCGCTCACTACCACACGTCGGGCATGCGAAACGCTCGTGATCCAGCGGAAACTCGCACGCGCAGTCCACGCAGCGGAGCGTTGCGGGCACGCGCTTGAACACCAACTCGGCGCCCTCGGCGAGCGTTCCGGCGGCGATCAAATCCCAATAGAACTGGACCGAGTCATCGACGATGCTCGACAGGTCTCCGACCACCAACGACAGCCGCGTGATGCGCGCCGCGCCCGCCTCTTCGGCGTGGCGGACGGCGATTTCCAGGATGCTTTGGGTGACGCCTAACTCGTGCACAGCGCGCTCGCATTCGTCTAATTTCGAAGACGCCTATCAAGTTAAACGCCACTATAGCATACGCAAGTCGCTTTTCCAGGTGATGAAAGAGAGTAGCTAGACGTGAGGATTAGCAAAGAACGGCAGAGAACATTAAAAGCTCGCGAAGGTCGCTGACTGCTCTCGCTGCACTTCGCTCAGAAGCCCTGATAAATCCAGCGCGGCGCGGCGTCAGCGGTAACGATGACCAGCAACACGACGATCAGGCACAGCACCAGCGCGAACAGATTTTCACGGCTGAACAGGCGGCTGAGGATCGCTTTCATGGGTCGGGGCTCCTCTCCGGCGCGGCGATCACCGCTGGTCGAGCACTTCGGCGGTGAATCTGTCGCGGTTGGCGCCGCGCGCGATCTTGCCGCTGGATGTCTTCAGCAACCACATCGGCTCGACCAGGTGCACGTAATGCGCCATCGTATCGGTCGTTTTGGCGATGCGCGCGCGAATCTCTCGCGTGATGGCGTCACGGGCGGCGGGGTCATCGGTCTCGACCTCGCACACCACCGCGATATCTTCCGTGCCAAGCGATTCATTGAACACGCCGAACGCGACCGTGCGGCCCGGGTGCACGCCTGGCACGTCGTTGATCGCGTGCTCGATGTCTTGCGGGTAGATGTTCTTGCCGCCGACGATGATCAGGTCTTTCTTGCGCCCGGTGATGTACAGCTCCCCGTCGGCAAGATAGCCCAGGTCACCGGTGAAGTACCAGCCGTCCGCCATTGCCTCGGCAGTCGCGTCCGGGCGGCGATAATAGCCGCTGAGCATCGACGTGCTGCGGAGCGCGACCTCGCCGATGTGGCGCTCCGGCACGTCCTGGCGGTTAACGTCCACCACGCGCACCTCGGTGTTGGGGATCGGCACGCCGCACGAGACCATCGTCACCGACGGCGCGTCACCTTGCGCCGGGACTGCGCGAGCCTGTTCGAGCAGCGCGGCGCGATCAATGACGTCTAGCGGCAGCGGGCGATTGAGGTCGCTCTGCGTCACGGCGAAGGTGTTCTCGGCCATGGCGTAGCTCGTGTGTAGTGCGCGCTCGTCGAGCCCATAAGCGCGGTAGCGTTCCACAAACGCGCGGTGGCTCTCGTGGCGCACTGGCTCGGAGCAGTTGATCACCGCGCGCAGGGTGGAGAGATCCAGCCCGTCGAGCGCGGAACGGCGCACCCGCGTCGCCAGAAAGTTGTATGCGAAGTTCGGCAACCAGCAGAGCGTCCCGCGATGCTCGTGGATGGCGCGCAGCAGAATTTGCGGATCGCGCACCCAGTGGAACGGCGACATTAGCACGAGCGGGATGCCTTGCACAATCGGCAGGATGAACCCGGCGATCAGCCCCATGTCGTGATAGAGCGGCAGCCAACTGACGATCACATCGCCGGGCGACAGGCGGATCGCGGCGCTGTAGGCGGCGATGTGGTTCAGCACTGCGCCATGCGAGAGCATTACGCCCTTTTGCAGGCCGGTCGAGCCGGACGAATGTTGCAGAAACGCCGTGTCGTGCGACTGCGACGGCGCGCGCTCAAAGTAATCGTCCAGCGCGGCGCCGTCTGCGGCCAGGTCGCTCACGTCGAGGATCGCGCCCAGCGTGGAAATCCCACCCAGGTGCGCGCGCAGCGCGGGCAGCATCTCGCGATACGTCACGACCGCTTTCACCTGCGAAAGCGCGACCAGATCGCGCACGCTCTCGTAGTAGCGATCAGCATCCAGCTTGGGCGTCAGGAACGGGAAGATCGACGGGACCGCACCAAGCAGCAGCGCGCCCCAAAAGGCGGACAGCACCTCGACGCCATGTTGCAGCACGAGCACGACAAGGTCACCGCGCTGCACACCCGCTTGTTCGAGCGCGCGGGCCGAGCGTGCGGCGTGCTCGAAAAACGCTCGTGTAGTGAACGTCAGGGTGTCGTCGGGCGTGATCAGCGTCAGCGCGGTACGATCGCCCTGGTGCATGACGAGATCGCGCACGCGCAGCACAAGCGTCGCCGGGGGAGTCTCTGGTGTGATGAGCAGTTGAATGCTAGACTGAGGTTGTAGATTCTCGCTCATGGCGTTTCCTGCAGGCGTCACGATTGACTTGGTCCATGGTCGCAGGCATTATACCGGGTTCTGCCGGACCGGCCAGCGCGCGCCGGTTCCTTTGTGGTGTGAACGCCGTTCACTGGATAAAGCGTCCAAATTCCGGCATTACTGATTCAGACAAACCCGCCCATTGCAAGTCGCGGGCAATTCGGTACGCTGTGCGCGGGATCGCCCTGAACCCGCGAGGAGAGTGCAGCCGATGGTGGGAGACACCAGCCAATCGACCCGGGCCGCCTCGCGCGAAGCCTGGTCGGAGGCTCGCCGCAAGGCGTTTCTGGAGCGTGTCTACAGCGCGCTGGGGCTGAACCGCCGCCCGCAGACGCTGCTGTCATTCGAGGAAGTGCAAGAGCGGCTGCGTCTGACGCAGAACGCCTATCGCGGTTTGCAGCAGGTGCCGCTCGATCAGATCGTGGGGAGCGTGGGGCGCTATAACGACTTCACGCGCACCTTTCTGCCGCTAATTGAGGGCGACAGCTGGCGCTGGCAGCGCGTGGCCGAGCTGCAACACGAAATGGGGCTGCCGCCGATCGAGTTGTATAAGGTCGGCGATGCGTATTTCGTCAAGGACGGCAACCATCGCGTCTCGGTGGCGCGGCAGTTCGACGCCAAGACGATCGAGGCATACGTCTGGGAATACGAGACGCCGGTCGGCGGCCTGTCGGCTGACGCCGAGATCGACGACCTGATCGTCAAAGCGGAATATCGCGCGTTTCTGGATCACACACGGCTCGATCTCTCGCACCCGGAGCAGAACATCATCCTGACCGAGCCGGGCACGTATCCCCAACTTGAAGTCGAGATCGAGCTATACCGGCAAAATCTGGAGCGCATCGACGGCGAGCCGCGCAGCTATCCCGACGCGGCGGCGGTGTGGTACGACCTCGCGTATACGATTGTATGCGACGTGATCAACGAGTCGGGCGTTCTAGCGCAGTTCCCGGGACGCACCGAGGCGGACTTGTATGTGTGGGTTACGCGCCATCGCCGCGAGCTATCAGAGCGCTATGGCGAGCAGATCTCGATGCGAGACGCAGTGCAGCGCCTGGCCGAAAGCCAGCAGCGCCCCGGCCCGGTGGAGCGCGTCGTGCAGTCCGTGGCGCATTCGGTGTCTGGCTTTGTCCGCGCGCTAACCTCTGATCAGCAACGCGAGAAAGCGATCAACGATCTGTCGGACCCGGTCTCGCCGGATACGCCGTTGGGCAAGCTGCTGCGCCAGATGACCGCGCAGCGTCCGGCGCTGGCATATGACGGCCAGCGCGGTGACGATTGGCGCTGGTGGCGTGGTGAGGTGCGCGGCAAGGTGCGCGAACTGCTGGGGCTGTATCAATATGGCGCTGAGCGGGTCGAGGTTCAGGAAGGCGAGAGCGATCTGATTAGCGGCGTGCTGCGGCAGCGGATCCTGCTCACGGCGCATGATGGCCTGAAGCTTCCGGCATATCTCATGCGCCCGGTCGATCTTGAGGGGAAGGCTCCGGCGCTGCTAGTTATGGCCGGGCACGGGTCGATGAAGCAGACGGCGGGCGTTGTGCACAGCAACCACCGCTCGAACGCGCTGGCGCTGGCGCAGCGAGGCTTTGTGACCCTGGCGCTTGAGGAGCGCGGATTCGGCGAGCTGGACGAAGTCGATCACCTGACGCTTGACCGGGTAGGGCGCTTGTTCGGTCGGCCCTGGCTTGGGACGGTGATCGATGACGCGCTGCGCGCAGTCGACTACCTTGAGGCGCGGCCTGATGTCGACGCGACGCGCCTGGGCGCGACTGGCTTGCGCCTCGGCGCGGGGATTGCGCTGTTTCTCGCCGGGCTAGACGAGCGCGTCCGCACGGTCGTGGTGCAGGGATACCTGGGTGGAACGGTGTCTCCCGCGCTGATTCCGGGGCATGGCTGCGACTTCGTGCCGAACCTGCACCGCTATGCGGACATGAGTGACGTCATGCGGGTGCTCGCGCCGCGCCCGGTGCTGTACATCTATCCGCGCGGTCGTGCGTCGAGCGCGGTCGTTCGGCAGACGTTTGACCGTATGCGCCCGATCTACGAGGTGTTTAGCTGTCCGGACCGGACGCGGTTCTTCGAGCAGGAGC
>CAZVCM010000051.1:0-19909 GCA_964626105.1 uncultured Thermoflexus sp.
CGAAGGTGATGATCGCGGCGACTTTGTCCTCGCCATATTTCCGCGCGCAGTACTAGATCATCTCAGCGCGGCGATCTTCAGGATAGTCGAGGTCGATGTCGGGCATGGTCTGGCGGCCAGGGTTGAGGAACCGCTCGAACAGCAGGCTGTTGTGTAGCGGGTCAATGTTGGTAATGCCGAGCGCGTAGGCGGCGACGCTACCCGCGCCCGAGCCGCGCACGTTCCACCAGATATCCGCGTGCCGCGCGAACTCGCACAGGTCCCACACAATCAGGAAGTATGTGTCGAACCCCATATTGTGGATCGTGTTCAGCTCAAAATCGAGCCGCTGCCGGATGTCGGGATCGTCCGCCCGGCTGCCATAGCGCCAGCGCAGGCCGTGCTCGCACAGGTGGCGCAGGTACGTCTCGGCGGTGAACCCCGGCGGGACCGGGAAGACCGGCAGGTGATAGCCGTCGAAATCGAGGTTCAGCTCGCACATCTCGGCGATGCGGCGCGTGTTGGACAATGCTTCGGGGACGTCCGCGAACAGCCGCCACATCTCCTCAGGCGTGCGCAGGTGAAAGCTGCGGCTGGAAAAGCGCATCCGGTTCGGGTCGCTTTTCAGGCTGCCGGTCTGGATGCAGAGCAGCGTGTCGTGCGCGTCGTAGTCGTCATCGAGCACATAATGCACGTCGTTGGTGGCCACCAGCGGGACGCGCGCGTAATCCTGGTTCGCGATCAGCCAGTGGTTGAGGCGATGCAGCTCCTCGATATCGTGATGCTGCAGTTCCAGGAAGAAATTCTCCGGCCCAAACACATCCTGATACCACCCGATTTGCGCTAGCGCGTCCGCTTCACGGCCATCTCCGAACATGCGCGGAATCTCAGCAGCGAGACAGCCGGATGTCGCGATAAGCCCTTCGGCGTGCGCGGCGAGATACTCGTGATCGATGCGCGGGCGATAGTAGTAGCCTTCCAACTGCGAGGCCGAGGCGATCTTCCGCAGGTTCTTATAGCCGGTTTCGTTGCGCGCCAGCAACAGCATGTGATACGGGCGGTTGTCGAGTTGTGGGTCGCGGTCATACATGCTGCGCCGCGCGAGGTACGCTTCCATGCCGATGATCGGCTTGACCCCGGCGCTTTTGCAGGCGCGGTAGAAGTCAATCACGCCATACATCGTGCCGTGGTCGGAGATCGCCAGCGCGTCCATGCCGGTTTCGATGGCGCGGCTGACCAGCTTGTTGATCCGGCTCATCCCGTCGAGCAGGCTGAACTCGGTGTGCACGTGCAGATGGACGAACTCTTTATTGTCAGACATGAAACGCTATCACCCGCTAGATCCCGCTATCGAAGAGTGTAGGAAATATGAGCAAAAACAGGCTGGCGCCAGACCGGCGCGCATGCCGGAGCGAACGACTCGCATTATAACACGGGGATGCGCGCGCAGACGTGAGATCGAACGCAGAACGGATAAAGGTTGGCGAATCTGGACGATTTTCAGAAACCCGACTTTCGCGCGCGAAAATCCGCCAACAACTGATCGACGATGTGGCTCGTTTCGGCGGCGGTGTCACCGGTGCTGAGGCAGGGGCCGCCGCCGCGCAGCGTGTCAACCACGCTTTGGATCAGCGGCTGCTGGACGTGTGGCGGGTCATCAATCTCGAAGGACTGCTCGCGCTCCTCGTGCTGCAAAAGAACCGGCGCCGCGCCGAACGTGGCGAAGCTGATCGTGCCTTTGGTTCCGTAAATCTCGGTGCGGTCGATACGCTGCGGGCTGCTGAACCACCACAGGCCGGTTGCGTGGGCGCCGCTGGCAAACGTGAAGCTGGCGCTCACAATATCCTCGGCGGGGTACCACCCGGCCTGATTTCCGGCGCTGCCACGCGCCTCGACAATTGGGCCGAGCGCGTAGAGCAAGAAGTCGATCATGTGCGAGCCGAGATCGACGAACAGCCCGCCGCCGGAGATCTCCGGGCGGACGCGCCACGGTAAGGGGCCAGGATCCGGGTGGAAGTGCAGAAACAGGTGCATCGACACCGCTCGCACCGCGCCGATTGCGCCTGAGTCGATCAGTTCCTTGATTTTCAGGAAGCGGGGCAGGGCGCGGCGATAGTAGGCGACAAAGAGCGGCACGCTCGCGGCGCGGCAGGCGTCGAGCATCATCTGGCACTCGGCGTAGGTGCGCGCCATTGGCTTCTCGACGTAGACTGGCTTCCCTGCGTCGGCAGCGCGCAGCGTGTACTCGCAATGCGAGTCCGGCGGGGTGGCGATGTAGATCGCGTTCACGGCGGGGTCGTGAATCAGCGCATCCGCGTCGGTCGTCCAGCGCGGGACGTTGTGCCGCCGCGCGTAATCTTCGGCGTTGGCGGCGTTGCGGCACATGACCATGACCAACTCGGAGCCATGCGCTTTTTGCAGCGCCGGGCCGCTCTTTTCTTCGGTGACATCGCCGCAGCCGATCATCCCCCAGCGGATCCGATCCATCGCACGCTCCTCTCGCCAGCGCCGGTTTGCTCGTTCCGATTATAGCTTGAACACCGGGAGACCTGCGCGGATTTCCCACGATGCGGCATCCGGTCTATACTGGGAGATGGTTATGATATGGTTTGAAGGAGGCGCGAGTCGAATGCTGGCGGTCAAGCGATTTCGGATGCTGATGTTAGCGGTGTGGGTCGTGGCGGCTCTGCTTGTCGTGGGAACGGCGCTGGCGCAAGATGGCGACGGTTCCACACAGGACGCGACTGGCGCGAGCCAGGCCCCGCAGGACCTTGACGATATCGCGGTCAAGCTGACTCCGCTGCTGGTCGGCGCCGCGCTGATCGAGCGCACGCTGGAGTTTCTGTTCAACTGGGTGGAGCGTGCCATCCTCGATGCGAGTCACACGCTGCACGTCACGCTGGCTCGCGTGGCCGGGCTGGTCGAGATCGACGTGCACAACGCCTGGCAGAACGTGACGCAGCTTTCAACCGCGTTCACCACCCGCCAGGCGCATCCTGATCTGGCGCTGAACGATCCGGAAAGTCCCAACCCGGAGGACTGGCCGCTTGCGGTGCTCGAACAACGCCTCGAAGAAGCGCGCGATCTGTTTGAGAAAGCGCAGGAGACTATTGAGACCGCGCTCTCGTCGCCGCTATATGTCTCACGCAAGAAGGTCGCGGCGATGGTGCTCAGCGTGGTGTTTGGTGTGGCGCTGTCGCTGACGGGCAGCATGCGACTGTTCGAGCCGTTGGGCGTCAACGTGGCAAGCTGGATCGATGGCCCATTTAACATCTTTGACACGGTGCTGGCGGGTGTGCTGATGGGCCTGGGCACGGACTGGGTTCACCAGGTGATTGGCCTGCTGGTCAATGGCAAAGGGCTGTTGGGCCGCGCTGCGCCCGGTTCGCAGGTCGATTCGGAACAGGTGGCGGCGCTGGCCTCGGCAGCGGTGCAAGCGAACCTCGGGCAGCAGTTGAACGATCTGCGCTCGCAGGTGTTGGGCGTCGCGCCTGCGCGCCCGGAGTCTCGCGTGGAGACAGTCGCGCCAGAGGATGAGCCGGTCGAGCGAGCGTCCTCGCCCCTCAGCGGGCTACAGCCGCCCGGTGTGGGGACGGTCGGGATGACCGCGCTCGGCACGATGGCGGCGGAGATGCGCGCCTCTGACACGCCGGAACCGGCGGTTCCGGCGGTGGAACCCGCTCTCGACATCGCGCCGGAAGGCTTTCTGCCGCTGGATGAGGTCCGCGTGACGGTGCGCGAGGGTGGCACATCCGCCCGGTCGGAGCCGTCGCTCGACGCGGACACGATCGCGCCGCTTCCCGAAGGCGCGCGCCGCGAGGCAGATGGGCTTGTGTTCGGCGACTTCACCTGGCTGCGCACGCCCTGGGAAGGGCCGGAAGCCGACGACGCGTGGATCCCCGGCGAGGACACTGATTTCTCGCGCTCGACCGCCTACAACCAGTTGCAGGGTGCGTGGTACGACAGCGCGGCGGTGCTCGAGTTCCGCCGCAAGCTGGCGCGGGACCTGCTGCGCGTGCGCGGGGCCGACCGCGACCAGATCGCCGAAGTGGGGACGCTCTCCGGTCAGGCGCTTGAAGACCTGGAATTTTCGCTCACCCGCGAGACGATCCCGCCGCTCTACAACGATTTCTGGGCGATGCAGCTTCACCTGGGCCTGCCCGATCCGCTCGCGCATCTGCCGGTGCAGTCATCGCCACCCGCCGGGATCGAGTCAATCGGGTTCAGCGGCTTCGGCCCGACGTCGTATGCGCTGGAGAACTGGCTGTACGAGTACGAGCAGACGCGCGGCCTGCATACCGGGATCGATTACCTGGTGCCGGAAGGCACGCCGCTGATCGCGGTGGCGGATGGCGTGATTGTCGATTTCCCGTTCCTGCCGGACCCAGCGGATCGCGGGCTGGCGCTGCGCCTCTTCCTGCCGCCGAAGTACCTGCGCGAAGATGGCTCGCGCGTGCTGTCGAACATCGTGATCGGCTATGGACACGTGGGCGGCGCGCTGGCGCAGATCGGCCAGGAAGTCCGCGCTGGGGAGATCATCGGCAGCTCGGGCTGGCCGCTGCTGACGCTCGAAGACGGGACGGCTGTCGCACAGCGCAACAACGCGCACCTGCACCTTGAAGCGCATTTCGTGACGGATGGCGCGGCACAGCTCAGCGCGGTGACGCCGCTCAACCCGCTGCTGCTGTTCACGCCGCGACTCGTTGCGTGGCAGGCGCGGCTGGCGACGCAGCACAACGGCCCGCCCTATCCCTCGGATGGGCAGCCATTCGGGCGGCTCGGCTTCTTCAGCGTGGGCGCGTTCTCGACCGAGCCAGACTCGATCGTGTGGGAGCATCAGGTCACGCGCTCGGAGCCGTGGCCAGAAGGCATCTACACGCTCGAAGGGCTGCTGGAATGGGCGCGCAGCTTCGAGCCGTATCCGCTGGATGGCTCCAGCGCCTTCTAGGCAGGCGCGCTATGAATCAGAATGGGGAGCCGAGCGCTCCCCATTTTTGCTGTCACGACTGAGGAAAGGTGGGCTTATGCGCCGGCCATTCCGGACAGGCGGCGTTCCAGGTGGCGCGTGCGGCGGGCGGCGCGCACATACGCCACCAGCAGAATTACCCAGGTAAACGCCAGCGCCGCAACGCTGAGGCGGTCGCTGAGCACCACGTAATAGCGCGCGATGGTCGCGCCATTCGCCTTGACCGTCATTGTTCTGGGCATGGTTTCTCCTTCCGCGCCGGCGCGCCCGAGTTTCCGTTACGCCCGAGGGCTTATGCCGCCGGGCTTGCTGTCAACTATAGCACAGATTGGTATCACAGATTGATATCACAGATGCGTGCGGATTACGGGAAGAATCAGCAAATAACACATCTCCAATAGAACGCCCGCGCGGGACGGGTTACACTTAGCCGCGGGATGCTATTGAGAGGCGCGGGCGCTGCGGCGCTGATGCGATGGAATGATAGGAACTGGTGATGCCCGAACTCCCTGAAGTCGAAACTGTTGTGCGCGGATTGCGCGGCCCGCTGGTGGGGCGCACGATCCTCGGCGTGGAATATGATTATCCCGCCGGGCTGGCGATCCCGGACGGCCCGATCTTCACCGCGCGGATCGCGGGCCAGCCGGTCCGCCGCATCGACCGGCGCGGCAAGTACATCGTGATCAAGCTCGACCCGGACACGCTAATCGTGCACCTGAAAATGACCGGGCGGCTGTACGTCGTGCCGGATGGCGCCACCGATCACGCCGACCGCTGGGTGCATTTCACCTTTCAGTTGGATAACGCGCACCAGCTTCGCTTCTCGGATTCACGCAAATTCGGGCGTGTCTATCTGGTCGATGACCCGGCGGAAGTGGTCGGCGCGCTTGGGCCAGAGCCGCTCGACGAGGCGTTTACGCTTGACGTATTCCGGGAGCGGCTGGCGCGGCGCAGCGGCGTGCTGAAACCGCTGCTGCTCAACCAGCAACTGATCGCGGGAATTGGCAACATCTACGCGGACGAGGCGCTTTACCTCGCGCGGTTGCACCCTCTGCGGCGCGCGGACACGCTGAAGGATGACGAGATCGCGGCGCTCTACGTTGCGATCCGGCAGGTGCTGGCAGACGGCATTGCACGCGAGGGCGCGAGTGTGAACTGGTATCGCAAGCCGGACGGTACGAAGGGAAGCGCGCAGTTTGGGCTGAACGTCTACGGGCACCCTGGCGAGCCGTGCCCGCGCTGCGGCACGCCCATCCTGAAGACCGTCGTCGGGCAGCGCGGCACGCACCTCTGCCCCGCTTGCCAGATTCCGTGAGCGCGACGATACTGACACCGTGACCGGCGTGCGCCCTGGCCGGTCAGAGTGGAGGTTCGTATGCCATTTGATCTCATTGATCTCACGGTGTGGCGGCTGCTCCTCGCCCAGACCGAATCATCTAGTGTGACTGATTTCTTCGGCCAGATCACCGGCCTGGTGGGGCTAACCTGCGGCGCCGGACTGATCTGGATCGTGCTGACGGCGTTTGTGCTCCAGCGTGCGGGAGAGCGTCGCCGCCGCGCCGCTCAGGGATTGGAGCCGCTCCCCTCGATGTATACCAGCCTGTGGCGCACGCTGCGCGGCGAGCGCTCCGAGGACCGCAGCGCAGCGCTGCGCCTTGACGCGGACCCGTTCGCGCCCGCGCCTCCTGCGCCGGTGCCCGCGCCGGACCTTGCGCTGTTGACCGGCGATGTGTCGCTACAACCGGCAGCGCCCAATCCCGTTTCTATGCAAGAGGACGCGCCGGACGAGCTCTCCCCGCCCATTGAGCCGGAGAAAACGACGATGGCTGAGTATGTGCCCGATCCCGCTGTAGGAGCCGCGCTGGATGCGGATGAAGTGTTGCGCGTGTGGCGCGATCGCGCGACTGGCGCGCTGATTGTAGAGATCGACGGGCAGCGCGTACCGGCGGCGGATGCAGCGCGCGATCCAGGGCTGAAGGCCCGTCTGAGCGACGTAGTGCAGGACCTCTACGCGCTGCTTGCGCCCTCGCAGACGCCGCTGGCATCTGCCGAACCTTTGCCGGGCGAGCGCACCGCGCCGCGCTCCGCCTCGACGCTGCGCCAGATCGGGCGTGTGGCGCTCGGACAGCCTGCTGCTGACGCGCCCGAAACCGGCTCGCGTTCCATCGCGGACCAGATAGAAGACCTCCTGCAGAGTCGCTTGCAACGCGATCAGGGCTTTCGCGGGCGGGCGATTCACGTCCGGCCCTCGCTGCAAGGCGGCGTGCACATCGTGGTCGATGACCGGCGCTACGAGGGGATCGGGGAGATCGACGACCCGGACGTGCGCGCGCTGCTCGAGGATGTGGTGCGCGAGTGGGAAGCGACGCAGTAGGCGCGCTCAGGCCAGCGTGACGGGGACTGGCTCCACCCGCCGGACCTTGCCATCGATCACCAGCCGCCCCGCCGGGACGCGCGTGTCGTGCTGGAAGATCAGCAAGGCGTTTGTGTCCAGCGCCCAGTCTTGCCAGCGGCGTTTGGTTTCCAGCGTCACCAGCGGCTCGACATCGTAGGCCGTCATCCAGCCCAGCCGCTCGAAGTGGATCGCGTAGCTCGCCAGGTCCGCGACGAATAGCGCGTGCTCGCCGTTACTCTCGAACACGACGCACTGGTGGCCGGGTGTGTGCCCCGGCGTGACCGCGACGCGCACCCCGGGCGCGATCTCCGCGTCGCCATCGAGCAGCGTCATCTGCCCGCCTGCCACCAGCGGCTCGTAATTGACCGGGAAGTAGGTCGCACGCGTGCGCTCGTTCGGGCGCATGGCGTCTTCATACTCGCGGCGCTGCACCACATAGCGCGCGCGGGGGAAGGTGGGGCGGACTGCGTCCCCATCAAGGATCGTGTTTCCCGCGCAGTGGTCGCCGTGCAGATGCGTGTCGATCACCACATCGACCTCGTCCGGCGCCACGCCGAGCCGCGCCAACCCGTCGAGCAGCGTCCCGCGCGGGCGCTCCAACCCCCAGATGCGCCGTTCTTTGTCATTAAGCTTGGTCCCCAGCCCGGTATCGACCACGATCGTCTGCCCGGCGGCGCGCACCAGCAAGCAGGTCAGGATCATCGGGACGCGCTGCTGTTCGTCGGGCGGGTGGATGTGCCGCCACAGCGACAGTGGGACCAGTCCGAACGGGCCGCCGCGATCAACCCGCACCACGCCGTCGCTGATCAGGTGGATTTCGATGTCGCCGATTGTGAGCATACGGGCTATCCTTGTTTGTGGAGCGATTAGACAGGGTGTTGCACGCGCGGCAGAAGGATGCTATAATAGAACGTATGTGCGGACGATTTACACTCACCGAACCTGATGTGGGCGTGCTGCTCGAAACCTTCTCGCTGACGCACCCGCCCGAGCCGCTGTCGCCGCGTTATAATATCGCGCCGACCCAGGCTGTGGCAACGGTTGTTAACGAGAATGACGGCAGCCGCGTGTTGCGCTTGATGCGCTGGGGCCTGATCCCAAGCTGGGCGAAGGACCCGTCTATTGGCTCGCGCATGATCAACGCGCGCAGCGAGACTGTCGCTGAGAAGCCGTCCTATCGCAACGCGCTCAAGCGGCGGCGCTGCCTGATCGTGGCAGATGGCTTTTACGAGTGGCAGAAGCAGCCGGGCGGCGGCAAGGTTCCGATGTTCATTTCGCTGGCAGACCGGCAGCCGTTCGGATTTGCGGGGCTATACGAGACGTGGACCGAGCCGGAAAGTGGCGAAAGCCTCGTTACATGCACGATCATCACTGGCCCGCCAAACGATCTGGTCAAGTCGATCCACGACCGGATGCCGATCATCCTGCCGCCTGAGGCGTACGATCTGTGGCTGGAACCGCGCGAGATGAACACGGGCCTGCTGACCGAGTTGCTCAAGCCGTATCCTGCCGAGCAAATGGCGGCGTATCCGGTTTCGACGCGCGTCAACACGCCCGCCAACGATGATCCGTCGCTGATCGAGCGCGCGAGCTAACCTCGACTGTTACTTCGTGGGATAGATCTGCAATCGCTGGGATATGCTTGTAGGGGCGCAACTTGATGCGCCCGTTTTTTGCATGCGGCCATTGCCCCGGCAAAAATGGGCTATTGTTCCTCATCCAGGCAGGTGCAGATCAGTGGCAGGGTGCAGGTAAACGTGCTGCCTTCGCCTTCTACGCTGGTCACGCCGATCGAGCCACCGTGCGCCTCGAGTATGCGCTGCACGATGGACAGGCCCAGGCCCGCGCCGCCCCGGTGCGCCAGCCCGGCGTGCTCGACCTGATAGAAACGTTCGAAGATCTGCTGCAACTTTTCGGCGGGGATGCCAATGCCCTGGTCGATGACCTCAATCGTGACGGTGCGCGGCGCCTCACCGCGCGTCAGACGGACCGTGATCGTCGAGTCAGGCGGCGAGAACTTGATCGCGTTGCCGAGCAGGTTGTCGATCACCTGTGTCAGCCGATCGCGATCGCCCTCAACGGTATAGTCGCCCGGCTCGGCTTCGTAGGCGAATCTGTAGCCACGCTCGCTGTGCACTAGCTGCGCGCCCCTGACGGCTTGCTCAGCGATTTCAGCGAGGTCCACCAGACCAAGCTCAAGCGTCTCGCGCCGGATTATTTCGAGAGAGAGGATGTCGTTGATCAGGCGGCTGATCGACTCGGTGCGCTGGTCGATCATGTTCAGCGCTGCGACCTGGTCAGGCGTCACTGGGCCGATCTCGCCGTCTCGCATCAGCGCCGCATAGCCGCGCACCAGCGCGAGCGGGCTGCGCAACTCGTGGCTGACATTCTGCACCAACTCATCGCGCAGCGCATCGATCGCACGTAGCGTCTTGTTGGCGTCGGCCAGTTGCGCGGCGCGCTGGCGGGTCTCTTCGAGCAGGCGCAGCGTTTCGATCGCGGATGCAAGCTGGCTTCCGGCGATCGTCAGCAGTCGCTCGTGGTCGGCGGTGAAGGCGTTTGGGGTGGCGCTGTCGACGCTCATCGCGCCGATCACCTGATCGTGCACGGTCAGCGGCACGGCCAGGATCGAGTGGGTACCGGGGTCAATGATGCGGAACTCCGGCTCGGCGTAGGTGTCCGGCACGTACACGACTTCGCCCGTCGCCACCACATGCCCGGCGACCATTTCACCCATCTCAAACCGCGCGGCGGCGATGTGTTCCGATGCCAACCCGACCGCTCCCCGCACCACAACCTGGTTGCACTCCGGTTCATACAGCGCGATCGACGCCGAGCGACAGCCAAAGACGTTACGCATCCGGCGCGGGACGAGTTGGAGCATGTCGTCGAGCGCCTCGCTGGAGCTCACCTCGCGTGCGAGGTCGTGCAGCGCCGAGACCTCGGCCAACTGCTGGCGCAGGCGCTGGTTGTACGACGCGTTTTCGAGCGCGGTCGCGGCTTGCATGCACAACAGCTCAAGCGTGCGCAGCGTCATCGCGCGAAAGTACTCCTGGCTCTCGTAGTACAGCGTCAGAGCGCCGAGATGTGCGTCTCCCCTCACGAGCGGGTAGCAGGCGATTGCTTTGGCGGGCTGCTGGCGCATGCAATCGCTGGTCTGTATCGCTTCCTGGCCGTACAAGACGACCGGGCGGCCCGTCGCGGCAACCTGCTGCGCGAGAATGTTCTTCGGAGGATCGTAGGGCTGGATCAGGCGCGGGTTGCCATCGCGCCCGACGCAGCCTTTCCACATCTCCGGAGCGTGTGGTGGATCGTTGGCGAGGAACAAACACGCTTCCGCCGGCGCGAATAGCTCCATGACCGCTTCCAGCACCAGTTCGGCCACGGCATCGCGGGATTGAACCGACGCCAGTCGAAGCGACATCTGATGCAGGGTTTCGAGCGCGGCAAGCTGCCCGGCGGTCGCGTTGTAAAGCTGCGCGTTGTCGATTGCCGTGGCGACGGCGCCCGCGATCGTCTCCAGCAGCGCGATGTCGCCCTCAGTATACGCGTTTGGCTGGTAGCTCTGCACGCTGATCACGCCGACCGGCTGTTCCTGCGTGATGAGTGGCACCATCAGCAGGCTGCGCGGCATGTCACCATCGACAATGACGCTGTCCGGCATCATCTCTGTTTCGCTATCATGGATGATCATGCGCTTGCGCGTGCGGAGCACCAGCCCGGTCAGCCCTTCGCCGACATGCTGGATGGTATCGGGCAGATGCTTGCCATGCTCGTAGGCGCCAGTGATGCGAAGCTGCTCGGTCTCGGCGTCATACAGACCGATGAAAAACGCGCTGGTGTCCATCAACCCGCTGACCTTGCGATAGACCATCTCAAGCACGCTGGTCAGGTCAAGATGGCTGATGGCGAGGCTGATCTCACTGATCGCCCGGAACCGCTCGGCGCGGCGCATCTCATTTTCGTATTGCCGCGCCGCCGAGATCGCTGCTGCAACCTGTGTCGCCAACGCCTGCGCCAGCGACGCGTCGCCAGGTGTGAAGAAATCTTCCCGCCGGCTGTCGAGGTTGAGCACGCCCAGAAATTCGCCGCGATGGATGAGCGGGGCGCCTAGCCAGCTTCGGATGACCTCTGACTGCGGGCGGCGCTCCCAGAGCGGATCGTTGTGACAGTCACGAATGATGTGCGGCTTGCCGGTCGCGCGCAGCATCTGGATGGTGGCGCGCTGTAGCAGCCGCTCGGTGTCTCCCGGCTCTTGCAGATGCAGGTACTTGCCGACCGAGCGCGCTTCGTGCGGCGTGCCATCCGGCTCGATGACGAGGAGCGCGCAGTGATCGCAGGGGATCAGGCGCAGCACCTCGCCCAAGACCACGTCAAACACCTGATTAAGCTTCAGCGCGGTGGACAGCGCGGACAGAATGTTATACAGCGTTTCCAGGCGGTCGCGGATGTGGTCGGAGAGGTGGAAAATCAGCAGAAACGCGTCGTCCTGGGGGAGCCGCCAAACCCCTACACGCAGCGGCTGCACTTGCTTGAACTGCTCGTCAATCGTGACGATCATTTCGGCGAACGCTGTATCCGACTCTTTGAAGACCGCCTGCCAGCGCGCCCTGACCGTTTCCCGCTCGTCATGGTGGATGAAATCCAGGGCGGAACGCCCGATCAGGTCGCCCGCGCCGTCATCGAAATATTGTTTCGCCGCGCTCGTCGCGAAGCGCACGATTCCGCAACGATCGGTGACGATCACAATCCCATCCGCGACCGGTAGATCGGTGTAGGGGTGGTCGCTATCCGGGGAGAGCAGGATATCGTGTTCTTTCATGGTCTCGCTGTGTTCTCGCATCGGCGGCTTCAGGCCGAAATGCGATGCAATAGGCACGGCCCCGACGGCTGTGCCTCAATTAAACGCCTATTTGTAACAGGCAGCAAGTGTCAGTGCAATTGGCGAATCACGTGAAAAATCGCCTTAAGCCGGAACTGACGATCTTCACACGCGCTGAAAAATTCATGAATTAGCTGGCGCGTGTCAGGATCATCACTGAATGTATACACGCGCAGCCCGGTGAGCGTTTCCATCTCCAGGATTGCGTGCCGCGCCAACTGGACGAGCTCTGGCTCGACCGTGCGCAGATCACGCCCGGTGGATTGGGCGATCCGGTCTGCAGTGTCAGTGGTATCCGGGTTTTCATAGAAGAAGCGCACGATGTCCCACTTGATGAATGAGGTCAGGCGTGTTTGCAGCAGATCGAGCAGGCGCGGGTCCATGTCGTCCATCGGATCGATCGCTGCGCCGTCAGTTCGCTCGGGTGAGAGGGGTATCACGTTTTCGGGGTTGGACATCATGCAGCAGCCTTCGGTGCTCCGCATAGCGCGGCAAGATCAGCGGCGCCAAGCCTGAACGGTCTGGCGCCGCACATGCATATAGGGAAAGTTAGCGCCGCCGCCGGGACGCCTGGTGCTTGACCACTTCCGGCGCGACGGTCTGGCGCTGCTTTTGCATCTCGCGATAGTGACAATGCTTGAACTTCTTGCCGCTACCGCACGGGCACGGGTCGTTGCGCCCGACGTTGTCGTACATGCCCACATTGCGCACCGGCTCGGGCGGCGCAGCGGGCGCATTGGTCGCGGTCGGCATCGCGCCGCGCCCGGCCCGGATGTTGCTCAGACGCAGCACCGGCGCAGCGCGCTCGCGCGGGACCACGCGATAAATATCCTGCACGACCTTCGCTTTGATCTCGTCTTGCAGCCCCGTCCACATGTGGAAGCTTTCGCGCTTGTACTCCACCACCGGGTCGCGCCCGCCGAAGCCGACCAGGCCAATCCCCTCGCGCAGCACGTCGAGATCGGTCAGGTGGCGCTGCCACAGCACGTCGACCGCGTTGAGCAGCACCTCGCGCTCGGCCTGCGTCATCCACTCTTCACCGAACTGCGCCAGCCTCTCGTCGTATGCCTGGAGCGCGCCTTTCACCAGCAACAGCGTGATCTCGTCGGGGTCGTCGTAGGTGGCGAGCGTGTCCGGCGTGATCTCCATCGGGACCGGATAGATCGTCAGCGCGGCGCGGTGCAGTTCCTCAAGATCCCAATCGACCGGATCGCCTTCGGTGTGCTCGGCGACCAGTTCCTCGATCTGCTCGGTGATCATGTGCTGGATCTGCTCGCGCAGCTCGCCCGGCTCGGCGGTGAGGATTTTGCGGCGCTGCGCGTAGGTCGATTCGCGCTGCTTGTTCACCACGTCATCATATTCGAGCACGCGCTTGCGAATGTCGAAGTTGTGCCCCTCGACGCGGATCTGCGCCTGCTGGATCGACTTGGAGATCATGCCGTGCTCGATTGGCATGTCTTCGGGCATATCCGCCCACTGCATGAATCCCTTAACACGGTCGCCGCCGAAGCGCCGCATCAGTTCGTCTTCCATCGACAGGTAGAAGCGGCTCTCGCCGGGGTCCCCCTGGCGGCCAGAGCGCCCGCGAAGCTGGTTGTCGATACGGCGCGCTTCGTGACGCTCGGTGCCCAGCACGTACAGCCCGCCCTGCTCAAGAACCTTCTGCCGGTGCGCCGCGACTTCGGCCTTGGCCTCGGCCAGCACCTCTTGCCATTGTTCCTCGGTCGCTTCCGTCACGTCGATGTCGTAACGCTTGCGCAGCTTCTCGCGCGCCAGCCCGTCCGGGTTGCCGCCGAGCAGAATGTCCACGCCGCGCCCGGCCATATTGGTCGCGATCGTGACGGCGCCGGGGCGCCCGGCCTGCGCGATCACCGTTGCCTCGCGCTCGTGCTGCTTGGCGTTGAGCACCTCATGCGCGACGCCCGCGCGCTCAAGCAACTTGCTGAGCCGCTCGCTGGTTTCGATCGCGGTCGTACCGACCAGCACCGGCTGGCCGTGCTCCTGGCGCTCCTTAATGTCTGCCACCACCGCCATCCACTTGCCCTTCTCGGTCATGTAGACCTGGTCCTGGTGGTCGGCGCGGATGTTGGGCAGGTTGGTCGGGATCATCGTGACTTCGAGGCGGTAGATCTCGTCGAACTCGTTCGCCTCGGTCGCGGCTGTACCGGTCATCCCGGCCAGCTTTTCGTACATGCGGAAGTAGTTCTGGAAGGTGATCGTCGCCAGCGTCAGGTTTTCTTTGCGGACCTCAACGCCTTCTTTCGCCTCAATCGCCTGGTGCAGCCCTTCAGAGAAGCGCCGCCCGTGCATCAGACGCCCGGTGAACTCGTCCACGATGATCACCTGGCCGTTCATCACGACATAGTCTTTGTCGCGCTGGTAAACGACCTGCGCGCGCAGCGCGTTATCGAGGTAGGGCAGCATCTCCGAGTTTTCGGGGCTGTAGAGGTTATCGCCCTGCAGGTGGCCTTCCTGGGCGAGTTTGCGCTCCATCTTCTCGACGCCTTGCTCGGTCAGGTAGACGCCGCGCGTGCGCAACTCCTCGATGTAGTCGCCATCCGGCTCCTCGCGCTCGATACTCTCCTGGCTGCTCGGCTTGAGCGAGCGCACCAGCCGGGCGAACAGCGTGTACAGGTCGGACGGCTGGTCCGCCTGACCGCTGATGATGAGCGGGGTGCGCGCCTCGTCGATCAGGATGTTGTCGACCTCGTCGACGATCGCGTAGTAATGCCCGCGCTGCACCATGCGCTCGACCGAGTGCACCATGTTGTCGCGCAGGTAGTCGAAGCCGAACTCGTTGTTCGTCCCGTAGGTGATGTCGGCAGCGTACGCCTCGCGACGGTCGATCTCCTCAAGGTTCTGAAAGCGCGCGTCGGCGCTGGCCCACTTTGGGTTGAAGCGGAACGAGTGCATGTTGTCGGTTTCGCCGCGATTCTGGATCACGGCGGAAGTAAGGCCCAGGAAGTAGTAGATCGGGCCCATCTGCTGCAGACCGAACTTCGACAGGTAGTCGTTGGGTGTGACCAGATGGACGCCGCGCCCGGTCAGCGCGTTGAGGTAAAGCGCCAGGCTGGCGACAAGCGTCTTCCCTTCGCCCGTCTTCATCTCGGCGATCTTGCCCTGGTGCAGCACAAGGCCGCCGATCAACTGGACGTCGAAGTGTCGCAGGCCGGTCGTGCGGACCGACGCCTCGCGCACCACAGCGAACGCTTCTGGCAACAGGTCATCGAGCGTTTCGCCGTCCGCGAGACGTTTCTTAAACTCGTCCGTCTTCGCGCGGAGCTGCGCGTCAGACAGCGCCTGCACCGCCGGCTCGAGCGCGTTGATCTGCTCGACGACCTCGCGATGGCGGTTCAGCTCGCGCTCGTTGGGGTCTCCAAACACGGCTTTGGCAATCGATCGTAGCATCATTCCTCACCATGGAAGGACGGCGCGTGCGGGCGTCGTCCCTGCCTTGACTCATCACATCCGTTCGTGGGTGCGGGTGAGATTATAGCACACCACCGGGCGGGTTTCTACGGCTGTGCCAGGGAACACGGGGTGGCTGGACGCTCAGCCGAGCAGCCCGCGCACCACCGCAAACGCCAGGACGAGCGCGCCACACGCGATTATGCCGAGCACCACCAGCAGCACGTAGCTGCAAAACGCTTTCGGGCTGTGCGGCACGAGCGAGTCTGGCGTGATGGCGGGGATATCGGGCCGGGTAGGCGGGCGAAATGGGTCAAACGGTGGCTCGGTTGAGAGCGGGCCCTGGCTCGGATAGCCGCGCGACGGGTTGTAGCTGCCACCCGAAAGCGGCGCGCGCGGAATCTGAACAGGGTCGGCGGCGATGTATGGCCGCGAGTCCGAGCGGCGGCGCAGCGGCAGGTCGTCTAGCAGAGGGTCGGGGTCGTTCCACTCGTACCCGGCGGCCAGGTCTTCGATTTCCAGGTCCGGCTCGATCAGATCATCTTCGTTGGCTGCGGCCCAGGCGTCGTCGGCTTCGTTCTCGAAGCGGCGGGCGCGGCGCCGGCGCTTGTCGAAGCGCGGATCGTAGTCGTCCATGATAGCGGGTCCCTTTCTCTGATCGGTTCCCCCTGTACTCAGTGTACCGTATTTGCCACAGCCCATCGAATGGGGGGATGTCGCGCGCTAACCGTTCTCAAACCATCGCATTCCTGTCGTGAGCGCTGTTTTTTTGCAACTTTTTTATTGATTTTGCTTGGAGCATGACCGCTGACACTTGATAATTAAGCCTAGCATGAATGGGGCGTATGATTGACGGGTAGTTCATCGTGGCTTGAAAGGAAAAGAGTATGAAGCGGAAGATAGTGTTCTGGATGCTTGCGCTAAGCACGGTGTTGGCGCTGGCTGGTTTCTCAGCGCTTAGCCCGGCAATGGCGCAGAGCAGTGGCGTGCAACTCTCAGGGAACGGCTGCACCGTTCGCGCCAGCTTCGATGCGACAAACCGGACGACCTACCTGTTTGAGGTGTTCGCTGGCGCAGATTTGTTGGACGAGCAATCGTATACGCCTCAGCCTGACACGACGCTGCCGGCTCCGGTCGAGTTCTCGTTTACGTATACCGGCTCGCTGCCTGCGCCCACGATCAGCATCACCATCTACGCGGGCGATGACGTGTTGGCGGAATTTTCTGAGATCACTGCGCTGACCTCGGGCTGCCAGCCACAGACGCCACCACCGCCTGCTGATAATGACGACGAGCCTCCGGCGCCTGCGCCGGTGACCAGCGCGATCGCTTGCGGCGCGGACCTGAGCGGCGCGGTGGTGGGGTCGTTTGTGGCGCCAGCGGACCTGTACCTTGAGCCGGGCGTGGTGATCGAGCCACGGGCCGGTATCGCGCCAGGCCAGACCGCGTGGGTGCTCGGCGTGGACGCTAGCGGCGAGTACTACAAGATTCAGTGGAGCTGCGGCCAGTTCTGGGTGCCGGTCGAGACGATGGGCCCGAACTATGACGACGTATGGAACGGCGCGCCGCTGCCGACGGCTATCGTCGAGTAAGAGGTACCGCTTCCAGAGGACGCTCGTTCGGTTCTCAGGTAGGGGTGGCGCTGGCTCCGCCCGTGAGCGTTGGTTGTCCGTCTGACAGCGAGCGCAGCATGTTGCGCCCTTACGCGCCCGGCACAAATCCGGGCTTTCTCGCTATGCGGAGCCGTCGAGCAGCGCGCGCACGGCGCTGCCGGGGTCAAGCTGCCGGGCGACTACGCGCGCGATCACGTCTTCGAGCGTCTCCGGCGTGCGATCGTGAACCAGCCGTGCCAGCAACGCCTCGCGCAGCCGGGCCGCCAGCTCGGCTTCTAACCCGGCGCGCTGGCGTTCAACCAGCAGGCCGCTCTCGTCCAGGTAGGCGCGATGCTGGGTGATGGCATCGGCCAGCGCGTCGAGGCCGGTGTGCTCGGTCGCGACCGTCTTGACGATCGGTACCTGCCAGAAATCGTAAGCAGGCGCGTCCGGCTCGGGCTGCGCGAGCAATAGCTCGCCGTGATGCAGGCTGCTGCGCAGGCGATGGCCGAGTTCGAGCATGGCCCTCAGCGCGCGGACGGTGTTCTCCGCGCCGGGGCGGTCCGCCTTGTTGACGACAAGAATATCGGCGATCTCCAGAATCCCGGCTTTGATCGCCTGCACATCATCGCCCATACCCGGCGCGTCGACCACGATCGTGGTATACGCCATGCGCGCGATATCCACCTCGCTCTGCCCGGCGCCGACCGTCTCGATCAGCACCACGTCAAACCCGGCGGCGTCGAGCACGCGCGCCACATCGCCGGTCGTCGCCGCCAGCCCGCCGAGGCTGCCGCGATTCGCCATGCTGCGGATGAACACACCGCGATCGCCAGCGAGATCGACCATGCGGATCCGGTCGCCCAACACCGCGCCGCCGCTAAACGGGCTGGTCGGATCGACCGCGATCACACCGACGGTCTGGCCGCGATCGCGCAGCGTGCGTGTCAGCGCGTTGACGACAGTGGATTTGCCCGTGCCCGGCGCGCCGGTGATCCCGACGACATACGCTCTCCCGGTGTGCGGGTAGAGCGCCGCCAGCGCGGCGTGCGAGTCCGGCGTGCGGTTCTCGACGCGGGTGATCAGGCGTGCGAGGGCGCGGCGATCGCCTGCCAGCACATCGCCAACCCAGTCTTCGGCGGAGCGTCGCGTCATGAGGATGGCGCGGAACGAGACGCGACAGCGTTGCGAATGTGCGCGACGGTATCTTCGGTGTTGGTCCCCGGCCCGAAGACGGCGCTGACGCCCAGCTCCTTCAGCGCGGCGACGTCGTCATCGGGGATAATGCCGCCGACAAGCACGATCACGTCGCCCAGCCCTTCGGCGCGCAGCAGCTCGAAGACGCGCGGTACGAGCGCCATGTGCGCCCCGCTGAGAATCGAGAGGCCGATTACGTCGACATCTTCTTGTAGCGCGGCTTCGACGATCATCTCGGGCGTCTGTCGCAGCCCGGTGTAAATCACTTCCATCCCGGCGTCACGCAGCGCGCGTGCGACGACTTTGGCGCCCCGGTCGTGCCCGTCGAGGCCCGGTTTCGCAATCAATACGCGGATTTTTTGCTCACTCATGCGTTGGTGGTTGCTCCTGCTTGGCTCGCACTCATGCAGCCGATTATAGCCGAAACTTAGAGTTGCGGGTTTAGCACGAAGTAGATCGAGAAGATCGCCAGCGAGACGACTGTGTACAGCATCAGCACGTTGTTGACGTAACGCTTCTCGTCGGGCAGGTCCTGCCGCATATAGAGCGGGATGATAAATGGCGGTGGCAGAATGAACAGCGTGAAGATTGCGATCTCGAACGGGCGCTCCAGGCCCAGCAGGCCGCGCACGATCACCGCGTTGAACACCAGCGCGAGCGGGATCAGGATCACCAGCCGGACCGCGATCACCAGCGCCGCCTCGCGCACGCCTTCGCGGTCGAGCCTGATCCCGTAGCCGACGATGATCAGGATCAGCGGGATCGTCAGCGCGCTGAGGAAGTCGAGCGTCGCCAGGATACCGCCCGTGACCGGCTGTTCCGCCATGAACTCCGCCGCGCCGAGCAGGTTCAGCCCGATGCCCGCCAGAATCCCGATAATGACCGGCGAGCGGAAGAACGCGCCCGCGATCTGCGCCGGGCTGCTGCGGCCCTCACGCGTCATCAGCAGCAGCGCCAGGAACACGAACCAGATGAAGAGTTCGTGCCCCAGGTCCGCTACAGCAATATAGCCGATATTTTCCAGGCCATACGCGCTGCCGAACAGGCTGACGCCGAGCATCCCATACTCGAAGCCGGTCATCAGGAAGGGGAAGTACGGGTGCGGCACGTTCAGGCGGCGGCGCAGCGCGACCCCAAGCAGGTACATCGCGACGCACAACGCGGCGACCAGCGCAAACACCACCAGATAATTGGCTTGCATCTCGATGTTCAAAAACGAGACGAACAGCACCGAGGGCAGCGCCAGGTTCACGACAATCTTGCGCAGGTCGTCGATCGCGCGTTCTGACAGGAACTGGCTGCGGCGCGTCCATGCGCCGAGGCCGATTAGCAGAAAGATCGGCAGCACGCGGTTGATGATCAGGGTTGTTTGATCCATGAGGCGGATATGCTCCGTCGGGTAACGAGCAGATAAAACCGTCCGGTAGGGGGGCAGTGGAGGAGATCGCGCGCCGGACAATCTGATTGTATCCAGTTTGCGCGGGTGTGCC
>CAZVCM010000052.1:0-19722 GCA_964626105.1 uncultured Thermoflexus sp.
TTCTCGGCGGCTTCCTTCAGACGCTGTAGCGCCTGACGGTCGTTTCGCAGGTCAATGCCCTGCTCCTTCTTGAACTCGCTCGCCAGCCACTCGATGATCCGCTCGTCGAAGTCATCGCCACCCAGGAAGGTGTCACCGTTGGTCGAGCGCACTTCGATCAGGCCCTCGCTCACGTCGAGGATCGAGATGTCGAACGTGCCACCACCGAGGTCGTAGACCGCGATCGTCTCGTCGCTCTTCTTGTCGAGACCATACGCCAGCGACGACGCAGTCGGCTCGTTGATGATACGCATGACTTCCAGCCCGGCGATGCGCCCGGAGTCTTTGGTCGCCTGACGCTGGCTGTCGTTGAAGTACGCCGGGACGGTGATCGCGGCCTGCGTGACTTCCTCACCGAGGTACGCTTCGGCATCCGCCTTCATCTTCTGCAGGATCATCGCCGAAATTTCGGGCGGGCTGTACGCCTTGTCGCCCATGTGCACGCGCACATCGCCGTTCGACGCAGCGCTCACCTTGTACGGAACGGTTTCCAGCGCCTTCTGCACTTCCGGATCGTCAAACTTGCGCCCCATAAAGCGCTTGACCGAGAAAATCGTGTTCTCAGGGTTCATCACCGCCTGGCGCCGGGCCAACTGCCCCACCAGACGCTCGCCCTGCTTGCTGAGCGCCACCACAGACGGCACCAGCCGCCCGCCTTCGGCCGACGGGATCACGGTCGGCTCGCCGCCTTCCATCACCGCAACCGCCGAGTTCGTGGTCCCCAGGTCGATACCGACAATTTTCGCCATTGTTCACCTCTAGGTTGATGTTTATCCGCAGATTGTCTGCTTCGATTGTTTCAGAACTTGCGCACAAAGATCGGAACGATCGAGATAATGCCGTTGCAGCCTCGCGCGACGAGGCGCATCTTATTGCGCGACACGCACCATTGCCGGGCGCAGCACGCGGTCATTCTGCTGATAGCCGCGCTGCAGCACTTCGATCACCGTCTCCGGCTCGGCGTCGGTGCTGTCGTCAACGCCCACCGCCTCATGGAAATTCGGGTCGAACCGCGCGCCCAGCGCCGAAATCTCTGTCACGCCCTGGTCTTCCAGAAAACGCTCGAGCTTGCGCAGAATCAGCAAAATCCCTTCGTACCAGCTATCGCGCTGATCTTCCGGCACGGCTTCGGTCGCCCGGTAAAAGTCATCTAGCACCGGCAGCAACTTGAGCAGCACATCGCCCCGCACTCGCTCGGTGTGCAGGCCGCGCTCCGCTTCAATCCGCTTCCGGTAGTTCTGGAAAGACGCACGCTCCCGCTGCAAGCTCTCCAGGTATTCCCCGGCGCGGGCTTCGGCGCGTTCTAGCTGCACATCCAACGAGAGTTCCTCCTCCAGTTCCTGCTCAGCGGCTGCCTCCTGAGCACCTTGCTCGTCCGCCGCGCTCCCCTCTTCCGGCGCGCCACTCGCCGAGTCCTCTGCGGCCTCCGCTTGCGGCTTATCGGTCAGGTCATCGTCGGCACGGATTTCTTCGCTGCTCACTGAGACTACCTCCGGGTTATCGTGACAAAACCTCTGCGCTTGCGCGCAGCGACTGTAGTCTAACGGACGAACAATAGAAATTCGTTAGCAAAACGCAGGAGTTCTGTCAAAAGGGGAAGAAATTCACGGGGCGTGCCACCTGCGAGAGAAGAAGAAAAAAGCGCGCGGAAGAATGTCCCGCACGCCTTTTCAATCGCTGCGCCACGTGCGTCATTGCGCGGTCTGATCCTGGTCGTCCAGCCGGGCGCGGATGGCGCGCACCTCGTCAAGCAATGCGACCATCAGATCATCCCGGTCAACCTCAACACCGACATCGTTCCCGGACTGCGTCGGCGCCAGTGCGGTCCTAAAACGGCTCAGGTGCTCGGCGACGACCTCATAGGCCATGTCCACATCGCCCAGCCCAGAGAGCACGGCTTCCGCAGTAGCGTTCTGGCCGCTCGTCCCGGCGGTTTCCACGTGCAGCGAGCCCAATCCAAACAGGCGCTCGATCGGGCCGCGTGTTACTTTCAAGTTCGTCACCGTGCGAAAGGGAACGCGCTTGACTGACTTGGTGATGATGCCGGCATGCACGATGACTCCATCTTCCTGAATCTCGTAGCGGAGCCGCCGCACGTACGCCGCACCCAGCGCCAGCGCCACCCACAGCAGCGCGATATGCAAAGCGATCACGATGACCACAGCGATGACCGGGTCCATCACCTCCGCCAGCAACACTGACGCGCCAGGCACGGACCACCAGAACATCGAGATGAGCAAAATCAGCGCGATGGACATGCCCATCACAGTGTAATAGCGCCGATCGGGAAACAATCGCTCCGGCTTCATCGTCCCCTCCTGTTCCACAGCCAAGCGGCCTGCCTCTTCGTTGCACCCTCTATTTCGTATACGAAAACGCCCGCCTCAAAGTTGCTTGCAGGCGGGCGTCACGGAGCGACTATACGAAACTGTGCTCAGGATTCCGTCTGCTCGCCGTATACGTCGCCGAGCAAGCCGGACATCAGCCCGGCGACATAGCGCACCGCGCTCACCGCGCGGCCATAGCGCATACGCGTCGGCCCCAGCAGCCCCAGCGTTCCATAGGTCTGCTGCGTGCCATAGCGACCCAGCACCATGCTCAGGTGGCTGAGCGCTTCCCAACGGCCCTCTCCGGCGACGACCACGCGAATATCGTCCTGCTCGCCCGTCAGCGCCTCTTGCAAGATGCCGTTCAGCAGCGACTGCTCCTCGAGGACGCGGATCGCTTGCTGCGCTTCGTCGTCGGTGAACGAGGCGAGGCTTTCGCTCAGGCCATAGCGGTACACATCACGCGGGCCGTGTTGGTCCGCCTGGAGCATCGCGTCCGCCACTACCTCGCCGATGTCCCGCGCCAGCTCGGTCGATTCCTTGCGCGCCAGCGCCCGCACGTCGTCAGCCGTCCGGTGCGCGCACACCAGGTTCAGAATCTGCGCAGTCTTCGAGAGCACGCGCTGCGGGACCGGCTCGACCAGCGTCAGAAGCTGCTGGTGCACGCTGCCGCCATCCAGCACCAGCACCATCAGCACCAGGCGGCCCTGCGTGTTGATCAGCTCCAGATGCTTGAAACGGTGCTCGACCGCGCGCGGCGACGTGACCAACGCCGGCGCCTGCGCCGTCCGCGCCAGGACCATCGCAGCCATGCGCATCCACTCTTCGAGGTTTAGCGGAACCTCGCGAAACGCCTGGGCGATGCGCCGCCGGTCAGCGGGCGGCAGGTCGGCGTGCGTCAGCAGTCGCTGCACAAAATAGCGGTAGCCCTTCTGCGTGGGCACGCGCCCGGACGACGTGTGCGGCGCGTAGACCAACCCGTGTTCTTCCAAGATCGCCATCTCGTTGCGGATCGTCGCGCTGCTCACGCCCAGTTCGAAAGCGTCCGCCAGCATCTTCGAGGCAATCGGCTGCGCCTGGCGGATGTACTCGCGCACGATCAGCGACAGGATCGCTTCCTGGCGCTCGGTTAATTCCGGCAGCGCCCCGCTATCGAGCGGGTTCGTCACCGTGTCAGAAATCGAGTTTGGGTCGGTCATCATATCATTCTGCACAACGCGATGCGCACGCGCAGCGCCTTCGCGGACGCATCGATCATAACATGCCGATCTCGGCGCGCCAATCCCTGCCCGACAGCCGCTGATCTGCGCCCCAACCCTCGCGCCGTCAATAGGCATTTCGCCCGCAATGCGATATATTTGGACTAACCTCTGGCGACATGCAACGTCAGAGCGAAACGTGCATCGATCAGGTACCCCCTGTCAGCATATCTGCCAGATAATCTGTCAGAACACAAGGACAAAGGACACATGGAAAGCAAGACCTTCACCGTGACGGAAGACACGTTTCAGACGGACGTGCTCAATTCGGACACACCCGTTTTGATCGACTTCTGGGCGGAATGGTGCGCGCCGTGCCGTATGATCGCGCCGCTGGTGGAACAACTCGCGGAAAAGTACAGCGGCAAGCTGCGCGTCGGCAAAGTCGACGCCGATACCAATCAGAACATCTTGATGCAGTATGGCATCATGGGTATCCCGACGCTGATGCTGTTTAAGGACGGCGAAGTCGCCGAGCGAATCACGGGCTTCATGCCGTTGCCAGTGCTGGAGCCGCGCATCGCGCAGCACCTCGACTGATCCGCCGTCCCCACACGCGGGACCAAACGCCACGACGACCACGAAAGGGGCTGGCATTCAGCCCCTTATTTTGTGACAGATTTGTGATCGAGCACGCCTTCAGGAGCGTCCTATGCAGGCCGACCCCGAGCAGTTCAAGAATGTCCTGGCGCAATGGAGCACCGGCGTCACCGTTGCGACGGCTGTCGCGCCGGATGGCAGATGGGAAGGCATCACGGCGACCTCGTTCGCCAGCGTCAGTCTTGAGCCGCCCCTGGTCCTGGTCTGCGTGGGGAAAACACTAGTGTTTCGAGAAGCGGTCGAGAATAGCAAAGCCTTCGCGATCAACATCCTCAGCCGCCACCAGGCGCAGTGGGGGCTGGTGTTCGCCGGGCTAGTGCCTGAAATCACCGATCGCTTTGCGGGGATTGCCTGCACAACCGCGCAGACGGGCAGCCCCATCTTGCCGGAGACCAGCGGCTGGCTCGACTGCCGCCTGTGGAACACGTACGACGGCGGCGATCACCTCATCTTCGTCGGGGAAATGCTCGCGGGCGAGTCGTCGCCAGAACGCGCGCCCCTGCTCTACCACAACCGGCGCTGGGGCGGTTTCAGCGCGGGCCCAGCGGATGCTATCCCCGCCCGCTGACTACTCAGGGCAGCCACACCAGGTCCACAACCATCTCGCGATCCTTGAACTCCATCGGTGAGTCCGCAGCGCGTATGGGCGTTCGGTAAAGCGTCTCGGTCTGGCCATCGTCGAGCCGCGTGCGGTACACGATGCTGCGCTGCGCCGCGAGATCCGCGTCCGCCCAGACGACATAACGCTCGTCCAGGCTCACGGCATAGGGAAGGCCGCTTACCGCGCCATCAGCGCTGTAGGCGTCAAGCGTGGTTGCGGCGCGCGCCAACTGTCGCAGCGGCTCGCCCGGCGCGCCGAGGTACAGGCCAGAGCCGCTCCCCCCACAGGCCGCGCTCGCCATCCCGCGCACCAGCACATCCCCGCTTTGCAGCCACGTCGGCCTTCCGAGCAGCACCTGTTTCTCTTCAAACGCGACTTCGTGGGGGACGCCGCTGCCTGCCTGCGCCACCGGAAGCCACGCCTCTCCAAACAGCCCGATCCTTCCAGTCGGGCAGCCACCCACTGGTCGGATGGAGGTATCGATCATCGGGAAAAGCTGTTCGCGGCCATCCGGCGAGCGCCCGGGATCATATGGCTGCAGCAGCGGTTTGACATCCGCGGGAAGCAGCACGCGCTCGTCGGTCATCCAGTTGTACATCAACGGGCGCGCTTCCAACCCGCCAACCGGCCCGATCCCCATAAAGATTGTGACCGGGCGCCCGTCACCCAGCCACGCCACATCAAGCGGCAGGCCGCGCGGCGCGCGCATCATCTCGCGGGCGGGCTGCGAGGCATCCTGCCACGCCACGTAGGACACGCGCTCGCCTGCAAGCTGCACCACATAGGCGATCATCTGCCCGTTGGGGGACCACTGCGCGGCGATCAGGTCGCCGCCTTCGGGCAGCTCGCCGACAATCTGCGCGCGCCGCGCCGGGACATCCAGCACCATCACCGCGCTGCCTGCGCTGTACAGCACACGCGTCCCCGCCGGGTTCGGCAACAGCAGAGACGATCGCAGCCCGCGATCAATCTCGACCGGCGGCGCGCCATTGCCCAGCGACCAAATCGTCAGCCGCCGCGTCACACTCCCCTGAACCATCACCAGCGCGCTCGTGTCGGTCACGCCGCCGGGCAGCGAGAAGGCGCGCGGCATGCGCGGCGTGGGCGTATGAGTCGGCAGCGGCACATAGCCGACCGCAATCCCGCCCGGCTCGGACGCGCGGCTGAGTAACGCCGCGCCCACAACAACCACCGCCGCCAGGACAAGCGCGATCCTGGGAATCACCCGGCGGAACTCGCGCTCCCGTTTCACACACACGCCCCCTCACCCCGCCTCGCGGTCACGTCGCCGATGATGCGGCGCTCTCCTTCACCCGCGTTTCGACCAGGCGCCCATCGCGCATCTCGTGGACGATATCGGCCTCGGCCATCACCTGCGGATCGTGCGTCACCACCAGCAGCGTGACGCCGCGCTCTTCGACCATCCGCCGCAGTAAGTCGAGGATACGCCGCCCGGTGCGCGTGTCCAATTGCCCGGTCGGCTCGTCAGCGAGGACCAGCTCCGGCCCTTCGGCCAGGGCGCGGGCGATGGCGACGCGCTGCTGCTCCCCGCCCGACAGTTCATACGGGCGATGGTGCGCGCGCGACCCCAGCCCGACCCACGCCAACGCCTCGTCCACCCGCTGCTCGCGCTCGCGCGGGTCCATCTTGCGCATCCGCAGCGGCACGCCGACATTTTCTCGCGCAGACAGCAACGGCATCAGCCCGAAGCTCTGGAAGATGAAGCCGAGGTGGTTCAGCCGGAGATCGAGCCGCTCGCGCTCGCCCATCTGCCCGAAGTCCCGCCCCAGGACGCGCACCGTGCCCCGTGTCGGCCCGTCCAGCCCGGCGATCACGTTGAGCAGCGTCGTCTTGCCAGAGCCGGAGCGCCCGACAATCGCGGTCATCTGCCCTGGCCACACGTCGAGCGTCACGTCATTCACGGCGTGGATGTCCTCGCCCGCCAGGTGGTAGATGCGGTGCACGCCGCTCAGCGTGATCAGCGGCTCGCGGCTGCTGGAATAAGCGGTCTGGCCGTCAGTCATCGCGTGCATCCTCCTGCCCGTTGCCGCTCATAATGCCCTGCGCGTGCTGCTCCGGCCACACGCCGATATGATCCTCTTCCAACCGCAGCCGGACGCGGTCCTCCATATCCAACGCGTCGGTATACGCCTCCGGCAGTTGCAGCCGCCCCGCCCGGTCGAGGATCGCGTACTCCTCTTCCTGGATCGCCACGTCGCCGTCGCGCCGCCGCAGGATCTCGGTGCTGGTGCGCCCGTCACGCATCCCCACCACACGATCGACGCGCGTCGAGACGTTCATATCATGTGTCACGACGATGATCGTCACGCCCGTTTCCTCATTCAGCGACCGCAGCGCGCGGAAGATCGCCTCGGCAGACGCGCTGTCCACCTCGCCGGTCGGCTCGTCCGCCAGCAGCAGCGCCGGGCGGTTCGCCATTCCCACCGCGATCGCCACACGTTGCTGCTCGCCACCAGAGAGCCGGTCGGGCCGGTGCTTGAGACGGTCGCCCAACCCGACCCGGTCCAACAGGTCGCAGGCGCGGTCGTGGCGCTCCTTCGCCGGGAACCCGGCCAGCGCCATCGGCAGCTCGACGTTCTCCAGCGCCGTAAGGTATGGCAGCAGGTTGCGCGCGGTCTGCTGCCAGACAAACCCGACCATGTGACGCCGGTAGCGAACCTGGTCGCGCCGCGACATCTCCAGCAGGTTGTAGTCACCCACGCGGATTCGCCCCGCGGTTGGCGCGTCCAGCCCGCCGAGGATGTTCATCAGCGTTGATTTGCCAGAACCCGATGGCCCTACCAGCGCCATCATCTCGCCCTGGCGGACCAGCAAATCCAGCCCCTGCAGCGCGACGACTTCGAGATCCGCCACCTTGTAAATCTTGACGAGGTTATCCGCCTCAATAAAGATCGCACGCTCGTCCGGCGCTTGCGGCGTAGTGTTCGGAGCCTGACTCATCATCCCATATCCTCTCTAACGTTCGAGGGTTATTCTTCGCCCAGGCGCAGCACCTGGTTGACGCTCATCCGCCTCAGGAAGATCGCCGCGACGCCCATCAGCGCGGTAAACGCGATCACCAGCGCCAGCAGCAGCCCGCCCACCGCCAGCCAGGGCACGCGGAGCGTTTCGCTGCCAACCAGCGCCAAGAACGGCAGCAGCAGATATGCCAGCCCCAGCCCGAGCAGCGAGCCGATGACCAGCGCCGGAGCGATCAATACAACCTGCTCGACGAACAGCAACCGCCAGATGTGGCGCGCGTCCCAGCCGAGCGCGCGCAGCACGCCGAACGTAAACGCCCGCTGGCGCGCTGTGACCACCAGGTAGAAGCCGAAATCGAGCAGGCTGAGCAGCAGGCTCACCCAGAACCCTGCGTAAAGCATCCCGGCGACCGCGCTCGGCAGCGGCTCGCGCAAAATCTCGCCGTAACGCGTCCACGCCCAGCCCACGCCGGTCATGCCGTCCAGGCTCGCGACCGCCTCTTGCAGCGCGGATGACGGCTCCCGCTCCGGCAGCGCCAGCCAGACCTCGTTCTCGTCAAAGAACGTGCTCGCCGACGCCGCCTGATTGATGATCGGGCGGATTGTATTCGTCAGCGCGATCATCAGCGGATCGCGCGCGTCGACCGAGGGTAGATTGTCAATCACACCAACAACCTCGTATCCGATCTCGACCGAGCCCGGCCCCATGTTCAGGATCAGGTTGCGCGTTTCACCCGGCTCCAACGGTTTGTCGATCGCGCTCGGAGTGGAGCCGCGTCCGCCAAATAACTCGGCGAATGCCCGGTTGACGACCACCGGCACGCGACCGATCATCGACGCGTTGACAACGACGCTCGGCTCGCGCATCACCCCCGCAACCTTGCCCATGCGATAGTCGAGTCGCAATACCTGCGGCCCATCGACGCCGGGAATCTCGCCCCGCAGCACGCGCGCGCGCACGCCACGCACCCGGCCCAGGTTGGCCGCCTCTGAGGTCCACGAACCGGCGTACGGGTTCGCAACCGCCGCCTCGCGCCACTGGGCGTCGTCCGGCTCGAAGTTGCTCAGCGTCGTGGCCTTGCCGAACGCGTCCAGCGTCGCCACACGATCCAGGTACAGCGTGTGCTCGAAGGCATCGAGGTTGCCCTGGCGGCTGTTGATCCCAAGCCGAACCAGGCGCAGCGGGCGCTTGCCGCGCTCCGGCAGTTCACCGCTGAAATTCAGCCACTCCTCGGTCAGCGTCGGAAGCGGCGCGGCGCTCGCAGGGGTCTGCGCTGTCTCTCCGCTGACATCCCCCACCACGGTCGCCGCGTCCGGTGGAGCCAGCGGCACGCGCACCGGCACACCGCGCGCATCTTCCAGATACGCGATCAACTGGACGGATACGGGCGGGTCTTCCGGGGTCCCGGCGGGCAGCGAATAAACCTGCACGCTTAGCGTCCGCGCCTCGACGGGCAGCGCCAAACCGGGCGCGGGCGGCGTCTCGATCCCGCGCAGCGGCGCGAGCGCACGGTGCAATTCGGAGAATGCCGCCGGAATCAAGTCCGGCTCCACGCCGATGATCTGCACGTCGCGCCGCGAGATCGAGCCCGGATCGCCAGCCGCGCGCAGCAGCGGGGCCGCGCTCGACACGCCCGGCAGATCGGTCCACAGGAAGCGTGCGGGTTCCAACCGCGCCGGATCGACCGCCAGCCGGGCGCTGCCGCCGGTTGCGCGCTCGGCAGCAGCCCACGCCCCGCGATCGCGCGTCGCGCTCAAGCCCAGCGAGGCCGTGCCCAGCGCCAGCGTGCCGATCAGCAGCAGGACAAGCTGCGCGTAGTGGCTCGGGTCCCGCGCGACGTTCCACACTGCCAGCGGCGTGGTCAGGCTGCGGCTCCGGTTCGACAGCCGCGCCAACGCGCCCATCAGCGCCGGGAACAGCCGCAACCACAACAGCGCCGCGCCGGTCAGCACCAGCGCCGGACCGAGCAAATTGAACGGGTCGTTCAGCCCGCCCGTCTGGTTGAGGTTGTCCGCGATCAGCGCGACGACATCGCGCGGCGCGGCAATCAGGTTGTTGAGCAGGTCGCCAAAATCCCCACCCACCAGGTAATACAGCCGCAGCATAAACGCCGCGCCCACTACCAACAGCGCCAGGTCGAACGCATAGCGCGCCCAGGCAGGGGTGGTCGGCGGGCGCGAGACAAGCTGTTTCAGGCGCAGCAAGCTCCGACGCGCCGCTGGAACCGCGGGAACCGTCAGCACGACCGCGGACGCGACCCCTGCCGCCACGCTCAGGTAAAGCGATACACGTGGGATGGCGGTCGAGCCCAACGGGCGCCCGCCCAACGCCTCAGCCAGCGGCCCGAAGCGTTCCATCAACTGCATGAACGCCACGCTGAACAGCGGCCCGGCGAGGATGCCCACCAGCGCCAGCAGCCCTACGCTGATCACCTGCAACCCGACGAGTTGCGGCACGCTCCCGCCCCGGCTGACGATCGTGCTCCACTCCGCGCCCTGCTGATCCAGCACCAGCGCGACGGTATTGATCAGGTGGTAGAGCATCATCACCAGGATCGCACCAGAGAGCAGCGTAATCGGCCCTTCCGTTTCGCTGGCGTTCACCGAGAACCCGTCGAGGATCGCGGTCAGCCCGCTGAGCACCGTCAGCCCTGGATGATACGCCGCTAGCCGGTTTTGCAGCACGCGCAGCCGCCGGTTGACATCCTGCAGGTTCGCCGCGCTGATCGTGTCGGTATCCGTGTCGATCTGGTAGATATAGCTGCTGCCGGGCACGACCGGGCGCAGCCAGTCCGTGTACGCCTCGGGGATGGTCGCAAACCCGTAGTCATAGCGGAAGCGCCCCACGCCGATCTCAACATCCGCGCCTTCGAGGAAGTTACGATTGCCTTCCCAGAACGGATCAGCGGCGTTCTTCGGCTCAACAATGCCCACCACCACCATCACCGCCAGCGCGCCGGAGCCGTCCGCCCGAGGATTGCCCAGCACCATACGGCTGCCGCGCTCCAGCCCGGCGCGCTCGGCGACCGTCGCGGTGACAACCACCTCAACCTGCCCGCGCGTGTAGATGCCGACCTGCCGCGCCTGCTGCTCTGCGTCGCTCAGCCCGGCGGGATCGACCGCTTCCGGCGGCGGCAGGCGCACCGGCCAACGCCCCTCGACCAGATCGAGCAGTTCCGGCATCGCGCCGAACGCGAACGGCTGCAGCGCCGCGTCGATGCGCGCCGAGAACGGCGTAACCGGCTCGCCATACTGGTACATCAGCGCGCCGGTCGCCAGCCCCTGTTCGAACCCCTGCTCCGAGGTCGGCGCGGTATAGTCCGCGCGAATGTAGTGGCGCAGATCGACCGCCAGCGCGCCGAGTTCCTGGCGCACGACCTCGAACGACTCGTCCGTCAGCGGCTCGTCCTCGACGATCAGGCCGATTTGCTTGCTCTGGCGCGGGGCGTTGTCCAGCTCAAAACGCAGCCCGACGTCCGTCACCGCGCGGACGTAGAACGGCCCCAGCGCGAAGAAGCCGGTCAGCAAACACACCGCCAGCAGCAGGATCGCCATCGAGCGCCAGTTGCGCCGCATCCGTTTGAGGATCAGTCCGAAGGTCATGGCGGCCTACTCCTCGCCCAGGCGCAGCGTGCGCGCCAGCGAAAGCTGCCGGACCAGCAGCAGACTCGAGGCGAGCACCAGCCCCAGTACGACGATCATCATCAGGCCGTACTCGATCAAGCGCCGCACCTCGACCTGCATGACGAACGGGGGAATGACCGCTTCGCCGGTCGCGCCGAGCGCCAGCGTCGGGACGATCTGGTTCGCCAGCACCGCGCCGAGGATCGCGCCCAACACCACGCCGATCGCCATGACAAAAAGCTGCTCCAGCGCCAGCCCTCCGACCACGCGCACTGGCGACAGCCCCAATGCCCGCAACACGCCGAACTCGGTGCGGCGCGCCTGCGCGGTCAGCCCGGCGTAGGTCAGCAAACCGACCACGCTCAGCGCCAGCGCCATGATGAACGCCAGGTACATCAGCCCCAACAGCCCCAGGCCGAGCGGATTCGTCCTCAGGCGGCCCAGCTCGTCGGCGAGCGTGGTGGCGCTAACGATCACCGCGCCGTGCGTTTCCGCGCCGTCAAACTCGCGCAGGATCGCGCTCGCCGCGCCTGGGTCATGCGCGTCGATCTCCTCGGCGAAGCGCAGCCACACCTCGTCGGCGTAAACCGTCGCGCTCGGTCGCCGGTTCAGCCGGTACAGCAGCTCGCGCGCATCCACCACTATGAACGAATCCCCCTTAGGGATCGCTTCGCTTGGCGCGCGGTCGTACAGCGACGGGTAGTACTCTGCCACGCCCACCGCGCGGAAGCTCGGGTTGACGCGGCCAATGTCAAGCAGTTGGAACGCGGGCGCGTCCGGCCCGACTGTCAGGCCGTTCTCCTGCTGCACCCGCTGACTGATAATCGCGGCAATCGGCCCGCGTTCCGGGTAATTCAGCAGCGCGCCGACCGTCGTGCGCTGCGCATCCTGATCCCACAGCGCATGGATCGCATCCTCGCGCCCGGTGAATAGCTCGCTCGCCGCCTGGGCGCGGCCACTTGCCGTCGCGCCCCGGTCGTAGCTGAACGCCCAGTCACGCCCCGCGAAGATCGGGAACGGCGTCTGCGCGCCATTCGCGTCGTGCAACGTCATATCAGCCAGCGTGAGACGCATCCCGCTCTCGCCGCCCTGGATGTTCGGGCTGCGATACTCCCAATAGATCGAGACCAGACGCACCGGCCCGACCGGCTCGTACTGCAACGCCGCGAGATCGGCCTCGTAATACACCCAACCGCTGGTCACAAAGCCGCGCGCGCCCAGCCCTGGCGCGTCCGTCCCGGCGCGGACCAGCTCGATCTCCGCCGGTTCCAGTGGCGCGACGACCCACGCGCCCTCCGCGTCACGCAGGCGGATCCCAAAGTCAGTACGCTGCGTCAGCCGGTTGACGTCTGCGCGGAACACGGCATCCTGCGAAAAGCCGATGCCGCCTTTCTCAAACTGCACCCACAGGCCGATCCGCTCCGGGGCGAACGGCAGCGGCTCGCCCACATCCGGCAGACCGAGCGGATCACCGGCAGCGTGCGGCAGCGTGACCGCGCCCAGGTCATCGCGCCAGTAAAGCGTGTCCGCGAACGTGGCCGGATCGACCGCCAGGATATCGCCGCGCAAATCGCCTGCCAGCGTGGTGCTGAGGTTCGCGTTGATCACGCGGAACGCCGCGCTCGCCGCCGCGACCGAGTCATGCGCCGCGTAGGTCGCCGCCGGACGCGCGCGATTGACGTTCAGCCGCGTATCGCGCTCGATCAGGCGCGCGTCCGTCCCGACGCTGTAGCGCGCCTGATCCTGGTGACTGTTGGTGACGGTCGCGCGGAAGCTGGTCGCGAACCAGCCGATCCCGATCGCCAGCGCCAGCAGGAACGTGATCCGCCCGTAATGCACCGGCTCCCGGCTGAGCTGCCACGTCGCCAGCGCCGACTGCAGGCCGCGCGCGGACGCCGCCACACGCGCCGTGATCGCCGCGATCACCGGGAAGAAGCGCAGCGCGAGGCTCCCCAGCGCCAGGAACAGCAGCGCGGGCGCCATCAGCATCAGCGGATCGGCCTGCTGCCCGCCGAGGTTCACGTCGCTCAGCGGCGATCCGCGCCGGACCAGCAGCCACAGCGCGCCAACGCCCACTAGCGCCAACAGCACGTCGAGATAGAAGCGCTGCCACCAGTGCTGGTGGCTGCTGCGCGCCGCCGCCCCGCCCGCCGAGATCAGCGGCAGGCGCAGCACAGGCCGCAGCGTGAACAACAGCGCCAGGAACGTTACGCCCGCCGCCGCGCCCGCATAGAGGAAGACCTCGCGCGTCAGCGGCAGAGGGAACTCGTCGGTATTGGCGATCGTCGGGCCGAGCGCGATCAGCAGCCGCTGCGCCAGGAACGGCGCGATGACCACCGCCAGCCCGCAGATCAGCAGCGCCTCGATCCCGCGCAGCAGCACGATCTGGCTATCCCACGCGCCGCGACTTTGCAGCATCGCGATCTCGCGCCGCTCCCCGCGCCGGACCAGCGCCGCCGTGACCATCAGGAAAAACAGCACCAGCGCGCCGACCTGCAACAGCAGCAGCCCAAACGGCGCGTCGAGCAACTCCACCTCGCGGGCGTAAGCGAGCAGCACGCCGCTATCGCGGTTTTTGTGGATGACGTCGTAATCGATCAGGCGCGTGCCATAGTTGAACGCGAGGCCCTGCCGCGCCGCGCCCGTCGCCGGATCGGACGAACTAGGCGTGACCGAGTCGCGGAAGGTCGCTTCCATGTTCGCCTTGAAGTTGCGCAGGGCTTCGCGTGCGATCTCCACCTGCGAGAACGGCAGGTTGTCGTGCGAGAACAGCACGCGCCAGCCAAAGCGTGTCGGCGTGTCGGGCAGGTGCTCGGTCGCGGCGCGCAGCACGTTCTCGGATGAGGTCAATCCGACGAACTCCGCATCCCACGCGCCAGAGCCGCTCTGTCGGTCCAGCAGGCGCAGCGGCGATGGTTCCATCCAGTACGGCGCGCGCTCGTCCAGCGGCGCGACGATGCCTGCGATCCGCGCCACAAACGGGACGCTCGTCGGGTGGCCGCGCCCGGTCTGGCCGCGCTCGTTCATGCCCTGGTCGAGCCGCAGCACCATGTCCGGCGCGAGGTTCAGCTCGTTGGCGACCGTCAGCCCCACCGCGATCTCGATCTCGCCGCTGGCGTTGGGCGCGGTTTCCGGCAGCCGCCCGCTGACCACGCGCACCTGCTCCTGCCAGCCGTCATACGCGCCTAGCCGCAAGCGCACGCCCAACATCGGGACCGGCTCCTCGGCGTCCGGCATGACCTGCGCGATGCCCATCGCCTCGCTCTCGCGGTACGCGACGACGCGATCCACCCAACCCTCGATCGCGCCGAGATCGCGCGCTACCAGCGATCCAGTTAGCTCGGTCGCCGCGTCGGCGCGCGCGGCGATCCCCCCGCTCTCCGCCCAATGGTTGGCGCGCAGGCTGATGCTGGATTGAATGTGGACATCCTGGCGGGGTTGGGCGTCGAGGCGCTGCGTCATGCCGACCTGCGCAACCGCCGTCGTGTACAACGGCACGAGCGCGCCAATCGACGCGCTGAGGATCGCCCCGGCGATGATCGTCAGCAGCGAGCGCCACTGCGTCACCAGGCGCGCCACAGCGAGACGCGCGGCAAAACGCACCGGCGTGCGGCGCAGCTCCGCCAGCGCTTCGAACAGCCGTCCGGCCCGGCGGCGATGGGTGCGATGACCGTGCATGCCTCTTCCTTGACGGCGGGACTTCCCGTGTACGCGCGTGGGGAACGAACGACGGGCGAGCGCAAATTCGTCCGCGCCCGGTGTTGACTTATACGTAAAAAACGGTTGGCCCTATCACACCGGGCAACCGCTCCCCCGCTAACAAGCGCTATTCTATCGCGTTTTGAATGGCTTGTAGAGAACAGGTTTTGTGAGGAATGACAGCGTCCGGCCCCTCTCCACGTGGAAAGGGGCCGGGGTGCTTGTTTGTTAGTTAGCCGGAACGGGCGTCGGCGTCGCTTCGAGTGGTTGCGACGGCAGCGCGGGGACCGTCGGCTCGAGCGGCACGCGCGTCACCTCAATGAACGGGCCCTCGCCAACACCGGGCACGCGCGTGACCCGCACCGGCGGCACGTCTTGTTCACCACGCCAGTCGGGCGTCATCGGCACGGTCTGTTCCATATGCGTAACATACGGGGTCGGCGCGACACCCTGCGACTGGATGGACCAGTAGAGCGCTGCGTCAAACACAGTGGAGCGGTTGCCTGCCGAGAAGACCGGCACCCCAAGTTCGGACAGGGCCAGTTCACCGAGCGCGACCTGCGCGGGCAAGTAGTTCGGATTGAAGTCGAGCACACTCTGGAACTCACGCCGCGCCAGGTCAGGAAAACCCTGCGCCGCGTAGACCATCCCGCGCCAGTACGCGGCTTCCTCGAAGAAACCGACCTGGCTCTGCTCGTCCGCCAGCCGCATCACCGCTTCGAAGTTCCCGGCCCCGTAGTAGGCAGCGTATGGCTCCGGGCGATACCACAGCGTCCGCCACGGCAAGCCCAGCCCAAACGCCTCATCGAAAGCCGCTGCCGCGGTCCCATAATCGCCGAGGTCGGCCCACGCCGCACCCACATTGAACGCAGCCCAGGGGTCGTCGGGGTGCTGCATCCGATAGCCATTCGCCATCGACGGCCCAAGCACGCGAAGGTATTCCTGGTCGGCATAGTGCACCAGCTCGTCCAGCGCTTCAGCGCGGTCTTCGGGGCGGTAAACGATCATGAATGACCGGTTGAACTGCCGCCACGCGTCCTCAAGCTCGCTATACGGCACTTCGCGCGGCCCATCTTCGCCCGCGCCAAGATAGCTGTCGTATACCAGGAACGCCTGCGCCTCGTCGTCGTAGCCCGCGACCACCCAGTGATGTCCGTACCACTCGCCGTCGTCCAGTTCCAGCCCGACCGGGATCACGACCGGGAAGCCATACGCCACCAGCCGCTTGAGCAGTGCGGGAACCCCGCCCACCCGGCTCAGCGCGCCGTAGTTCGTCTGATGCTCGACAAAGAGGACCATCTCCCACAGCATCACGCTCCGGTCGTCGGCGTCGGCGCGCAGCCATTCCGCCGCCTCGGCCTGATCGCCTTCCCAGCCGAGCGCGCTCAGCGCCATCGACAGCGCGGCGGGGCCGCTGTTGTTCCACGTCTGCGCCTCGAAGCGCACGCCCTCGATCTCGGCGCGCGGCGGCAAACCTGCATCCAGCGGAACCGCGCTAATCGATGAGGACATGCCGGGCGTCATCAATCCGATGTTCGGCATCACCGGCGTCGCGGTCGGCGGGACTACGGTCGGCGTCAGCGAGAGATCGCGAAGCTCCTCAGGCAACGCAGCCTGCGTTTCCCGGTACTGCTCAATGAAGGCCGTCGAGGTCATGTGCGGCGGAAGCACCTGAAGTTCTTCAGGTAGCGCGGCCTGCGTTTTCTGATACTGCTCTATCAGCGCCGTGGAAGTCATCTGCGGGGCGTTCATGTGCTCCGCTGGAGGGCTGCTCGGCAGCGTCGGCACGAGTGTCTGCGTCGCGGTCGCTGGCAAGGTGGGCAACGCGGTCGGCGTTTCCGCCTGCGCGCCGGGCGCGGCGGGTTGATCGCCTTGCGGCGCGCCGGGGTCGGTAATGTCAGAGTCGCCAATGCGCTGCGCTAGCAGGATCGCGCCCGTGCCGAACAACACGACCAGCAGCACCGCCGCCACCAGCGTCAGCAGAGAGCGGCTGTGCGGCATCGGGCGAAGACTCGCGATCTCAGGGAAGTGGACCGTCATAGGGGAATCCTCCGTTTTCTTGGGCGGTTGTGTGATGCCATCATGCGAAGGAGCGGCGGCGTGGCCGTTGCGCGAGGATGCGACCGGGTGGTGCAGCGGCGGCAGCGCATCGACGCGCCCGCCCGCCTCGTCCCGCACCGCACCCGCGATCACCATCCAGGTGTCCAGCGCTTCGCGACACGCCTCGCACTCGGTGAGGTGTGTCTCCAGCGCGGCGCGGTCCGCCGGGTCCAGCGTGCCAGCGACATAGTACGGAAGCTGATCTAACCAGGTGTTATGCATCGGTGTTCTCCCGCATCCGTAACACGCGTTCCAGCACGTTTTTCGCGCGGTGCAGGCGGCTCTTGACTGTGCCCGGCGCCACGCCGAGCACCTCCGCCGCTTCCGGACCGCTCAGCCCGTGGAAAAAGACCAGCTCCAGCGTCTCGCGCTGATCGTCTGGTAGGTCGCGCAGCGCAGCGCGCACCGCTGACCGCTCGGTCTGGCGCTCGACCAGTTCAAGCGGGCCGGTGTCATCGGTCGCGGCGCGGTCGTCCAGCGGGCGCTCGACGGGAGGACGGCGCTGGCGCGCGGTGATCGCCCGGCGGCGCGCGATCGCCAGCAGCCACGTGCGGACCGCGCTCTCGCCGCGAAACCGCGCTGCGCCCCGCCACACCGCGAGCATCACGTCCTGCAGCACCTCTTCCGCCAGGTGCGGATCCGACACCTGACCGATCAGGTACGCCAGCAGGGCGCGCCCGTGCCGGGCATAAAGCGCTTCCAGCGCAGCAGGATCGCCGCGCCCGATCCGCTCGATCAGCCGTAGGTCCGGCTCATCAGGATCGGGGATCTTCCACCAGGGCTGGGTCGCCAAGCCGTCTCCTCTCGCTCCTCCATATCATTAGTCACTGAAACCGCCCGAACGGTTCCCATCTACCGGAGACTTGTCTGAAGTGTAACGTAGAACTTGAAGTCAGGTGCGAAATACGCGAGGAATGAGGGACGGCGCCAGTATGCGAAAATCACGCGGAGAGTCGCTTGCTTTCGTAAGCACGGTCAAGCTATACTTATAGTGTTCGCATACGGGTTAAGACGCAGCAAGAGACTTTGAAATTGAAGATGTTATAAGACACAAAAGAAGTCCATTGCGGCGCCTGACCCGGGCTCGCGCGTCGGCGTAGGTGGGCCGCGCGGCGCGCGATTTGACCGTGCTCGCCACTGTTACGAGCAGCACCCACAACAAGGCGGAAAACCACAAAGATGGAATGGGAGAACAATCACCAGCCAGAAGACGAACAGCCCGAAGAGCGTCAGCCGGATGCGGAGAGCTTCGCAGAGATGCTCGAAGCGACCTTCGACTACGCGCCTCCGCGCCGTGGCGAGATTCGCAGCGCGACCATTATGCAGATCGAGACAAACGAGATCATCGTGGACATGGGCGCCAAACAAGATGGCATCGTCACCGCCCAGGATCTCGAACGGCTCGATCCGGAATATCGCGCTTCGCTGCAGATCGGGCAAGAGGTCCCGGTGTATGTGCTCAATCCGAGCGGCAGTGAGGGCCAACTCGTCGTGTCGATCAACATGGGGCTTCAGCAGTATGATTGGAACAAAGCCCGCGAGTTGGTCGAGTCCGAGGATGTCGTCGAGGTCACTGTGACCGGGCACAATCGTGGCGGGATTCTTGTCCGCTGGAACCTGCTGGAAGGCTTTATTCCCTCGTCACATATGGTTACGGTCAGCGCCGGGCTGCAGGGCAACGAGCGCCGCGAGACGCTCAATCAACTCGTCGGCCAAAAGCTGCACGTCAAAGTGATCGAGGTTGATCAAGACCGCCGCAGGTTGATTTTCTCCGAGCGCGAGGCGCAGCGCGAATGGCGCGCCCAGCAAAAAGCGCGCCTGCTCAACGAGCTAAACGAAGGCGATGTCGTGACCGGAACCGTCACCGGGCTGCGCGATTTCGGCGCGTTCGTCAACCTCGGCGGCGCGGACGGGCTGATCCACGTGAGCGAGCTGGCGTGGCATCGGGTCGACCACCCGCGCGACGTGCTGAAAGTCGGCGACGAGATCAAGGTCTATGTGCTCAGTCTCGATCTGGAGCGCAATCGCATCGCGCTCAGCCGCAAACGCCTGCTGCCGGACCCCTGGGATGACGCGCTGGAGCGCTATCACGAGGGAATGCTGGTCGAAGGGACCGTGACCAACGTCGTCGATTTTGGCGCGTTCATCGCGCTGGATGACGGCCTCGAAGGCTTGCTGCACCTCAGCGAAATGGGCGATGGCACGCTCAAAGAGCCGTACAGCTATGTCAAGAAGGGCGACCGGCTCCAACTGCGGATCAGCCGCCTGGAACCGGAACAGCGGCGCGTAGGCTTTACGCAGCGTTGGGGCGTCGAAGCAGCCGAAGAGGATGAGGCGCTCGGCGCGGCGCTGGATTCCGAAGCCGAGGACGAAAGTCTGCTGCCCGACACTGATCTGCCAGAAGTCGAGCCGCCCGTTGACGCCGTCCAGGAAGCCAGCGTGCCCGACACGGAGCTGCCGGAGACCGATCTCCCCGAGGTCGAGCCGCCGGT
>CAZVCM010000053.1:0-19465 GCA_964626105.1 uncultured Thermoflexus sp.
CCCGTTTCGGTGAGCCGATTGTACGCCTTCAGACGCGTCCCGCCAACCATTGACATCTCCCGTCCGGCGTGTATAATTCGGGCAATCAGCCCTGGTGGCGGAATTGGCATACGCGGCAGGTTGAGGGCCTGTGCCCTTTCGGGCGTGGAGGTTCGAGTCCTCTCCAGGGCATCCTAAAAGACCCACTCTGCTCCACCATGAACGGATCCCGCAAATGGGATCCGTTTTTTTGTTTCCGATGTGGGTTTCCGGCTCGCGAGTCTAATCATCCGGCACCTGGCGTGCAACGTCCAGGTCGGTAAGCTGTAACCGATAGCGCAGCCCTAACGCATCCTCGTGCGCCGCGACGATCACTGCGTACAGCCCGGCATCGTCAAAGCGGATGGGGCCGGTTGACAGCGCGGCTGCACCCGGCACCGGCGCAGCTTCGAGCAGCACTGTTCCATCCGGCGCGAGCACCGTCAGGTCGATGGCCAGCGTGCCACTGAGACGCGCCAGACTCAGGGCCATTCGCTCGCCTTCTGTCACGTGGATCAGCCACACGTGCGCCGCAGGTGCCGCGTTAAACTGCCCGTAGACCGGCTGCGCGGCCTGTAAGAGCCCACCCGCGCCCGCATCTGGAGCCAAACCACCAGCCAGCGCAAGCTCCAACTCATACGGGCTGAAGGCGCTACGTGTGTCTGTTGTCTGGCGCACTTCCAGCACGTACACGCCGCTGTGTGGTAGCGTCACTGTGTCAATGCGGGTATGCATACCTACGCGCGCACCTTCCGCCACCACCATCCCTGAAGGATCGGTTATGCGGAGCAGTAGCGGTGCATCGTCGCTGAGGAACCGGACCGACGCTAGCACGTCGTCACCTGCCGCGCCAACAAATGCCCACTGATCAGTTGGCTCCGCGTCGTCTACCGTTTCAATCACTCGCTGCCCATAGGCGATCACGTGCTGGGTAGGTATTGGCGAGACACGGTACACTCGGTTGAGCGCCAGCGCGTAGTTCCCCTGCGTAGGGCCGTACGCGCCGCCGCGCCGCTCGACCTCGATCCGGTAGCTTCCACCAGTATCCAGCCGGTGGCGGAGCGCTGTCGCCGCACCATCCTCGTCCGAGGACGCGATCGCAATCAGCCTGCCATCCGGCCCGTAGAGGCGCAGCAGTGGGTCGAGCGTACCGCTCAGAATGTCCACCTGCGCCTCGATTACATCACCTGCCTCGCCCTCGAACACCCAAACCTCGAGGGGCGACGTGTTGTTAATCCAGCTTCGCCCGATCTGCTCATAACGCAGCAAGCGGGTTGCCACCTGCTCCGCCGGTTCGAGCGTCATATCCAGGCGAAAGCGCCCTTCTGTTTCTCCAAGCGGCCCCAGACGGCGGCTGACCGCGACGGAATACAGCCCGGTCTCCGGCAACGTGTACGACTCAAGGTGCGCCGGCGCGCCCGAATCAGCGCGGACCGTGACCAGCGTTTCCTCGTCCGGCCCGATGAGTGTCAGCACCGGCGCCAGCGTCGCGCGGCTGTCCGGCACGAGGCGCAAGGACACCGCATCGCCACGCTGCGCCTCGAAGGTCCACGCCTCGCGCAGATTCTGTGGCGAAATGCGTCCCTCAACCTGCTGCGGTGGTTCGACGAGCTCGGGAGACAGGGCGCTGGCTGATTCGACCGTCAGGCTGAGAGTGTATTCCGTTGTATCGCCGGGCGCTGCGCTGACATCGACCGTGTAAACGCCATCGACCGGCAAGACGACTGGCTCCAACGTGAGCTTCCCCGGCTCATCCAGGTCACCCACCGCCAGCATGCTGGGTCGCCCCGCAGTGCTGGCCGCGTGCCAGTCAGTTGTCAGGACGCTCGCCGCCGCGCCGCCGCCATCCGCAGCGACCTCAACCCACACCACATCGCCCTGCTGCCCCTCGAACAGCCACACATCACGCAAATCGGACCCGCTTAGCGCCCCGGCGCCACGTTCTCCCGGCAGTATCACCGCGCCCATTGAGCGCGCCTGCGTGCTTTCGAGCAGAACGGTGAGCTCGTACGCCAGCGCCCCGTCAAACGTCGCGCTAAGGTTTCCGATCGCCAGCGTGTAATGCCCCGTCTCCGGCAACCAGACCTGTGACGCGGCGGCTCGGCCCGACACATCAGCCGGAACGCTCGCCAGAACCTCGCCGTTCTGCGTCCTGATCTGAAAGCTCAACAGCGCCGGATCGCCGCGCAACGCGCGCGCCTCGGCGGAGATGACGTCGCCCTCTGACCCGGCGAACGTCCATACATCGAGCAGATTCGTCTCGGTCAGCACGCGGCCTACCGTCTGGTTGAGCGGCAGCGCGTGCTGCGTGTCGCTTAAGCGGCTGGTGTCTCGTACTAATTCCGCGCGGTAGGCGCCGCTTTCTCCTCGCCCCGTGCTAATCACAAGCCGGTATACCCCGGATCGTGGCAGGCTCACGCCTTCCAGCGCGATCTCCGGCGCGCCGATGATTGTTTCCTGTCGAACGAACACTGCGCCAGTCGTGTCCGCCAGTTCCACGCTCAACGGCTGCGGACCGCCGCTGTCTGCCTCGACCGTAATCGCGACTTGCTCGCCAGCCATTGCCGTGAACAGCCAGGTATCAGTCGGATTCTCCGCCCCCAGCGTGCCATACACCTCGCCGTCCAGGCGCCCGCCATCACGTACGCTGGCTTGCGCGCCAGTCAGAGCCAGGTGCAAGACGAACTCACCCGGTGCGAATGCCGTGCCGGTGGGTTGGACGCTCAAACGATAGACGCCTTCAGTCGGCACGCGAAAATCGAGCGTCATGCGCCCCTGCTCACCAGCATCGGGCACGGCTTCCACCAGCGTGACGCCGCTCAACGACTCCAAGCGTAGGATGACATCCCCTGCCCCAGCAGCTTGCATGACCTGAGCGCGCAGTGCATCCCCGGCATGGGCGAAAAAGTACACTGGCACAACGGTGTTGGGGCTCAACAGCTCACCACGAATTGTCTCCCCATAGACAATTAACTGGCCGGGCAGCACGCCGCTGAGACTGTCGTCGAGCGCGCTGCGATCCTGCGCGCGCAGCAGGTAGCGCCCCCCTGCTTCATAGCGAACGACGACATAATAGCGCCCGGTAGCAACAAATCGGTGCAGCAAGGTGTTGCGCACCTGCTCCGGCGCAAAGCTCCGCGCGACCACTGCGCCCTGGTCGTCCAGCAGCGTGAGGTCGGGCGCGCTGCCACCGGCCAGCCCGACGGTCGTCAGCGCAATCCGCTGATCCGCCTCTACCTGGATGCGCCAGACCTGGTAACCCGCACTTTCCGGCACAGTTCCGCGTACAGTGCTGTCTATCGCGATCGGCTGTGCGTTTGCCAGCACATCTGGCCCAGGATACGTCGCCGGCAGAATCTGCGCACGAGGATCGACACGCACCGGCGCGGCCAACGGTTCGGGTGTGGCATTCAAGGGTTCGTTGCTGGCGATTCCTTCGACAATCGGTCCGGCAGCGGCGCGCGCGGATTCTGCCGTGACCTGAACGCGATAGGTTGCCGATGCGGATGGTCCCAGCAGGCGCACGCGCAGCGCATACGTGCCGCTCTGTTCAACTTGCGCCAGCAGCGAAAATGGCTCCGCCGGGCTGATCGCGGAGAGCGGCGCAATCCGTCCGTCCGGCTGGACCAGCGTCACTTCGGGCACCCCATCACCCGCCAGATCACTGAGCGTCACGCGTACCGTCGCGGGAGCCGCGATATCAACGACCCATCGGTGCTCCGGCTGCGCTTCGAGCAGCACGCCGCGCGCCGCCTCGCCAAGCGCCAAAGCGCCGCCACCCACGGGCGCAGCGCGCACGGTATAAGGAATCACGTCTTGTTCCGATAGATTGAGCACCACAACCCGGTAGCGTCCCGGTGCCGCGATCTGCGCGTCAAGCGTGATTTCTCCACTAAGCGGTTGTGCCAGCCCTTGCGCGATCACATCGCCGTTCGGCGCTTCAACACGTAGCGCGAGCAGCGCATCCTCGCTTGACGAATTCAGCGAGAAGGACCACGCGTCCGCCCGCTGGATATCAACAGTCCACACATCCGTCAAGCGCGCTGCCACTTCGGCGCCCGCCTGCCGATTCGCACCACTGCCAAGCGGTCCGCGCGCTGTCTCGTTCAGCAACAGGTCGAATGGAATGCCCTGCGCGCCGAGCCGCGTCGCACTGATCGCATAGCTCCCCCCCCCAACGGACTGCAGCGCCATCTCGTAATAACCAGTCTGCTCCAGCAGAAGCGGAAGCCGGAAACCCGCGTCGACCCGGCGTTGCAATAGCAGTTCGCCCTGTGGATCGTAAAGCTGCAACAGGCCAGCCGAGGAGACTTCGACAGGCTGCAGCGACAGCTCAATCAGGTCCCCCCCGCGAGCATCCAGGAACCATGTGTTCGGCTCCGTTGAGAGGCTGGCGCGCTGGACAGTGTCGAACCGGAGCGGGCGCGCATCGCGCTGCGCGTGTCGGAGCCGGTCAAGGCGCAACGCAAACTCAACGGACTGGTTAGGCGACACATCCGGCGACACGACCTCAAGCCAGACAGTCGTTTGTCCGCCGAGCGCCACGACCCCGCGAATCTGGCCGATGCCGCTCAGCGTGTCGAGGACAGCGCGGTTCTGCGTCATCACAGTGACGTCTGCGCGCGCCTCCGCGTCTGCAAGGTCGAGCGCCAACGCCAGCGTGCCGCTCGCCGTGATGCGATAGAGCGCGGATGGCGCATCGCTCGTAAGCCGCCCGCGCAGCGGCGTGCTCAGGTCGAGCGCCGCCGCGTCAAACGTGGTATCGTCCACCGGCGAGCTACGCAATCGCAGCGCTAGCCGGTAAGTGCCGGTCGAGCCATCTGGTGCGCGCACGTCCAGCGTGTAGATGCCACCCATCGGCAAGCGCACGGCAGACGGCGTCGCACCGGTGCCGAGGGTAGTCCCGGTTGGGCTGATGAGCGCCAGGTGAGGATTGAATCCCTCAGTCAGCGGCGTGAGGAACGCATCGACCACTTCCCCTACCTCGCCGCGAAATGACCACGCATCGAAGGGATTATCAACGGTTAGTTTGGCTTCGACCGATTGCCCATAGCTCAGGGCGATATCGGCGCGCGTCGCGGCGCTGCCCGCCTGCGCCAGAATCAGACTGAGCGCATACGTCCCGGTGCCCTGCCGCGCACTGACCTCTAGCGTATGCTCGCCGCCAGCCGCCAGCCGCACCTCCGCCTCTGCAACCAACTCCTCGCTACTCGGCCAGGCAATATCCAGCACAATCTGCCCGGAAGAGTCGCGCATCCGCAAAGCCAGGATCACATCCCCCTCAAGGCGCTCCAGCCGGATCGCCACCCGGTCGTCTTTTCCGCCACCAAAATGCCAACTGTCCGGCGTGCTGCCCGCCGCGATCTCTCCGGTGACGCGATCGCCGTATTGAAGCTGCGGCGCCTGCGCGCGCGTGTGGCTCGCCAGCATCAGCACGCAGGCGATCACCAACAGCAGCACCAGCGTCGTCATGCGTTGGATAGCCCGGGGGTGTGGCATATGCTCCCTTCGCGCGCGTGGCTCGTCAAAATCGCGCTCTTTCTCACCGGCAGGCGCCGTGAGACTGGCTCTTTACCCGCTTCATATCTTCTTTACGAGCTTCATTATAGTCATCCGGCGTGAATTGGCGACCGCGCCGGTTTGCGAGCCCTGACGGTCTAGCTATAATGCAGGTAAGCGCAGGGTACAACGCGCCCCAGGCAGCGTCCGACGGAGGGTCCCATGAGCACACATGAAGAGCTACGGCGTGCCTACACGCTGATCAAGGAGGAGCAGATCGACGACGCGCTCGCGATTCTGCGCCCGATCGTACTCAACGAACCGGAGAACGTCGATGCGTGGTGGCTGCTGGCGAACGCTGCCATCGAGCCGGCTGAGGCGCGCGAAGCCCTGATCCAGGTGCTGCGGGTCGATCCAAACTATGCCAATGCGCCGAAAGCACGCGACATGCTTGACCGGCTGAACGAGCAGTTTCCGCCTGTGCCGGACGAGGTGGATCGCTTTCCGGAGTTACAGCCCGCCGCCGAAGAAATGCCCGAGGAAGAGCACCTGTTTGGTCTGGAGCCGAGCGAGCCGTTCGGCGAGCCAGCGCCCGGCTTACAGCCGTTCACAGAAGAGATGTTTGACGACCCGTTCAGCCCGGGCAGCCTCGACGCAATCGACCTGGACGAAGAGCTGTTCGAGATGGATGAAGATCCCTTCGCCGGGCTCGAAGAGGACCCCTTCGCGCTGGATGAGCCAGAAGCGCCGGTTGTTGTTGAGCGGCCAGGGCCGGAGCGTGTCACCTACGAAGCACCGGGCGAGCCGCTGGACGCCGAAGCGCTTGCCGCCGCCGACGAACGCGTGGCACGGCGTAGCGGGCGCGGCGGGCGTATCCTGGGCGCGCTGGTAGGCTTGCTGTTGATCGCGGCGCTGATCGTCGGGCTCGTGTACGTGCTATTACCCGCCCTCGAGCCGAAGGTGGAAGACCTCGCCGGGCTGAACGCGCTGGAACTCGACGCCGCGCAGTCGGCAATTGTTCAGGCGGCCTCGGCGGATGTCCAAACTGCGGCGCTGCCAGCGGAGACCCGGGATGCACATATCGTGATGGCTGATAGCGCGCTCGGACGTACGTTGTACGTTCAGGCGTGCGCGCGCCCGTCGCCTGCGTTGCCGCAGCTAGTCGAGAGCATGATGCGGATCGCCGCCAATCAAGCCGCGATGTGGCAGGGCGCGGATGTACCCGCAGCCTTCGGCGTCAACATCATACGCTGCGACAGCACGCCCGCCGACACGCTGTATCGCGCTGCCGCCCCCATTGAAGAGGCGCCCGCCTATGCGAATCTGCAGCCCGGTGATGCGAGTTGGCCCGAACTACAGTCGCGTTGGAATTAATCATCAGGCTTTCGCGAAGGGCGCGGCGCAACATTAATCGGCTGCTGAAGGCAGCCAGATGGTGAACCTCGTCCCCTGATATGGACGGCTGTCCACCTGAATCACGCCACCGTGCCCTTCGATGATCCCATAGGTGACGGCCAGCCCCAGGCCGGTCCCTTCTCCTTTGGTGGAATAGAACGGGTCGAAGATTTGGGCGACCGTTTCCTCATCCATGCCAATCCCGTTGTCCTCGACGCTGATCACCGCGCCGTCCCGCTCAGGATACAGCGCGATGGCCAGCTCTCCCCCGTCCGGCATCGCTTCCATCGCATTGAGCACCAGATTCAACACGACCTGCTTCAGTTGGGTTGCGTTCCCTGAAACAGCAGGCGCGTCCTGAAACGTCGGTGTCACCTGCACGCCGGCGCGCTCGAGTTGCTTGGCGGTCAGCAGCAGCACCTCGCCCACCAGCGCCTGCAAGTCAATCGAGCTTTTTTCGCTGGCGCTGGGCCGGGCAAAGTCCAGCAGGCGCGAGACAATGGATTTGATACGCTGCACTTCCTTCTCGGCCACGCGCAACACTTCTGTATCGGCCTGATCGCCGTTCTCGCTATCTTCGATCGCCACTTCCAGGCAGTTGAGGATCGGCTGCAGCGGGTTATTGACCTCGTGTGCGATACCCGCCGCCATCCGCCCCAGCGCAGCGAGCTTTTCGGTGCGGATCAGCTCCGCCTGCGCCGCCTGTAATTCGCGCGAGCGCTGCTCGACCTTGTCTTCAAGCGTCTGCGCGTAGTTCTGAAGTTCCGCATAAAGCTGCGCGTTGCGTACCGCTAGCGCCGCCTGCTCGCCGATCGAGCGCAGCATCCGCAGGTCGGACGCGCCGAGCCGCCGGTTGCTCCCTGCCCCAATGACCAGCGCGCCCAGCAGTTGGCCATGATGCCTGAGCGGTGAGGCCATCGCCGACGAGAGGTTGTGCTGATCCAGATGCGCCAGCACCTCGGGGTTCGGATCTTCACCCGGCAGCAGAATCGGCTCGCCACTGTGATAGACCAGGGACAGTAGTGAGTATGGATCAGCTAGAGTCACCAGCGCATTGGCCGGGTTGACTATCCCCTGCTGGCTGTCGCATAACAGGATTGGCGCGCCGTGCGGGTCGAACAACACCAGTTCAGCGAACGCTGCATCGAACTCCTGACTGGCGATCACCAGTATCAAGTCCGCCAGATCGTCGAGTCCCAGCCGCTGGTTGAGCTCGCCGCCAATGCGCACCAGCGCTTCCAACTCCTCGCTGCGCCGCTGGAGCCGGTCTTCAAGTTGGCGGGCGCGCATCTTGCTGCGCGCGCGAGCCAGTAGCTCGTGATAGTTGTAGGGCTTGCGAATGTAATCATCGGCGCCGAGATTCAGGCCGTGCGCCACATCGGACGGCTCGCGCGCGGCGGCTGTCACAAAGATCACCGGGATGCGTTCGGTCGCCGGGTCTTCCCGAAGCTGCCGCGTGACCTCGAAGCCGTTAACCTTCGGCATCTGCACGTCCATGAGAATCAGGTCGGGCCGCAGGCTGCGCGCCTTCTCCAGCGCGATCTCGCCATCCGTAGCGCTCTCAACCTCAAATCCGTCTCGCTGAAAGATACGCCGCAGCAATACCACTGCGTGTTCCTGGTCATCTGCAATCAACACTAAAGGTTTGTGTTCCGCCATGCCGGTCTCTCTCCTGCCAGATCGATGCCTGCTATCATATTCCCAGATCCACGTTCGCGAAACTATCCACGCTAAAATTCTGACAGGGGATGTGCTAGAATGCGCATCCGGTGCAAAGCGAGAAGGAAAAGCGGCATGAGCGCAAACCGCAGTCGAAAATCGCGGCTGATCCAGGCAGCCGTCCGAGGGATGCTGACCGGCGTGGTGTTAAGCGGGATGTTCCTCGCCGGGTTTTTGCTGCGCGGGCAGGTCCCGGTCGCGGCAGATGCGGACGGCGAGAGCGGTGACTTTCCGCTGCTGGTCGAGGTAAAGGATCTGCTCGAAAGCAATTACCTGCGCCCGCTGCCGGAAGATCGCGCGATGGAATACGCGGCACTGCGCGGTTTTCTCAGCGAGCTAAACGACCCGTACACCTTCTTCATCGACCCGCCAGTCGCGCAGAACGAATCGGATGTGCTGGCCGGTGAATATGGCGGGATCGGCGTGCAGGTGCAGCGCAACGAGCAAGGAGATACCGTCCTCTACCCCTTCCCAGAAGGTCCAGCGGCGCGCGCGGGAGTTGAGAATGGCGTGATCCTGGTGGCGGTGAACGACGTGACGCTAGCGAGCAACGAGCGCATTGACGTCGTTGATGGGATGCTGCGCGGCGAGGTCGGCGACGGGCGCGGCGTGACGATCACCATCCGCACGTCTGACGACGAAGACACGCGCGACGTATTCATCCCATTCGAGGTGGTGCAGGTCCCGTCAATTGTCTGGCGGATGCTGGCCGAAGAGGAGACGTTCGGCTATGTTCAGATCATCCGCTTCACCAGCCGCACGCCTGAGGAACTGCGGGGCGCGATCGAAGACCTGAGAAGTCAGGGCGCGGCTGCAATTGTGTTGGATCTGCGCGGAAACAGCGGCGGCCTGTTGCAGGAATCGGTGCAAGTCGCGTCGGAATTTCTGGATGGCGGCGTGGTGTTTTACGAAGTGCGGCGTGACAGCGAGACGGCGACCAACGCCACGCCGGGCGGCGCGTGGACCGAGGAACCGCTGGCGGTGCTGGTCGACGCGGGGACGGCCAGCGCTGCTGAGCTGGTCGCAGGGGCAATTCGTGACCGCGATCGCGGGATTCTGATCGGCCAGCGCACATATGGCAAAGGCTCGGTGCAGTTGATCTTCCGGCTGTCGGATGGCTCGTCGGTGCACATCACGTCGGCAGAGTGGTTCACGCCGGATCGCACGCCGCTCGACGGTAACGGCCTGGAGCCGACGATCGCGATGATCCCGGACGAAAGTGGGCGCGACGTCGAACTGGGTGAAGCCGTCCGCCAGTTACGCGAGATCGTGAGCGCGCAGGTCACCGTACGGCGACAGGATGGATAGCGCATGAGTATGGACATTCCCCGCGCAGCAAACTCGCCGCCTGCGCTCCCGGCCAGGCGGGCGGGCGCAGCACGATCGATCGTCCTTCTGACGCTGGTAGCGGCGATCGGGTTCATGGGCGGGATGCTGTTCGCCGAATCAACGGACTCCCCGCACAATGACGAAGACTTTGCGATCTTCTGGCAAAGCTGGGACATTCTCGACGAGGAGTATTACTACGGCCCGCCGCCGAAAGAAGAGCTTGTCCGCAGCGCCATCCAGGGCCTGTTGCGCGCGGCTGACGACCCGTATACCTACTATGTGCCACCCACCCTGGCAGAGTTCGATCGCCAGCAGACCGCGGGAGAGTTCGGCGGGATCGGCGCGGATGTCATGATGAACGCCGACGGCAATCTGGTTGTCATCAGCCCATACAGCGGCCTGCCTGCGGACGAAGCCGGGCTTCGCCCGCAAGATCAGATCCGCGAGGTCAATGGTCAGTCGCTGGAAGGGATGACTGTCAACGAAGCGGTGGCGCTGCTGCGGGGCGAGATCGGGACGGATGTAACAGTGACCGTCTTCCGACCCTCGGAAAGCCGCGAGTTCACCGTCACGCTGACCCGCGCTCGGGTCGAGTTGCCGACCGTTGATGCGGACCTGATCGACGAGATCGGCTACGTGCGCCTGTATAATTTCAACGGGACAGCGACAAACCAGCTTGAAGACGCGATCCGCGATCTGCTCGACCAGGGCGCGGTGGCGCTGCTGCTGGACTTGCGCGGTAACCCCGGCGGGTTGCTGGATCAGGCGATCGGCGTCAGCGATCTGTTCCTGGGAGATGGCGAGGTCGTCAAGCAGCGTTCGCGCACAGGGCGCGAGACGGTTTACCGCTCAGACGATGGTGACGTGGCCGAAGATATCCCGCTGGTAGTGCTGGTCAACGCGGGCAGCGCAAGCGCGTCCGAGGTGGTCGCCGGGGCGCTGCGCGACCGTCACCGCGCCGTGCTGCTGGGCGAGACAACGTACGGCAAAGGCTCGGTGCAGCACGTGCACACGCTGACGGATCAGTCGCAGGTACACGTGACCTACGCGCTGTGGTTCACGCCGAATGAAACGCCTATCCAGGGCGAAGGGCTGGCGCCGGATATTGTGATCGAAGAACCGGAAGATACCGAACCGGGTGAAGACCCTGTTCTGGAGGAAGCGCTTGAATACGCACAGACCGAATTGCTTGGGCGCGAGAATGGCGCGAAGCAGGCGGACTGATACACGGAAGAATGAGCAATGGCTGAAGGTCGAAAAATCGTCACAACTAATCGCAAAGCGCGGCATGACTACGAGATTCTCGACACACTCGAAGCCGGCCTTGCGCTGATGGGATCCGAGATCAAGTCGATCCGCGCCGGGCACGTCAACCTGCGCGAGAGCTACGTCCAGCCGCGTGATGGGGAGCTATGGCTCGTCAACGCGCATATCGCCGCCTATGATCAGGCAGGCATCTATGGGCACGAGCCGCTGCGCCCGCGCAAGCTACTGCTGCACCGCCGCGAGATCGAGCGCTTGCTCAGCCGCGTTCAGGAAAAAGGGCTGACGATCATCCCGCTCCAGATGTACCTGACACGCGGCATCGCCAAGGTTGAGATCGCCGTGGCGCGCGGCAAGCGGCAATACGACAAGCGCGAATCGCTGCGCGCGCGGGACAGCCAGCGCCAGATCGAACGCACGCTGCGCGAGCGCGATCGTTGAGTGATTGGAGGGCTATGATGCTCTCGCCACCTACCCCCTGGCCGGACTCGATTCGTGCGATTAACGATCTCCCGCGCGAACAGAAGCGGGCGATCTACCGCACGCTGATCCCAGACTGGGTCTTCGCCCAGTTCGATATCGACCCCGAGACGCTCACCGTCGATGGCGAGCCGGTAATTCACTTCCGCTGCCCGTCCGGCAGCAACACCTTTGAGATCTCGGTCTATCACCGGCCTGGTGCGGACGATCCTGCGCTCTACCTGCACATGACGGATAGCTTTCACAACCAGTTGGTGGTCCTGATGGCGGCGGTCAACGACCCGGAAGCGCCGCGCTTCAACATCGACCGCGACGAGAATGACGCGCCGACCGAGTTGGGCACCATCCGCCGCAACATTCCAGAAGAGATCCGTGCGATGCAGGCCGGGTTAGTTCCTGGACAGGTGCGGCGCGGGCTGCGCGTTTTCCGGACTGGTATCCCCACCTTCGAGCTATTCGTCAAGAAGATGGGGCACAGCCTCTTCTTCATCGAGCCGCTGTTTTATCACAACGCGGTCACGTTCGAGCGCTATGGCTTCGCGTACTCGCGCGGGCTGCGCCTGATGGAGACGATCCACGCGGAGTTTCAGCCCGGCGGCACGCTGCACGCCCGCCTGACCGGAGAAACGCCGTTCCGCGCCCCGGACGCGTGGAAGACCATTTCCGGGCGGTCGTGGGCGATCCACGATGGCATCCTGGGGCATCCTTTCACCGACGTGCAGATGTATAAGCGCGTCGGCGAGCGCGCTTGCATTCAGACCTTCCCCGGCGCGGTGTGGTAAGCGCCGCTTGCCTCGCGCGCCGGGCGGTGGTACTATGATCGCTACCTGCCGCCGTAGCTCAGTGGATAGAGCGCCAGTCTTCGGAACTGGGCGTCGCGGGTTCGAATCCTGCCGGCGGTACTTCTTCTCTCCTTTCTTCCCTTAGCGCATCAGTTGATCGCCACCCCAGCCGATGTTACAATCCGGCTGCGTATTTTGTCATTCACCGAGCAGCCGACCACAACAGATTAGGACAGCATCCCAATGAGCGATTCCAGCCCCTCACGCCCCAAGCGTGTTCTCTCGGGCGTTCAACCTTCTGGCAACCTGACCATCGGGAATTATCTCGGCGCGCTCAAGCAGTGGGCGCGCGAGCAGCACAACTTCGACAGCTATTTCTGCGTCGTGGACCTGCACGCGATTACCGTCCCGCATGACCCGGCAGAACTGCGCGCCAAGACCCGCGAGGTCGCTGCGCTGTACCTCGCCAGCGGGATCGACCCGGAGATCTCGACCGTCTTCGTGCAGTCGCATGTTCCCGCGCACAGCGAGCTGGCGTGGCTGCTGAACTGCATTACGCCACTCGGCTGGCTGAACCGCATGACGCAGTTCAAAGATAAATCCGCCAAGCAGCAGTCCGAGTCGGTCAGCGCCGGGCTGCTGGGCTATCCGGTCCTGATGGCGGCAGATATTCTGCTCTATCAGGCGGATGCTGTGCCGGTGGGGGACGACCAGCGCCAACACCTGGAGATCACCCGCGACATCGCGCAGCGCTTCAACCACCTCTTTGGCGAGACGTTCAACGTGCCCGAGGGGATGTACCCGCTCTCTGGCGCGCGGATTCGGGCGTTTGACGACCCAAACGCCAAGATGAGCAAGAGCGAGACCTCTGAGTATCACGCCGTGCACTTGCTCGACCCGCCCGACCGCATTCGCAAAACCGTTATGCGCGCGGTCACGGACTCCGGGCGCGAGATCGCGTTCTCCAACGATCCAGAGCGTGCGGGGGTGAATAATTTACTGGAGCTGTACCAGGCGCTGACCGGCCAACCCCGCGAGGAAATCGAGGCGCACTTTGCATCGGCGCGCGGCTATGGTGACCTGAAGAAGGAAGTCGCTGAGGTGCTGATCGAGACGCTGGCGCCGCTGCAAGAACGCTATCGCGAGATCACGCGTGACGAGCGCTATATCGACGATTTGTTTGCTAAAGGCGCCGCGCGCGCCTCAGAGGTCGCCAACGCGACGCTGGACCTTGTGCGCGAGCGAATGGGGTTCCTCAAAGCGCGCGCCTGACTGTTGAAAGAGAGCGCGAACCATGGCTGATGACTGGCTCGCCCGGCTGCCCCCGGTACAGGGATGTCTGTTCTGCCACACCGAAGGCGCGGTCAGCGTCGAGCCAGGCCGCGTAGATGGAACTGCCGTCATCAAGTGCAGCCACTGTGGCGCCGCTGCCGAGTTAGAGGCCCACCCAGATGCGCCAACTGCATGGCGCATTCGCTATCGCAAGGTGAATTCGGCGGAGCGGTACTACTATGTCGCGCGGCGCTTCGGTGGCGGTGACTGGCTGGATCGCGACGAGGCGCTGGCGATCAGCACCAAGGGCTACGTCCAGCGCCAGCGCGTACGCCAGACGCACGAGGGCGATCTGTCGTGGCTGGCGCCGGTGGAGATGGAGCCGCTGCCGCCGTATTTGGTGCGCGGCGAGTTTGTTTATCTGGAATTGCGTGCGGCCACGCTGATGCGTCTGGCGCCGAAGACGTGGATATTTCGCGCTGGCCAGGACGAACTTCTCGACTCCGGCAAGTTGTATGTGACCGATCGCAAGCTGCATCTGCTTGGCCAGCGCCGTGATTGGTCGGTGAGCTGGGCAGATGTGCTCGACACGACATATGAGGCGGATGCGTGGCAGCTCATGGTCGCGGGGGACGATCAAACTCGCGCGTTCTCGGCTCAACGCGCATCAAATGAGATCGATCCTCAATTGGTCGTTGCGGTCATCGATCAACTACGCTCGCGATAATTAATCGCTCAAGTGCGTAAATATTCTTCGGTATCCGCTTGACAAGTTTCCCGTAGTTGCCTATACTGAAGCGTGTAGTGGTGTTGAATAGACATCCCACCACCCCACCCGCTTGAGCGCTGCGTCTCCCCACACGCGGCGCTCGCTCATTTCTGACAGAACTCAACAAAGCGACTGCATCTCCTGCACATAAAAAGGGCTGCTCAAATCGAGCAGCCCTTTTGGCGTTATGTTGAGCGTAGCCAGCTAGTGCGTCTGCGCGTAGAGCGCTTCGTCCCGCCGGTGCAACGCGCGTAGATAGATTTTTGTGATCTCCGCCAGCACCGACGGCAGCAGGATCAGCGGCGTCATATAGAGCCAATGCGCAAAGCTGAGCGGGACCGTCCCAAATAGCTCCTGCAGGAACGGAATGTACACCACTATCAACAGCAAGATTACCGATGCTGCGACCGCATATTGCATGTACTTGTTAGAGAAGATGCCGATCTTCGTCAGTGGATAGAGTTCCGACCGCGCCGTATACGCGCGCGCCAGCTCTGAGAACGCCAGCGTCGTAAACGCCATCGTGCGCGCCAGGTCCCAGCTTTCGGGATCGAGGTGGCGACCCAGCGCGAAGGCTACCAGCGTTACCGCAGTCTTGATCACCGTTTGCACGAGCATCCCGATCCGCATGTCGCGGTCGATGATCGGCTCTTTGACCGGGCGCGGCGGGTGGTCCATGATGTCCGGATCGCCCTTCTCCACGCCGAGCGCCAGCGCGGGCGCGCCGTCCGTGAGCAGGTTCAGCCACAGCAATTGGATCGGCGTCAGCGGTGCGGGCGTTCCGGCCAGCGTCGCCAGGAAGATCACGCCGATCTCAGCCAAGTTACAGCTCAGCAGGAAGAAGACGAACTTGCGAATATTCGCGTATATCACACGCCCCTGCTCAACCGCGGAGACAATGCTCACGTAGTTGTCATCGGTCAGCACCATATCAGCGGTCTCTTTGGAGACATCCGTGCCGGTGATGCCCATCGCGACGCCAATGCTTGCACGCTTGAGCGCGGGCGCATCGTTGACGCCATCGCCGGTCATCGCCACGACGTGATCACGTGCGCGAAACGCCTCGACAATCCGCACCTTGTGCTCAGGCGAGACCCGCGCATATACGTCGACGTCGTCGATCGCCTGCGCAAGATCACTGACGGACATTTGCTCCAGTTCTTCGCCGCGTACCACGCGCCCGCCTTCGCGCAACAGCCCAATCTCGCGCGCAATCGCTCGCGCCGTGTCGGGATAGTCGCCAGTGACCATCACCGTCCGGATTCCAGCGTGCCGCGCGCGGTCGATCGCGGGCTTAACCTCGGGGCGCGCCGGGTCGATCATGCCAATCAGCCCGATCAGCGTCAGCCGGTCCTCAATTGTCTCCGGCGTAATTTCATCCGGTAGCGTATCCATCTCGCGCTGCGCGATCGCCAGCACGCGGAGCGCGTCGTTCGCCATCGCGCTGTTCGCTTCCAGAATCTGCGTGCGCTGCTCATTAGTGAGTGGGATCACCTGCCCGTCGCACAGCATGGTTTCGCAGCGTTCCAGCACAATCTCCGGCGCGCCTTTCGTGAAGATGCGATACACACCATCTGGCAGGCGGTGGATAGTGCTCATGCGCTTGCGAACCGAGTCAAACGGAATCTCATTGACGCGCGGATACTGTTCCTCAAGCGCTTCACGCCAGAGTTGCGCCTTGGCCGCCGCGACGACCAGCGCGCCTTCGGTTGGGTCGCCGATCATTCGGTAGGTGCCGTTGACATCTGCGGTGTCGCTTTCCGGCTCCAGCCGCGCGTCGCTGGCGAGTAGCGCACCTTCCAGCAAACGCTGCGTTTCAAGCGATTCCGCCGGGTCCGCCGAGCCGCCATTGCGATGGAACGATCCAACGGGTTGATACCCCTGCCCCGAGACGGTCACGTAATGCCCGTTGACATACAGGCGCGTGGCCGTCATCTGATTCTGGGTGAGTGTGCCGGTCTTGTCGGAGCAGATCGCGGACGCGCTACCGAGCGTTTCCACTGCTGGGAGCCGCCGGATCAGCGCGTTGCGGCGGATCATCTCGCGCATCCCGATCGCCAGGTTGATCGTGACGATCGCCGGCAGCCCTTCGGGGACCGCCGCAATTGCCAGCGCGACCGCCGTCATCAGCGAGTCAGTCAGCGCGTCGATGATCTCAAAGTCGCCAGACGTCACCTCGCGGGCGAAGATCACCACGCCGACGAGCACACAGATCGCCAGCGCGCCGATGCTCAGCGTCCGGCCAAGCTGGTCGATGCGCTGCTGCAGGGGCGTCAGCTCGTCCTCGGTGGACTGGATCATGTCCGCGATTTTGCCAATCTCGGTCTGCATCCCGGTGTAGACAACCAGCGCCCGCCCGCGCCCATAAGCTGCCGTCGTGCCGAGATAGGCCATGTTCTTGCGGTCGCCGAGGATTGCGTCCGACTCGACCACCACATCCGCTCGCTTATCAACCGGGACGGATTCGCCGGTCAGCGATGCCTCGTCGATTTTAAGGTTCACCGTTTCCAGCAGCCGAATGTCCGCCGGGATGAAGTTTCCGGCATCCAACACCACAATATCGCCAGGCACAACCTCGCTGGCGGGAATCGTCTTCTGATGACCGCCTCGGATCACATCTGCATCGGGAGAGGCCAGCTTGCGCAGCGCCGAGAGCGCTTCTTCAGCTCGCCCTTCCTGAATCACACCCAGCGTCGCGTTGAGCGCGACGATCGCTGCGATAGCAATCGCTTCGAGCCAGTCACCGAGCAACGCGGAGAGAATCGCCGCGAAGATCAGCACATAGATCACAAAGTTGTTAAACTGTGCCAGCAACCGCTGCCAGAAGGTCGGGCGCGGGCGCTCGCGAAGCGCATTCGGACCATAGCGTTCGAGGCGGCGTGCGGCTTCTTCGTCTGTCAGGCCGCGTTTCGCATCGCTCCCCAGGGCTGCAAGCGCCTCGTCGCTACCGACCGAATGCCATCGTTGTTCAGTTTCTGCTACGGCCATTCAAACATATCCTTTGGCTACGCGAGTTCGGTGCTGTAATACTCCGACCGTTGATGATACCATAGGCGGGAATTGTGGGGTAAGCTAACCCTAATTCTTAGGGGGTAATGAGCGCTGCGCGCGAAGAATTTTGTAGCAAATCACTCAAAAAACTGTCTGATTCAGGCGGATTGTGGTATACTAAACCATTCAGAACATATGTTTCGAAATGGGAGAAGATGAACCGGTCGCGCTTTCTTCAGGGGCCCGCTGGCACTGGCAAAACGTCCACCGCGCTCGACCATGTTCGCGCCCTGCTCGATGATGGCGCGCTGGCCGAGGAAATCCTGATCTTCGTTCCGGCGCGCTCGCTGGGGGCGCCCTACTACACTGCGCAGACGGCGCCAGACTGGCCGAGCGGCGCGCTTCTCGACATCGTGACGCTAGGCGGCCTGGCGCAGCGCGGATTGGAACTGTTCTGGCCGCTGGTGGCAGGGCGCGCGGGGTTCCATGATCCCGCACAAGAGCCGAGCTTCCTCACGCTCGAAACGGCGCAGTATTACATGAATCGCCTGGTGGATGTGCAACTTCGCAGTGGTATCTACGAGAGCATCAGTCTGCGTCGCGGACAGATCATCCGCCAGACGCTCGACAACCTCAACAAAGCCGCCGCCAACGCCTTCTCACTCGACGAGATCGAAGCGCGCCTGATCGCCGCCTGGGGAGACCGGCACTCCAGCCGCCCGCCCGTCTATCGCGCCAGCATTGACCTGGCGCGCCGCTTCCGCGAACTGTGCCGCGAGCAAAGCCTGCTCGATTTCTCGTTCCAGATTGAGCTGTACGCGCAAGTTCTGCTAGAAGAACCGGACTATCAGCGCTGGTTCGCAGAACAATACCGGCATCTGGTTGCGGACAACCTCGAGGAGAATCTGCCGCTGGCTGCGGATGTTATCCGCTGGGCGTGGGACGATCTTGACACGGCGCTGCTGGTGTATGACGACGACGCGGGCTATCGCGTCTTTCTCGGCGCCGATCCAAGCGGTATGGGCGAGCTTGCCGCGCTCTGCGACGACGTGGATCAACGCGCACTCGCAACAGAGTCTCCCACGCCGATCGCGGCGCTGGCCGGGACGCTCTCGGCGCTCTTTGACGGTGCGGCGCCGGGCGCAGACGGTGCGGATGACCCAGAAGACGGCCAGGCGCCACCGTTCAGCCTGCAGACGCACAAGTTCTACCCACAGATGATCAGCGGCGTGGTGGACGAGATCGCCACGCTGGTCGAAGCAGGCACGCCGCCGGGGGAGATCGTGGTCCTCGCGCCACTACTGGGTGATTCGCTGCGGTTTGAGTTGATGGAACGTCTGGACGAGAGGGGCATCCGTGCGGTGTCGCACCGTCCCTCGCGCGCCTTGCGTGACGAACCGGCAGCGCGGGCCATGCTCACGCTGATGGCGCTCGCTTATCCCGATTGGAACGCTGACCCGCCGGTGCTGGACGTGGTAGACGCCTTACAGCAAGTGATCGGTCCGTTGGATCCGGTGCGCGCGTGGTTGCTGGCGCAGATCGTGTACCGTCCAGGGCGCGGGCTGGGCTCGTTCGATGTGATCAAGCCGGGGATGCAAGAGCGCATCTCGTATCGCGCGGGGGAGCAATACGAGCACCTGCGCGGCTGGCTGAACGCTTTCGTCGAAGTCGCGCCGTCCTCGCCGCCGGACCATTTCCTCAGCCGCCTGTTCGGCGAGGTGCTTTCGCAGCCGGGGTTCGGCTTCCACGGCGATCTCGAGGCGGGCCGCGTGATCGCCGAGCTGGTGCAGTCGGCGCGCAACTTCCGCCAGGTGCTGTATCTCAACGGCACGGACGACTGGCGCGAGCCAGCCCGCGAGTATTTTACGCTGGTGCAGGAGGGGTTGCTTGCCGCAACCTACCTCAGCAGTTGGAGGATGGAACAGCAAGATGCGGTATTTCTCGCTCC
>CAZVCM010000054.1:0-14704 GCA_964626105.1 uncultured Thermoflexus sp.
TTGGTCGGCAACAGTGGTGTCTCCACCGGCGTGTATGTAGCCGGTCAGCCCACCAATACGCCCGCGCCGACAATGGGGCCAAGCCCGACCCCGCTCCCTGACCCAGCCGTGGAGAACTGGCAGGAAAACGTCCCCGGCCAGCTTACGTACCTGCCCCGGCCCGAAAGTGGCGCTCAGGTGTACTACAGCGTGATGACGCTCGAAGAATTTGCGAGCGGCCTCGGCGTGGAGCCACCGCCCGCCGACGCGCCCTATCCCCAGCTCACCATGCTGGAGACAATGCGCGATGGCTTTGAGGAGCAGATCGCAGAGCTGGGGCTGGACGCAACGCCTGACGCTATCGAGGGCCCCGCGATTGTGCTGGTGAACGGCGTGCCGGTCTCGCAGCTTCGGGTGCAGCTTGACGCGCAGGAAGGCGCCAGCAGCAACGCGTTTCCTGGCCTGGACCTGCTGATCGGGATCATCGACCGGCCCGGTGACGAGATCGAGTTGGTGCAATATCGCCTGCAAGGCACGCCCGACCCCACCATCTATCAGGATTTCCGCGCTTGGCTCGAATCGAAGGCGGTCGAGTTTGCAGGCAGCGACGAAGCGACGGAGACACCTGACGCTGACGAACCCGCCGAGCCTGCTGCCGATGACGCCGCTGAAGAACCTGCCAGCGAGCCAGAAACCGAACCTGCTGAGGACGCGACCGACGAACCGGCGGACGGTGACGACGACGCCGCGCCTGCGGGCGACCAGCCTGCGGATGGAGGCGCAGCCGCCACTGAACCGTGGAACGAGGTCATGCCTGGCGTGTTGATGTATGGCGCGGACCCGGCGATCACCGCGCAGATCGCGTTTCGGTCGATGCCGGTCGAAGAGTTCGCCACGGGTAGCAGCTTTGAGATGCCTGCCGAAGATGCCAGCGCGCCGATGCTCGACCTGCTCGTGCAGCTTCGCGAAACGCTCGCCGGGCAGTTGGAGACGCAGGGACTCACGATAAGCGACGACGCGTTTGACGAACCAGAAGCGACCGAGGTCGCGGGCAAGCCTGCCGCGCGCCTGCGCCTGACTGCCGCGCCACAGACGCCCGCCAGCGGGCAGCCCTTCCCGGGCCTTGATATCGCGATCGTGCTGGTCGAGCTGCCGGACGGGCAACTGGCGGCGATTCAATACACCTACCAGGGCGCGCCCGAAGCGACCGTGTACGCCGAGTTTGAAACCTGGCTGGACGAAAACGCGGACCGCGCTACCGAGCCTGCCGCCGCCGAGGCGCAGCCGGACGAGCCAGCCCAGGATGCGATCGAAGGCGACGCCGAAGAATAAGGCTGGCATCCGGCGCTCGACAAGCGGGCGTTTGGCACATGCCGGACCGCGCCCGTCCTGTTATTATAGACGGCACGCCATCAACGATGAGGGATAACGAACAGCCCAAGCCGCTGTACTGGGAAGCATCTTACGAGATCGTGCTGAGCCTGATGGAGCACCATCCCCACGCCGATCTCGACGCGCTGGGGCTGCAGGAATTGTATGAATGGATACTCGCGCTGCCAGGGTTTGCCGATGAGCCTATTCTGGCAAACGACGAGCTGCTCACCGCAATCTTGCGAGAGTGGTACGAAGAGATAGGCGAGGACTCATGAGCGATTTTTTACGAGAGCTGCATAATCCTGATGTTCCCGTGCCAGAGGGGATGCAGTCCGCCGTGGCGGTGACCCGCCTCGACAAGCTCCTCGACACGATTTACAACTGGGGGCGGCACTATTCCGTCTGGCCGATGGCGTTCGGCCTGGCATGCTGCGCGATCGAGATGATCGCCACCGCGTCAAGCCGCTATGACCAGGCGCGCTTCGGTATGGAAGTGCTGCGCGCCAGCCCGCGCCAGGCAGACCTGATGATCGTCAGCGGGACGGTCACCAAGAAGATGATCGTCCCGATCGTCCGGCTCTATAACCAGATGCCAGAGCCAAAATATGTCCTGGCAATGGGCGCGTGCGCCTCAGGCGGCGGGCCGTTCAAAGAGGGCTACAACGTCGTCAGCGGGATCGACAAGTTCCTACCGGTCGATGTCTACGTACCCGGCTGCCCGCCCACGCCCCAGGCGCTGCTGTACGGCTTCATGACGCTGATCAAGAAGCTCGACGGGCAGTCGCTCGGCAACCGCAACAGCATGCCCTGGTACAGCCAGGGACCGAGCGACGCCGTCCCGATCCCCATCCTCGGGCCGGACATCGTCGACCCGCGCCAGCTCCACATCCTGAAGCGGCAGAGCGAAACGCCCGTCGAGGCGCCTGCCGATGAGACCCTGGCCGCCGAGGCCGAAGCGTGACCGGCTGCGCTGGCCGCTATCGCGAGCAGTAAGGAGACGTTATGGCAGAACACGCCCCCACCGCCGAGTCCGTCAACCCGACGGATGACGCGCTCAACCAGCTTTCCGCGCGCTTCGGCGAGGCGCTTCAGCGCGACACGCGCGACGGCTTTGACGGCCTGATCGCCAGCCCTGACCAGCTTGTCGCGGTCGCCACCACCCTGCGCGATGATCTGGGCTACGATTACCTGACCAGCGCCACCGCGGTTGACTACCTCGGCAAAGGTGACCATCTCGAAATGGTCTACCACCTCTGCCGAACGGAAGGCGGCCCGCCGCTGATCCTCAAAGCGCAGACAGGCCGCGATGACGCCGCCCTGCCCTCGCTCGTCCCGGTCTGGCCGGGCGCCGAGTTCCAGGAGCGCGAAGCGTGGGACCTGATGGGCATCCGCTTCGATGACCACCCGGACCTGCGCCGCATCCTTCTGTGGGAAGGCTTTGGCGGGTTCCCGCTGCGCAAGGACTGGAAAGAAGCTTATTACGAGCAGGACCAAAAACCCTTTGACAGCCGCTGGCCGGGCGGGCACGTTCGCCGCTCGGAAGAACTGGTCCCCTATGGGCGGAACGTGCGCTATCCCGACGACTTCTCGCCCGAAGCGTACGAAGGCATCACCGATGAAGCGCAGGCGCGCGTCCTGTCAAGCATGGGGCCGGGCGTCGAGATCGAGCAAACCGGGACGGACCGGCTGGTCGTCAACCTCGGGCCGCAGCACCCCAGCACGCATGGCGTCTTCCGCATGATGGTCACGCTCGAAGGCGAGGAGATCATCGCGCTCAAGCCGGTGATGGGCTACCTGCACCGCAACCACGAGAAGATCGGCGAGCGCAACACCTTCATCCAGAACATGCCCTTCACCGACCGGCTGGACTATATCTGCAGCCTGGGCAACAACTTCGGCTACGCGCTGGCCGTCGAGAACTTGATGGCGCTCGGCGCGCGCTACCAGCCGCCGACCTACCGCGCTGAGGTGATCCGCGTGTTGATGGCCGAGATGACACGCGTCGTCAACCACATCTGGGCGATCGGCTTCTTGCTGAACGACCTGGGCGCGTACTTTACGCCGATGATGTACGTCGTAATCGAGCGCGAGTTGATCCTCGACTTCTTCGAGGCGGTCACCGGCAGCCGCATGATGTGCAACTACTTCCGCTTTGGCGGCGTCGCGGCAGACCTGCCGGAGCGGCTGCGCAGCGAGGCCACGCTGCTCAACGACCGCGTGCGTGATGTCAACACGATGGAGTACCTACGCAATCTAATCACCGAGCGCCTGCCGCGCGCGATCGATCAGCTTGACGAGTACCTGACCACCAGCGAGATCGTCACCAACCGCTGCATCGGCGTGGGCGTGCTCTCGCGCGAGGATGCGATCGCGACCAGCGCGGCGGGGCCGGTCCTGCGCGCCAGCGGCGTGCCCTACGACGTGCGCCGCGCCGACCCGTACAGCATCTATCCCGAGCTTGACTTTGACGTCGCGGTGCGCACGCATGGCGACGTGTACGACCGCTACCTGATCCGCCTGGACGAGCTGCGCCAGAGCCTGCGCATCCTGCAACAGCTTCTGCCGCGCCTGGTCGACACCGAGGGCGAAGCGATCTTCGCCGGGCGCGGCGGCATGTACAGCCCGCGCGTCCCCGCCGGTGAGAGCTACGGGCGCGTCGAGAACCCAAAGGGCGAGTTAGGCTATTACGTCGTGTCGGATGGCGGCCAGAATCCCTGGCGCTATCACGTCCGCGCGCCCAGCTTCATCAACCTGACGCCGCTGGAGCGGATGTGCCTTGGCCATAAAGTGGCCGACGTCGTCGCGATCCTGGGCAGCATCGACATCGTGTTAGGCGAGACGGACCGCTAGAGAGGAGCGTCAGCGCTTATGTATGGCACCGGAATCTGGCGCGGCCTGCGCGTCACGCTGAAACACTTCATCAACACCTATATCGAGGACATCCGTTACGGCTTTCGGCGGCACGTCCCGGTCGAAGCGTTCCCTGAGCGCCAGGGGCTGGAAGCGCGCGGCATCTTCACCGTTCAGTATCCCGAAGAGAAGATCGCCATGCCGGAGCGGTTCCGCTTCATCCCGTTCCTGGTGGTCGAAAACTACGACCATCCCGACCGCCCAGGCCATGACTGGTGCACAAGCTGCGGCATCTGCGCGAAAGTCTGCCCGCCGCAGTGCATCTGGATCGTCCGCAGCGACGACCCTGAAACCGGGCGCCCCATCCCGGAACCGGCGGAGTTCTACATCGACATCGACATCTGCATGAACTGCGGCTTCTGCGCAGAGTTCTGCCCGTTCGACGCGATCAAGATGGATCACGACTACGAGTTGGCGAGCTACGACCGCACGTCGTCGCACATCTTCGATAAGCAGCGGCTGTCGAAGGAGTTCCGCTACTGGCAGAGCATCGCGCCCACCCGCGCCGCCGAAGAAGCCGAAGTGCGTGGCGGCTGGGAGCATAAGGACGTGCTCAAACAGAAGCAGCGCGAGGCGAAGGCGAAGGACAAAGCCGCCGACTGACGCGCACGCCACATGGTCAGACGCACGAAGGGCAGCATTCCCGCTGCCCTTTTTGTTTGCGCAATTCTATGTCATATAAGCAATAACAGAACTTGCGTTCGCCCCTCTTCTTCGTCTATAATGGCTTTGTCCGACAGCGCAGGAGAGACGCCGATGTTCTCAAAGGACCGTCTGCTCGACGTCTTTGACTTTGTCCACCAGCAGGAAACCGCCTTCATCGACCACCTCACGCCAGACCAGCGCAACGCCGATGGCCAAGGGGACAACTGGGCAACAGAGTCCCCGAAGGATGTCATCGCGCACCTCAGCGCGTGGAAGGAGCGAGTGCTTGGCGACGCACAGGCCGCCGCTCGTGGCGAACGCGTGATCGAAGACGATCGCCCCGACGACGAAATCAACGCCGAGATCTACGCGCAGCATGAGGCCAAGTCGTGGGACGAGGTGCGCCATCTCGCCGACGACGCGCACCAGCGGCTTATGGACTTCGTGCGCGCAACGCCAGAAGACATCCTTGCCGATCCGGATCTGTCCATTCAAGGCGATGGTCGCCCGATCTGGCAGGCGTTGATCGCCGATTACGTCACGCACACCATCGAACACCTGACGGATTTTTACTTGCAGCGCGGCGAGCCTCAGCGAGCCGTCACGTTGCAGCAAGCCATCACCGAGCGGCTCCGCGAGTTTGACGATCCGGTCATCGTAGGGTTTGCGTACTTTGACCTCGCGTGCGTTTGTGCGCGCGCTGGTCAGACCGAATCCGGAATCCGCGCGCTGGGCGAGTCGCTGCGCAGGGAGCCGCGGTTGATCCCGCGCTCAAAGCGAGACCCGGCTCTGGACTCACTACGCAGCGACCCGGCCTACGAGGCGCTCTACTCCTGACAACCTGCGCCCGCAAACGAGCGCAAGCGCTAGACATCGCTCGCCAACCTGTCGCATAATCAGAGGGATGAGCAGCGAAGGAGAGTGCCCGATGTTCAGCAAAGAGCGCCTGCTAGACGTGTTACGATATGCCCACCAGCAGGAGATCGCGTTTATCGACCGCCTCACGCCCGAACAGCGTGACGCCGTGGGCCGTGGTGATGATTGGTCGGCAAAAGATGTGATCGCGCACCTTAGCGCGTGGAAAGCACGCCTGCTCGACCGGGTGCAAGCTGCCGCACGCGGCAAGCCACTTCGCCGCGACGAGCGCTCGGATGACGAGATCAACGCCGAGATTTACCGTGAGCATGAACTGAAGTCGTGGAGCGAGGTGCGCCAGATGTCCGAGGACGCGTTCCAGCGCGTGTCAGACTTCGTCACCACCTCGCCGGACGACGTCCTGACCGATCCGGAGTTTTCGATTCACGACGATGGCCGCCCGCTCTGGCAGGCGCTGCTTGCGGAGTTCGTCTCGCACACCATCGCCCACCTGTGGGACTATCATTTCCACCAGGGCGATGCCGGGCGCGCCGTCACCTTGCAGGAAGCGACCGCCGCGCACTTGCGCGAGCTGGACGAGCCAGCAGTCACCGCTTTCGGCGTCTACAACCTCGCGTGCGTGTATGCGCGCGCCGGGCGCACGCAGGACGCCATCCGCGCGCTGGACGAGGCGCTGCGCTTGCGCCCCCAACTCACGGCATGGTCGAAAGAGGATTCGGATCTGGACTCGCTGCGCGGCGATCCAGCGTATCAGGCCCTCTACCGCTAATCCGCCTGCGACGCGCTGAGCCGCGCGATGATCGCCCGGTCGTCGGCTGCCAGCGCGTCTGCCTCGCGCAGCAGGCCCTCGCGCCATGCGGCGCCGTCCAGCCCGTCAAGCCAATCAATCGTAGCGCGGCGCTCGGCAGCGAACTGCGTGACTGCGGCACGAAGATCGGGCGCATCCTGCGCAGGTTCGAGTGTGGGCAGCGGCAGCACACTCTCGCCACTTGCAATCGCCTGAAGCCGGGTGCGCGCAGCCTGCTCGCGTTCCGCCAGCCCGCTCAGCAGCGCAGCGTGATCGTCGCGCGGACGCTCGCGCACCACGCCGAGCAGCGCCGCCAGCGTGCCCGCCAGGCGCGGCCCGATCTGGCGCGGTTCTAGCGGGCGCGATGCCTGCTGCGCCAGCCAGCCCTCGTCGAGCGCAGCCCGCGCGAAGTCGTCCAGCGTACCGCAACCGTCCGCCTGCACCGGCCCCGGCGGATTCGGCTCAGTCCCCGGCGTGCCGAGCCAGTACGTATGCAGCCCGGCCTGCCACGCGGGCACAATATCGTTCAGCCAGTCGTCGCCGACCATCACCGCCTCATGCGGCGCGGCGCCCACCCGCGCCAGCGTCTCCTCGTAATACGCCGGATACTCCTTGACGAAGTGCATATTTTCGAGGTGCGTCACCAGCGCAAACGGGACCTCGTCCACTGGCACGCCCGCCCATGCCAGCCGCTGCTCGACGGCCTCACGCGGGAAGAAGGGATTCGTCGCCACCACGACTGTGTACCCGCGCGCGATTAGCGTATCGACCAGCCGCCGGGCGGTCGGGCGCCGCGTCGTGATCTCGCGCAGCGCGGGAAACGCCTCGCGATAGAACGCGCTCACCGTCGTCTCAAAATCCTCGCGCGGTATTGTCAGCTCGGGCGCCAGCGCCTCGAAGAAGCGCTCGCTGTTAGTCAGCGTGTGATCACCCGGCCCCATGATGGCGCGGACCGAGCGCATCAGCGGCCCGCTGACCGTCTCGCTCAGGTGCTCGCCCAGCGCGGCAAAATAACGCTCGACAAACTGCTGCGTCGGGTTCCCGAGCAACGTGTCGTCCAGGTCCAGCAGCACAGTTGTGATCATGACTCAATCCAGCGCATCTTTAAACAAGCGCAGCGCAGGGTTGTCCTCGGCGCATTCCGGACAGCCCACATACGGGTTTTCAATTGGGACATCATGTAGATCGCACCACGCCTCGACGTGCATCTGCCGCACGAAGCCAAGCAGCACCGGCTTGATCGTCAGCGTGAGGCGCAGGTCCGGGCTGGCGTTGGCGCGCAGAATGTCCGGCACCGGGCAGCGCGCGCAGTCCTTCGGGCGCCACGGCGCGGACTCGGGGTTCGCGTCCGCCAGGCGGCATTCCTGCGTATCACGCCCGCGCGCAAAGTCCTCGTAGTAATGGGGGCACTCCTGACCGGCAGGTGTGCGCATGTGCCTTGTCCTTCCTCAGCACGCCACCTCAGCGTGCAGCCCGTACAATACGCAACAGGCCGGTGGGCACACCCGACCGGCCTGATCCAGCAACAAAGCCAACGACATTGCGGCCGCCCTACACCCGCGTGATATACGACCCGTCACGCGTGTCCACGCGAATTTTGTCGCCCACGTTCACGAACAGCGGAACCGTGACCTTAAGGCCCGTCTCGGTGACAACCTTCTTGGTCGCGCCGGTCGCCGTATCGCCTGCGATCGCCATCTCCGCTTCTGTGACTTCGTGCTCGACGGTGGTTGGCAGCTCGTAGTCGATGATCTCGTTCTCGTACGACAGCAGCTTGACCCGCGTGTTTTCCTTCAGGTACAGCACGTCATCGCCGAACACATCCTTGCGGAGCGCTGGCTGGTCGTACGTCTCGATGTCCATGAAGTTCAGAAACTCGCCGTCGTCGTAAAGATACTCGACCTCGCGCGTTTCAATGAAGATGTCCTGCACGCGGTCGCCGGACGGAAAAGTCATCTCACGCGTGGACCCCGTGCGCAGGTTGCGGACCTGCACGCGGATCGTCGCGCCGCCCCGGCCCGTCTTATTATGGTGATAGTTGAGCACCTTATAGATTTCGCCGTCGAGCGTAAAGTTCGTGCCGTTGCGGAGTTGGTTGACGTCGATCATGGACCTTTGTCCCTTGTTTTCGTGCGGCTGGCAGAGTGTTTTGCAGCGCGCATTATACCAGGAAATCCTCACCGGTTAAATGGGAAACCGCCCGCCAGCGTCGCTATATTCTGTATAGGAGCGTCCGCAGGCCGGGCGCTCGTCTGAGTCCAGAGAGCTGCCCGCAGGCAGGTAAAGCAAAGGAAACGCCGTGAACGAGCTGTTTCGACGGTTCGCGCAGAAGGTCTCGCAAGTCGTGGGGTCCCCCTGGGTCTTTATGCTCGCCGCGCTGGTGATCGTGGTGTGGGCGGTCAGCGGCCCATTCTTCGGGTTCTCCGATACCTGGCAGCTCGTGATCAACACCGGCACAACCATCATCACCTTCCTGATGGTCTTTCTGATTCAGAACACGCAAAACCGGGATTCCCGCGCGATTCACCTCAAGCTGGACGAGCTAATCTCCGCCGTCGAGCAGGCGCGCAACAGCATGCTGATCGTCGAAGACCTGCCCGACGAGAAGATCGAAGAACTGAAGCGAGAATTCAGCAATCTCCATGAAGAAGATCAGCGCCAGAACGGCCCGCTTGAGGGCGATCCGGCGCTGCTTCCAAATGACGATTGATCGCGGCGCGATCAGCCCGGCTCGCCGTCGATCCACTTCACCGCGATGCGCGGCAGGTCTGCCAGCGAGCCGCGCTGCACCGTGCACGCGGGCAAGCTATCCAGAAACGCCTGCCCGTACCGCTTCGTAATCACGCGGTTGTCGAACAGCGCCACTACGCCGCGATCAGTCTGCGTGCGGATCAGCCGCCCAAACCCCTGGCGGAAGCGCAAGATCGCATCCGGCACAGCGTACTGCATGAAGCTGTTCTCATACTGCTCGCTGCGCGCCGCGAAGATCGGGTCGGAGGGCACCGCAAACGGCAGGCGCACGATCACCAGCGCGCTCAAGTCGTCGCCAGGGATGTCCACGCCTTCCCAGAACGAGCGCGTGCCAAGCAGCACCGCGCGTTCGGCCTTCTTGAAGCCCTCAACCAGCATCTGGCGGCTCGTCCCGTCGCTCTGGTCGAACACCGTGATGTTGCCGAGCGCCAGCCGGGGCCCGATGGCCTGCGCGGTTTGGCGAAGCTGCGCATAACTGGTGAATAGCGCCAGCAGCCGCCCATTTGTCGCCGCTGCCAGCTCGATCAGCCCGCGCTCAACATAACGCTGGTACTCGTCGCGCTGGCTTGGGTCCGGCATATCAGTCGGCACATAGACCAGCGTCGCGCGCTCGTAATCGAACGGCGAGCCGATCACCGCCTCTTTCACCTCATAGGCGCTCAACCGGTCCCGGATGTAGTCAAAGCTGGCGTTGGTGCGCAGCGTGGCGCTGGTCAGCACGACGACGCGCTTCGGTTCCCAGATGTGTTCTTCGAGCAGCGGACCAACGTTCAGCGGCGCGGCGTGCACAGCCAGCACCTCGCGGTCTTGCTGAAGCTCGATCCAATAGATCATGTTGGGGTCCGGGTTCTCGGTGAACGCGCTCAGTTGCTGGTGGATCGCTTCCAAGTGGCGCGAGGCTGTTACCACGCTGGAAAGCAGATCGTCAAAGTCGATCACGTCGAACTCGTGCAGGCCGCTCAGCCCGCGCGCCAGCCGCACCATCGCGCTGGAGATCGCCTGCGTGAACTGGCTGAGAACGGTCCACGCCGCCTCGACCTGCTCCCACCCTGGCTGCTCGCGCAGTTGGGGCGTAATCCGCACCTGGATCATGTACTCGTTGCGCCGCAGCAAGCGCGCGTTATCCAGGAAGCGATAGAGCATCGCGAAGTACGTCTCGGCGTGATGGCCCATCGCCTGCACCGAGTCACTGACCGTCTGCACGTATTCTTCGATCTGGTCGAAATAACGCCCCGGCACGCTGCCGCGCGTGCTGCGGATCACGTCGCCTAGCAAGCCGCGCCGCAGATCGCCCAGGTCGTCAAGCTGGCGCTGGATGGCGGCTTCGCTCGTCTGGAACGAGAGGCCGCTCGTCGTCGCGTCTTCGAGATGGTGGCCTTCGTCGATGATCAGGTAGCGATAGTCAGGCAGCACGCGGTTCCCGATCTGCACGTCCGAGAGCAGCAGTGCGTGATTGACCACCAGGATATGCGCCGATTCCGCCTCGCGCCGCGCCTTGTAGAACGGGCAAACGCCGTGCATCTGGTCGTGGCAGCGGTCGAGCGTGCAGCCTTCGTCCGCCGCGCTAAGCCGCGCCCAGACCGCGTTTTCCTCATAGCCGCGCAGCGAGATCTCGCCGCGATCACCGCTGTCCGAGTCGAGCAGCCACACCAGAATTTTCGCCAGCACGCGCAACTCCGCGATCGACGTCGCCCCCCGGCGGCGCAGCGTCAGCAGGCGGCGCGGACACAGGTAATTACTGCGCCCCTTGACCACCGCCGCGCGGAACGGGATATCCAGCGCCCGCGCCAGCATGGGCAGGTCTTTGGCGATCAACTGCTCCTGCAGGTTGATCGTCGCGGTGCTGATCACGACGCGCTCGTTGTTCTGCACGGCCCACAACACCGCCGGAATCAGATAGCCGAGGCTCTTGCCGACGCCGGTCGCCGCCTCGATGATCAAGTGTTCCTCGCGGTTGAACGCCTGGGCCACCGTGCGGAGCATTTCGACCTGCTGCGGGCGATCTTCATAGCCCGCGAAGACGCGCGCCAGCTCGCCCCCTTGCTCGATGATCGACGCGGCGCCGTCCACATCCAGCGGCTGGATCGACGGGTTGGGGCGCAGCGGCTGCCAGGCACGATCCGCCGGTTTGAACAGGTCGGTTGGCGCGGGGCTGGTGCGCTTTCGCTCACGCGCGTCCTCGGTGAAAGCGGTTTTGCTGCGCTCTTGCAGCGCCGCCAAAAAGACCGGCTGCGCGCTCCATGGCAGATCGCCCGCCGCCTCGACGATCTCCTGCAAAATATCCAGCGGCAACGCCAGCGCGCGCTGCCACAGCTCCCAGTAGAGGTGGCCGGTCGCCAGCGCGTCGTCGAGCGCGCGGTGCGCGTGCTCCAGGTTCACATCCAGTTCATCGCTGAGGTGCGTCAGGTTATAACGCGCGGTATCCGGCAGCAGCACGGACGCCAGCTCATATGTATCGAGCGCCAGATTGCGCGTGCCGATGCCATAGCGCGCCAGGAAGCCGAGGTCGAAATCCACGCGGTGGCCGAGCACCGGATGGTCTCCGATGAACGCGCGCAGATCTGGCAGCACAGAGTGGATGCCCGGCGCGCCTTCGAGGTCTTCGGTATGGATGCCGGTGATCGCGGTGATGCGGTCGGGGATGCTGCGGCCTGGGTTGACAAGTGTGCTGAACGTTTCGCGCAGCTCGCCGTTCTCAAACAGCGCCGCGCCGATCTCAATGATCGCGTCCTCATCCCGATTCAGGCCGGTCGTTTCCAAGTCCAGGGCGACGATCGCGTCGCGCATGGCAATCTCCTTCTAGCGGCGAGGCCGCGACAATGCAAGCGTTTATTGTACCATAGCCAGCGCGCGATCAGCCGGAAAAACACTCTGGCAGTATAATCGAGCGCAGCGCGTCCCATCAGGCGGCCCCGCGCCGCCTGCCTTATGGAGAAGACACTATGCGCCAACCCGCTCGCGCTCTCATCCTGCTGATCGCCGCGCTGCTCGCGCTCGGATTGGCCGCCTGTGATGGCGCAGCTTCGGAGCCAACCGCCATCCCGGCGACCCGCACGCCTACCGCGCTGCCGGAGATCACGCGAATCGTGCCGACGCCGACCGCGACCCCCCTCCCCACCCTGGCGCCCGAGCTCGTTGAGGCGGTGGGTGAATGGGTCCTACGCATCACGCTCGAGATGAGCGAACCGGGATTCGCCGCGGGGATCAGCTATTTTGGTGCCGCGCGCATCCAGGTCGACGAACTTGGCGCGATCGCAGGCACGGGTTACTTCTCGCCGAACGTCGATGGCGGGGCGTGCGTCGCGCAAGTCGTGGACGAAGACCCGATCACGTTCCGCGTCAGCGGCGCGGTTGTGCCCACCAGCGCAGGGCTGACCGCTGATGTGCGCGTCATCCCCGGCGATCGCATGCTGGCCGAGTCCTATCGCCTGATCTGCCCAGACAGGTTCGAGGATATCGTCGACTTCTCCGCGCCATACCTGTGGCCGGTCCTCAGCGACGCGGACCTGCTGGCGTGGCCGCTGACCCTTGACGCCGGGGAGCGCTTCCCGTTCGAGGTGGACCTCAGCGCCACGACCCGCGAGTTCGAGGGCACGCTGCGCGGTGAGGTGCAGATCACACGCGGCTAAGGCCCCTGCCGCAAAAAAGCGCCCCACCGCAGTCCAGCCAGTGGGGCGCCATGTCACCCGTTTGCGTGCGCGTTAGTCAGCGTCTTCTGCCGGAGCCTCTTCAGTCACCTCGTCGGTCGCTTCCTCAGAGGGCGCCTCAGTCGCTTCTTCGGTCGCTTCCTCGGTCGGCTCCTCGGTAACGTCCTCAGCAGCCTCGTCTGCGCCGTCGGCTTCCTCAGTGGGCTCCTCGGTCGCTTCAGCCTCAGGCGCGTCAGCTTCTTCGGTGGCCTCGGCTTCCGGCTCAGGAGGTAGCGCCTCGAAGCTGGCCAGGAAGTCAAACACTTCGTCGCGCTGCGGACCAGCGAACTGCTCCAGGTCCAGCCCGGCGAACGGCGTCTCGCTCAGCCGCTCGACCGTCTCGGCATCGTACAACTGCCACATAAACGCGCGCACCAGCGGCTTGGCGAGCGATTGCGTGCTGAAGACATACCGCACCGGATAGGCCAGCGCATAGCTGCCATCCGCGAACGTCTCCGGCGACGGCGCGACACAGCCCTCGCCCGCGTCTATCTCGACCAGGTTCACTGCCGCCTCGCTGCCCTGGAACGCGCTCCACGGCAGGTACGTCAGGCCGTTGTCGGTGTTCGCCACACCGGCGACGCGATAGAGCGGGTCGTCGTCCGCAACCACGTCCTCGCGCATCAAGAAGTTCAGCCGCCCCAGCAACCGGTACGCGACTAAATCCGTCTCGCCACCGCTCAGCGGCGGCACAACCAGCAACATCTCGCTCTCCGGCCAGTCGACATCGACCGCGTCCCACGACTCGGTCACGGGGCTGTCGTCTGTGCTGCGCGCGAAGATCGCTTCAAACGTCTCACCATCCAGGCACGTCAGCCAGTCGTTGGCGGCAGGCACTGCAAAGACGATTGCCTCATAACCCAGATCGACCGGGTGCAGCTCGATCCCGCTTTCTTCACATAGCGTGCGTTCCTCGTCGGTTGCATCACGCGCCGTCTGGAGCACGTCCGCCTCACCCGCGCAGAACGCTTCCCACCCGGCGGCGTCACCGAGCGGAGTCTGCTCAACTTGCGCCTGCGTGTATTGCGCGGTGAACCCGGATGCAATGCCGCCGGTCAGATCGGCCAGGATCGGTGACCCGGCAACCGCGATCGCGCCTGCTTCAGTCGTCGGGACGCTGACCGGGGTCACCGGGCGCGTGAAGGTCCGCCCGACCGTACCGTTCAACACGTTATTCAGCCCGAGATTGAGCGTCGCGGTGGTCGGCGCGACGTAGCCCTGCTCGGGCACAACTGCCTGCGCGCCAGCCTCGTTTGTCAGCGCAAACTCAAGGAACTGCTGCACCGGCTCGCGCTGCGCGCTGGCCGCGTTGACGTACAGGTACGCCGACTGCGCCAGCGGATAGCTACGGTCTTCCAGCGTGCTCAGCCCCGGCGGGACGCACTCACCGGACGCGTCTCGCACGCTCAGCGGCGTAACGCCATCCAGCGCCAGCGCCTCAAAGTCCGCCTGGGACACAAACCCCAGCGCAGGCGACTCTTCCGAGGCGACCGCATCCGCGACCGCTTGCGCATCCTCAAACGTCTGCACGTCGTCGCGCAGCGCGCCCGCGGGCCGCCGCGCGCGGAAGACGTTCGCCGCCGGGGCGAAGGCGTCTTTCACTCGGACCGGCCGGCAGATCCGGCTGATGGTCCCGGCATCGGCGAACGCATCGGCGTGTTCCACGTTCGCGACCGCGTGCGGCACCCCCATGTTC
>CAZVCM010000054.1:14714-19179 GCA_964626105.1 uncultured Thermoflexus sp.
CGAAGGCGTCGGTCCCGGCAAAGGTCACGTTGCCGCCCAGCGCTACCGAGCCGAGATCGGACCATGCGACCTCTGCCGGAGCGCCCAACGACCAGATCGACTCAACCTGGCTGCGGTCGAGGCACGTCACCTCAGCCGACTCTGGCGCCAGCAGCACGACCGCCTGATAGGCGACGACCGTCTCGATGAAGCCCTGCGCCTGCTGGGCGCAGCGCGCCGCGACGCTGTCCTCAATCGGCGTCGTCGCCATCACGAGGTCGGCTTCGCCGCTGCACAGGGCGTCAAAACCCCGGCTCGGCCCCTGCGGGTCAATCTGAATATCGGCGTCAGGCGCCGTTTCCATGTACGCATCCCGGATCGCGCGCACCAGCGTCTCTAGCTGCTGCGAGCCTTGAATCACGACGGTCGAATCCTCGTCCTGGGCGAAGCTAGGGGGCACGGCCAGGGCGGAGATCATCACCAACGCGAGCGCCGCCAGCGCGGCGGTCCGCATCGAGCGCCAGATCAATGGCATAGGGCTGTCTCCTCGTAAGATGTGCAACATACCGCGCCGCCCGCGCGGCGCGAGGGTCCTGAAAACACTGTTCTGCGTGTGAATTTTACCCGCAGATGCGGACTTGTCCACACCGACCCACCATGCGGTATGATCGCGCGCATGATTCGCGCTGCCCGAAACGAGACATCATGAGCGCTTCTCCCACGCAACGCGGCGTGCTGGCGCGCGCCTGGTGGCGGCTGGTCCGCTTCGGATTCCGCTTGCTATACAACGAACTGGCCTTTACTTACGACGCGGTCGCGTGGGGCGTCAGCCTGGGCGAATGGAGCCGCTGGCAGCGCACCGCGCTCCGCCACCTGACTGCCCCACCCGGCGCGACGGTGCTGGAACTGGCGCACGGCACCGGAAACCTGCAACTCGCGTTGCGCGCCGCCGCCTATCGCACCGTGGCGCTCGATCTCAGCCCGGCGATGGGGCGCATCGCGCGGCGCAAGCTGATCCGGCAGCGCGTCCCGGCGCCGTTGGTGCGCGGGCGAGGCGAGGCGCTGCCGTTCGCGGACGCGCAATTCCCGGCAGTGATCAGCACCTTCCCGACGGAGTTCATCCTTGCGCCGGACACCTTGCGCGAGGTGCATCGTGTGCTGGCGCCGGGCGGGCGCCTGATCGTCGTGTTCAACGGGCTGCTGACGCAGGGTGGCGCGGCGCGTCAGGCGCTCGAAGCGGCATATCGCGTCACCGGACAGCGCGGCCCCTGGCCGGAGCACATCGCGCCGCGCTTGGAAGCGACGGGCTTCAATGCGCACGTTGGGGTCGAGGAACTGCCGCGCAGCGTGGCGCTGCTGCTCGTCGCTGATAAACGGGAGTTGGGAACGGGGAATAGAGAGTAGAGTGAAACCGGGGAATGTAAGGGCCGAGCTTGCTCTGCCCGTTGCTACTCGACGTACACGCACAGAAATAACCGGGCGCAGCAAGCTGCGCCCCTACACCGTCGGGTGATACTTCCGCCAGCCCTAGTCCCCCGCAGTGGACGCAGCCGCCGCGCCAGCGGGCGCCGCTTCTTCCACAGGCTGCGCGGCACGCTCTGCGGCGAGCACGCGCTCCAGCGCCGCGATCGCGACTTCCAGCATCGTCTCGTCCGGCTGGCGCGTGGTCAGCCCTTGCAGCGCCAGATTCGGCTTGATGATCCAGCGAATGAAGCGGTTGTCGAGGTGCTTGGCGGTGAAGCGGATGACCTCGTACGCCAGCCCGGCGATCGGGAAGATCAGCAGAATGCGCGACGCTAGCAGCATCAGCACATTATCCGGGCGCCCGGTGATAATGTGGATCACGACCGACAGCACGACCAGCGTCAGCAGAAACGCCGTGCCGCAGCGGGGATGCTCGATTGGGAAGCGTGCCGCTGACTCCGGCGTGAGGTCCGCGCCCGCCTCGTAGGCGTTGATCGTCTTGTGCTCTGCGCCGTGATAGCCGAACAGCCGCTTGACGTCTTCCATCTGCCCGATACCCCAGATGTATCCGACCAGGATCGAGAGCTTGATCACGCCTTCGACCACATCCGCGAGCAGCTTGCTATCGAGACCGGTCAGGCTGCGCACGCCCGCCGAAATCGCCGCCGGGAGCACGAAGAACAACCCGATTCCCAGCCCTAGCGACACAACCACCAGCCCCAAGCCCGCCGCGCCCTCGAACGAGAAATCGACGTCTTCCTCTTCCAGCGCCACGTCCGACGACCACAGCAGCGCCTTGGTGCCCAGGCCGAGCGCATCCCACAGGCCGATCAGCCCGCGCACGAATGGCAAGCGCGAAATCCGCCCGCGATAGAGCGCTGCGCTGAGGGGAATCTCTTTCAGCTCAATCGCGCCGAGCCGCTCCTCAGTCGCCAGTTCGCCGCTGTACGCCCCGACGATGCGCACGCCTTCGACCGTGGCGCCGCGCGCCGCTGCGTAGCGTGCCAGCTCGCCAGCCGAGAGCGGACGGACGAGCAGCTCCTTGCGCGGTGGCTTGCGCACCGCCACCGCCGCAACGTACTGGCCGCGCATCATCACGCCTTCCATGACCGCCTGGCCGCCATATGAAAACTGGAGCGGTTTCTGTTCTGCCATCGTCGCCTGCACTCCCAACTGATCGCCGGTCGATCCTTTCCACGCCTGATTGTGCCGCGCCACGCCTTGATTCGCAAGGCAAGCCGCCGGGCGCCCGCCGACCAGCCGCCTGGCGCAAGTCAGGCGGGCGTCGGGTTCACTCTGCTAAAATCGGACTGATGACTCACCGCAAACAAGTCGCATCGAGGACACCATGAGCCGCTACCGCATTCTACTCCTGATCGGCGCGCTGCTGGCCGCAACACTCGCCTGCTCGTTGAGCACGAACGAACCCGCCGCGACGCCAACGCCGCAGCCAACATCCATCGGCGCGCTGTCGACGCCAACACCGACGGGCCAGCCCACGCAGACCACCACGCCTGCCGCGACGAACACGCCCTTCCCGACGCAGACGCCGCTGCCGACCAGCGCGCCGACCTGCTTCCAGCGCACGGACTGGCCCGCGTACGTCGTGCAGGCGGGCGATACACTGTTCGGGATCGCGCTGTGGACCGGCACGACGGTCGACCAGCTTGCCCTGGCGAACTGCCTGGCGAATCCGAATGCTATCTCCGCCGGGCAGGTGCTCCGCGTGCCGCGCATTCCGCCAGTCGTCGTCCCAACCTCGACCTCGATCCCGATCCCGGAGTGCCCAACCCCCTGGTTTTTCGCCTTCGAGCCAGGGAAGCGCCTGTGGAGCGACACCTGCCCCGCGCCGGTGATCCGCGTCGAAGCCTGGGGGCAGGACTTCGAAGGGGGCCGCGCGTACTACTACGGGCCCATGGGGGGCGATGCGCGCGGCACGATCTACGTGATCTACAACAACGGCTACTGGGAGACATACCCCGAACCCTTCCCGATCACCGATCCGGGGCCCGACATGCCAGTGCCGCCCGAAGGCCGCATCATGCCGGTCGGACAGATTGGACAGGTATGGCGGGACCATCCAGCCGTGAGGGACTCGCTCGGATGGGCGCTGGAGCCGGAGCAGACGTTCACCGGGCGCCTGCAGGGCTTCTCGACGACCGGACCGAACCACTTCTATGTCGATCACGGTAAATGGGGCGTGGTGCTCCGCATGTACCCGGTCAATATGGGGCCGAACACCTGGGAAGTCACCGGGCGGTACTAGCGGCAGTCAGGGAGCTCGGGCGCGCCATACACCGCGCGCGGTGATTGCCGCGCCGACCGCCAGCCCCGCCACCGCCAGCAGCGGCGCGCCAACCGTCCACGCGCGCGGCAGCCCGCTTCCACTCAGATGAAACAGCGCGAGCGGCTCGGTCCGACCAGCGGCCAGCCGCCCGCCTGCGATCACCAGCGGCGACGACGCGAGCCGCCAGTACACCGAATCCTCGCCGCGCTCCTGCGTCAGCGCCTCGGTATACGGCGCGATTGGATCCGTCAGCACGCCGAGCGCGTTCACCCCCGCGCCGAGCGCCAGCGCGACGATCAGCGCTACGCGCCAGCCACGCCGCGCCGGGAGCATCCCCAGCGGCAGGCAGCTCAGCGGGAGCAGCGGCACCAGGAAGCGCGGGCCCCAGCTCCAGCCACCATGCCACGCCCACCACGCGCCGTAGAAAATGAGCGCCAGGCCCCACGCCAGCGCCAGAAATTCGGCTAGCGCACGCTGCCGCCGCCAGAAACGCCGTCCCAGCAGCGCGGCAAGAGCCAGCGGCGGCGTGTAGAGCAGCACGCTTTTGCCGGGGCTGAGCAGCAATCCGGCGACGCCCTCGACCAGCGGCGTCGTGAATCCCTCGCCTGCATAGCCGAAGCGCGGCGCATCACCAAAGCGCAGCGCGTTGTGCGCCAGCAAGCCGAGCGTGAAAGGCAGCCCGCCAAGCGCGAACGCGACCCATCGCCGCACGATTGCACCCGGCGCCCGCTTCGC
>CAZVCM010000055.1:0-18497 GCA_964626105.1 uncultured Thermoflexus sp.
GCGTGATGCGATCATCCACGTGCGCGTAATAGAGGTCAATGGTCTCTACCCCCAAGCGGCGCAGGCTTTTTTCGCACTCGGCTTCGATCTGCGCAGCGCGCAGACCGCGATCAACGCCGGGCAGCTCGAAGCCAACTTTCGAGGCGATGAAGAGGTCATTGCGGTTGCCGCGCGCCTGCATCCAGCGCCCCAGCACCGTCTCGCTCTCACCGCCCTGATAGCCATCGACCCAATGCGCGTAGATGTTGGCAGTGTCGATGAACGAGCCGCCAGCGTCCACATATTGATCGAGCAACGCGAACGATGTGCGCTCGTCTTGCCGAGAGCCCAAGTACATCGCCCCCAGACAGAGCGCGCTGACATCAGCACCCGTGTTCCCTAACGGTAAGGTGCGCATTTTCCCCTCTCCTTCGCTCACGAAAAACCGTCTCAAACGCAAACGCCAGGGGAGGAGTACCCCTGGCGAACGCGCTTACTGACGGACCACCGCCGAGTGACCTAACGCAGCCGGTGCGACAGCGCGGCCAGGTCTCCCCGGACGCTGCCATCCACCACTTTATCACCCGAACGCAGGATCAAGCCACCAAGGATATCGGGGTCCACATGGTATTCCACTTCGTCGGCGCCGGTCAGGCGTTTGAGTTCGGCTTGCTCGGCGTCAGTCAGCGGCACAGCCGAGATGACTTCGACCCGGGCGCCCAAGTTTTTCGCTTCGGCGGGCACCTCGGTGAAGAATTTCTCGATCGTTGCACGCTGGCTCGTCTCGTCAAGCGACGTCCCAATCAGGCGTTCGGCGGCAGCCATCGCCAGCCGCACGATCTGATCGCGCGCGTCGCCCAACATACGGTTACGCTCTTCTTCAGACTGAATGCGAGCCTGGGCGCGACGCTCTTCTGCTTCGCGCTCGGCCTCGCGGATCATCTGCTTACGCTGCTCGTCGCCACGCTGGCGCGCCTCGTCGATCAGGCGTTGCCCTTCGGCACGCGCCTCAGACAGCAGGCGGTCGCGCTCGCGCTCGGCGTTCGCGCGCGCCTCTTCGGCGGCGCGGGCGTCATCCAGCGACTTGGCGATGCGGGCCTGGCGCTCATCGAGCATGTTGAGAACACGCGGCCAGACGAACCTCGCCAACACGAAAAAGATGATGCCGAAGTTGACGATCTGCGCGATTAAGAAGCCGGCATTAATCCCTAATGCTTCCACTGATCACCCTCCTGAGTCGGTGACTAAAGGAACAGGATGATCAACGCGACGACCAGCGCATAGATCGCCACGGCCTCCGCGAAAGCAATGCCCAGAATCATGTTCGTCGTGATCTGTCCGGAAGCGTCGGGGTTGCGCCCGATCGCGTTCAGCGCGCCTTGTACCAGCATGCCGATACCAATGCCCGGTCCAATCACGCTGATCATTGCCAGACCAGCCCCGATTGCCTTCGCAGCGTCGACAAGGTTACCCGTAATTTCCATGAAATCCTCTCCTGATTGGGTCGAGTGTGTGAAGCAGGTTGCTCCAAAGTCAGACATCACGCGGCGGCGCGCGCAGCGCCTGCCATTAAACTAATGCTCCGCCTCATGCTCCCCGTGGCCTTGCATCGCCACAGAGCTAAAGATCAGAAGCAGCATTGCAAACACGAATGCCTGGATCAAGCCGATAAACAGTTCCAGCACATATACAATACCCGGCACCAGCATCGCCACGAGAAAAGCCATCACCGCGAGCAGCACGCCGCCTGCGAACAGGTTGCCGAAAAGTCGGAAGCCGAAACTCAAGACTTTCGCAAACTCCAGCACCAACTCTAGCAAGCCGACGACAAAATCCATGATGCCCATCGGCTTCTTGGCGACGTTGCTCAGCGCGGGGATGTTGACGAACTTCGCGAAATAGCCAAAACCAAGCGATTTGACGCCGAAATACTGAATCGCAATCACCGCGATCAACCCCAGTCCCAGGGTGAGATTGAGGTCGGTCGCCGCGCCACGCACGAACGGCGTCACAGCGTAGAGGTCATCCCGCACGGCGGCGTCGCCGTCCCCAGCCGGCTCAATCGCCGACTGCTCGCCTTCTACCCCCTCGCCGGGGTCTGCCGCCTCATCGGCAGCGTGCTCATCCGCTTCAGCGTGATGGCACGCGTCATAGTCCGCCGCGGTCGCGCGCGTCCCGGCATCCATGGCCTTGTCGACCTTGAGGATAATGCCATTCCGCTCGTAGCCGTTGATCCCTTCTGCCGCGCAGTGCATCAGGCCAACGCTCTCTGCGCCGGGGACCAGCTTCACCCAGTTGGCGACCAGCAGAAACAAGAAAATCGTCGCCATCAGCGGGAAGATTTTGCGCGCATTTGGCCCGGCGGTTGATTTCGCCAGCCCATAGAGCGCGTCAGTCAGCACCTCGAACAGCCCCTGCCAGCGGCCCGGAACCTCGCTCAACTTGCGCACAGCGCCGAACGCAAAGATCAGCACGAGGACATCGGCCACCAGAGTACCGATCAGCGTGTTGGTGATCGTCAAGCCGTTAATGCCGAGAAAGTCTTCCCACACGACCTCGCCCGGCACCATAATCACCGGCAGCGCAACAGCGATCCCCAACTCTGGCATAAGCCAGAACGGGATCACGCCGCACATGATCACCGACACGGCAATGATGCCGAGAAGTAACAGCACTCCCTTCAAGAGCCATTCTCCTTTTCTGCAGCAGCCTTAGCCGACTCAGCGTGCGAATCTGCAGCCTTGCTAGCCGGGGGCGCGGGCCTGATCGCCTGCACCGACGACAACATCAGCCGAACCATCGCATACAAACTGAGCGGGACACTCGCCAGCACCAAACCGATCGTCAAGACCGGATGTGTATTCAACCGCGCATCGAGGAATAACCCCGCAAACAAAGCCAAAAAAATCATTACGACAGACAGACATCCCGCCTGACCGGCTACCGCTGCGAGGGCAAGGTTGCGCACGTAATCGCTTTGGCGGTTTTGACCCATGCCTCGTGCTGTCCTGCGCGCCGCCCAGTACAGGGCGACGGGTACGCCGATAATCGGGAGCCCCACACTGAAAACAGGATGTAAATTTGTAATCTGGAAATCCAGCAGCAATCCCGCCCCGGTCATTAAAAGCACAATCACGAGGGCGCTACAGCCGGTTTCTCCGATGACAGTCTGCGCTGCACGGGCGCGTGCTGGCTGTGAGGCCAATCTGGGATGCATGGATGCACGTCCTGCTGCGCGTCACCGGAGGAGGTTCACGTTCCTCGTCCCTCATAAAACCGCTATGTGACACGGGGAGTTTGAACCTGTACTTTTGCGCACAAGCCTAGCAAAAGGCCCTGTAATTGTCAAAAAATGGTATTCAAAAAGCGACTATTTCCGGTGGCGAACGCCTGGCAAAACGCGCGTTCTGAGAGGCTTCTTACGAACCTTCAGCGCGCCACGCGCATCCAAACAAATGGCGGCGCCCGCCTGATCGCACGCGCCGCCGGATAGACAGAAAGAAGGAGACCATGCCGCGCTTTGATATGCCGCTAAACACCAACGACCAGAGCATCGACCGCGTGCTGAACGCCGGGCTGCCGGTGGCGCTGCTGTTGTGGGATGGACGCGCGCTGGATCGCTCGCTGGAAGAGACGCTGCGCCAGCTCGCGCAAGCCGAGGCCGGGCGCCTGCTGATCGCCAAGCTGAACACCATCGAGAATCCACAGAGCGCCGCTCGCCTGAACGGTGCGGGGTCTGCGCTGATCCTGTTCCGCGATGGGCAAGAGATCGCGCGGACCGCCGCGCCCAACTCGCAACGCGTGCGCGATTATGTCGCGTTTCTGCTGGGGCGCGAGCCGCGTCCTGCTGACGCCGCTGAACCGCGTGCTCAGCCAGCCACCGGCACGCCAAGCACGCCGATTGTCGTCAGCGACGCAACCTTCGCCGCCGAGGTGCTCAACAGCGACCTGCCGGTACTGGTTGACCTGTGGGCGCCCTGGTGCGGGCCGTGCCGCATGATCGCGCCGGTCGTCGAGAAGCTGGCCGCTGATTACGCGGGACGGCTCAAGGTTGCCAAGCTGAACGTTGACGACCACCCGCGCACCCCCGGTATGTACCAGGTGCAGGGCATCCCGACGCTGCTGATCTTCCGCGGCGGCCAGGTGATTGACCGCATCGTTGGCGCCGCGCCAGAGCCGATGCTCCGCAGCCGCGTCGAAGCCGCGCTGAGTCGCTGAAATCGCGGCTCGCGCTGCTTTTCGAGTCTGCATACCTGAGGTGAAGCTAGGGTTTAGTCTGCGCCGCGAGATGGCGCTGGTACGATCGCCATCCTGGGCAGATCTTGGTGTGCCAGCGCCAGAGGCGTGCTTTCCACGTGTTTGGATTCGCCTCGGCTTGCTTGCGCAACTCGCAGTTCTCGCAGGGATGTGGTTTTGCCTGTTCGTCAGTCATCGTGCCCCCTTGTCGTGAAATACGCGTGCTCTGATCTACTATTACGTCCAATTCACGCCGAGGGTGCGAGATTTTTCACAATTTGCGGAAGTTGCCCGCCCAAGAGCCTGGAGCGGCGTTCTACTGGCCGGGAATCTCGTCCGCGAGTGCTGCAAACGAGCGCTGCACAGCGGCGTGCGCCTGCTCCCCTGCCGAGACGATCGCTCTAAGCGCCGCCGCAAGCTCCGCGCTCACCGCCCCGCCCAGCCCTGTTTGCATCAGCGATGAATAGCCAATCATCATGGTCAGCCCACTGTTGACTTTGTGCGCGAGGACCGCCAGCGAATCGGCGGTGATCGTCTGTGGGCTGTGCTTCATCAGCTCGTTTATCCACTGCTGGGCTTTGAGCGTACCCTCAAAAATCATACCCGCATAGCTTCGCTGTTCGTCGGTCAGCGGCCCGAAATCCCCATCCAGCAGCGCCGCCGGTTCGCGCAAAGCTGCAAGCATCTTGTACGTCTCGCTCAGGTCCATTGTTTTCCCCACATCCCGCGTCAGGATCATCGTCCCCATACTGCACCTAGCCTTGGTCAAACTTGAACGAACTGCATAGGACGATAGCAAACCGCCGCGCAATTGCACAATCCTGGCGCGACGCTGAGCGATGAAAAAACGCGCCCACAGTCTGGGCACGCTCGACAGGGGACGTTCCACTTGTTGATTCATGGCGAAAAAGCTTGGTTGCCATTAGCGCCACGCCTCTTCTGATCGCTGGAGATAATGCTCGTAGGCCGTCGCCAGTCCGCCCAGCACCTCCGCCGTTGTCTCGTACAACGCCTGCGCCTTCGGATCGTCCACCTTGCTCACATCCTCGCGCGCGTGGTCCATTACTTCGCGCAGCATCCGCTGGATGTTCTGAGCATGATAGCGCGGGTCTTTCTCGTTATTAGGTTCCGGTACGCTGTTCAGTGTCACCATCTCTGTTACTCCACACCTCAGGAATATCCTAATTATAGCCAGCCATGCACGCGATCAAACGGGCTGATCGTCGCATTTCGCAATGGGTCATATGGCGGATTGTGCAAATGCGTACAAAAAGATGGGGCAGCTACAATAGCGAGCTGCCCCACACGCGTGCCCGACGCCAAAATCAGGGGTTTACAGGAGTACGTAGAGCGCCTGCGCCGCCTCGGTCGCCCAATCGACAAATGGCGTCACCATGATCGTCCCGAGCAGCAGCACTCCCGCCGACGCAATGCCCAGCGCCCATACGTAGGGCGTGTCGACCGCCACCGGGCGATCTTCGTCCGGGCTGCGCTCCATATACATCACCTTGACGACAGCCAGGTAGTAGTAGAGGCCGACGATCACATTCACCACGCCAATCAGCGCCAGCCAGACGAGATTGCTATCGACCGCCGCGCGGAACAGAAGGAACTTGCCCACAAAGCCCGCCGCCGGGGGAATGCCTCCCAGGCTCAGCAGCGCGAGTGTCATCGCCAGCGCTAGCCACGGGTTGCGGCGGCTCAGCCCCGCAAAGTCCGCGATGGACTCGCTGCCGGTCGCATTGGCGAACAGGATCACCACGCCGAACGCAAGCGCATTGGTCAGCACGTACATGAACATGTAGAACGTGACCGCCGCCACACCATCGCCGCTGCGATCCGTCGAGATCGCCGCCACGCCGATCAGAATGTAGCCCGCGTGCGCGATCGTCGAATAGGCCAGCAGACGCTTGATGTTGCGCTGCACCAGCGCCAGCAGGTTCCCCAACGTCATCGAGACGACGGACAGCACCGCAACCAACTGCACCCAGAACTCGCTGTAGTTCTTGACGCCTTCCAGCGCGCCGAGCAACTCCGCCGGGGGGAAGACCGCCAGGAAAAAGCGCATCATCAGCGCCACGCTGCCCGCCTTGCTGGCCGTGCTCAGCAGGGTGGTAATCGGCGTGGGCGCGCCTTCGTACACGTCCGGCGTCCAGAAGTGGAACGGCACCGCGCTGATCTTGAACGCGAAGCCGACGCTCACCAGCGCCAGCGCCGCGACGACCGGGCCATCCGCCAGGTCGCCACGCCCCAGCGCGCCGCCCAGCCGGTAGAGGTTCGTCTCGCCGGTGAAGCCGTACAGCAGGCTCAGGCCATAGAGCGACAGCGCCGACGTGAACGCGCCAAACAGGAAGTATTTGAGGCCCGCCTCGGTGCTTTTCGCGTTGCTGCGCAAATAGCCGACCAGCAGATAAGCCGTGATCGAGGTCATCTCCAGCGCGAGGAACGCCATCACCAGGTCAGCCGCGGCGCTCATCAGGCTGGCGCCGATCACCGCCGCGACCAGTACGGCGTAGAAGTCACCCCGATGCTGCAAGCGCGGCACGCCCATCGTCACCAGGCAGCTCAGCGCGCCGCCCAGAATCACCATCGTGCGGAAGATCTGCGCAAGCTGGTCGTGCCGGACCATCCCGCCCAGCACAAGCTGATCGGATAGCTCGCCTTGCGGCGGGGCAAGCACCAGCATCACGCCAATCACCGCCAGCAGCCCGATCCCCGCCACATAGCCGAGATCGCGCTTGCGCGCGTCCGGCCAGACGAGGTCCAGCCCCAGCAAGGCGATCGCTAGCACCGTCATCAGAATTTCGGGCAAGATCGCCAGGACGCTTGCCTGAACGTCAGTCGAGAAGTTCAAGTTACCCTCCCAGCAACGAGACGATCGGCCGCACGCCGGACTCGATCATCGGCGCCATGACCTTCGGATAGACGCCCAGCAGCACCAGCCAGAAGACCAGCAGCCCCAGCGCGATCTTGTCGTACACCGTGATCGACGTGACGCCGGGGAAGCGCCCCTCATCGAACTCGCCAAAGAACACCTGACCGACGATCCGCAGCACGTACGCCGCCGTGACGATAATGCCGAGCACCGCGACAATCGCGATCAGCCCATAGTAGTTGAAGCTATCCGTCGGCCAGCTCGCGATCGGGTCGACCACAGGGCCGTTCCACAGCCCGACGAAAATCGGGAATTCGGCCACAAAGCCGCTCAGCCCCGGCATGCCCATACTCACGAAGCCGCCGATAATGAACGCGATCCCGACCAGCGGCAGGCGATGGATGAACCCGCCCAGGCTGGGAATATCGCGCGTGTGCGCCCGGTCATACACCATGCCGACGCACGCGAAGAAGAGCGCTGTCATCACCCCGTGGCTGAACATCTGCAGGCCCGCGCCGGTCATGCCGGTGACATTCATCGTCGCGAAACCCATGCTCACCAGCCCCATGTGGCTGACCGAGCTAAAGCCGATGACATATTTGAAGTCTCGCTGGCGCATAGCGATCAGCGCGCCGTAGACGACGTTAATCAGCGTCAGGAAAATGATCCACGGCAGGTGCGCCCGCGCGCCATCTGGCAGAAGCTGCACGCCGACCCGCAGCGCCGCGAACGCGCCGAGCTTCATCAGCACGCCCGCGTGAATCATCGACACCGCTGTCGGCGCCGCGACGTGACCATCCGGGCTCCAGTTGTGGAACGGCCAGATACCCGCCAGCACGCCGAAGCCGATGAAGATCGCCGGGAACCACAGGCGCGCGGTCGAGATGTCGGTCCAGTCCGCAAACGGCTCGTCGAAGACGCCCGCCTGCGCGGCAGCGTGCAGCGCGCGGAAGTCAAAGCTGTAATCGCCCACGCCTGTCGCCGCGCCCGCTTTGAAGTACAGCACCAACAAGCCGATCAGCGCCACAACCGAGCCGATCAGGATGTAGAGCGTCAGCTTCATCGCGGCGTATTCGCGCGTCTTCACCCAACCCCAGATGACGATCAGGAAGTACATCGGGAAGATCGCCAGCTCGTAGAAGAAGAACAGCACGAACAGATCGACCGCCATGAAGACGCCGAACACCCCGGCCACCAGCAGCAGGAAGAACGCCATAAACTCGCGGGTGCGGTCTTCGATGCCCCATGAGATCAGGACGCCGGTGAACCCGGCCAGCGCGGTTAGCAGCACCATCGGCGCGGCGATTCCGTCAACGCCCAGATGCCACGCTATGCCCACCGACTCGATCCACTGGACATGATCCTCGAAGGCGAAGTACACCTCGCCCGCATCGGCGGCGGCGTTGGCGGCATCCGTGTCGTACCCGAAGAAGACGCCCAGCGCCAGCAGCAACACCACGCCGGTCGTCACCGCAGCAATGATCCGCGCCGCGTCCTTCTGATCTTTGGGCAGCAGCAGAATGACAATCGCGCCCAGCACCGGCACGAGAAGGATGCCTGTCAAGACGCCGCTAAACGTAATCACCATATGCTAGGTCTCCTATGAGGCGAAGGCCGGCTCTGCGCCCTCACCGCGCGTGTGTCGCTAGCCGCCCAAGAAACGGACCACGCCGTCATTAATCACGTCCAAAATCAGTCGCGGATACAGCCCGATCACCAGCATCAGCACCACCAGCGGCGCCAGCGCCAGCACCTCGCGCGGGGCGATTTCCAGCTTGTGCTGCGTCCGGTCATACTCTGCCCACTCTTCGTTATAGGGGCCGTGCAGCACCTTCTGGATCGCCTTCAGAATGTAGATACCGGTCACCAGCAGACCGAACGTGCTCAGCAGCACATACGGCATGAAGAACTCGACCGATCCGGCGATCACCAGATACTCGCTGACAAACCCGTTCAGCCCTGGCAGGCCGAGCGACGCCATGCTGACAAAGATCAGCAGCGCGCCAAACACCGGGATGATGTCCCACAGCCCGCCATAGCGCCGCAGATCGCGCGTGTGCGTCTTGTGATAGAGCGCGCCGACCAGCAAGAACATCCCCGCGCTGGACAGGCCGTGATTGAACATCTGCAGCACCGCGCCGTTGAGCGCGATCACCGCTTCGTGCCGGTCCGTTTCAAAACGATCGTCGGCGTAGAGCGTGTCGATCTTCTGCCGCGCAAGGGCTTGCGAGCGGGATTCCTCTTCGGCGAGGTCGATCCCCGCCGCGTTAGCGTGCAGCACCCAATCGCCGTTGGTGCGCGCCCAAACGTTGCCGTACATCAGCGCTGCGACCGCCAGCCCCAGCACCACAAAGCCCATGTGGTTCACGGAGGAATAGGCTACCAGCCGCTTGAAGTCGTTCTGTCCCCAGGCCGCCAGCGCGCCGAGGATGATCCCCAACACGGCCAGAAAGCCGAGAATGCTCGCCAGGTTGTAGTCGAGGCTGAACAGCGTCCGCTGCACCACCCACTCGCGCGGGAACAGTGGGATCGCCAGCCGCAGGAACCCGTACGCGCCGAGCTTCAGCAGCACGCCCGCCAGCAGCATCGACCCGGCGGTCGGCGCCTCGGTGTGCGCGTCCGGCAGCCATGTGTGGAACGGCCACGCCGGAATTTTGATCAAGAACGCGATCGCAAAGCCGAGCAGCGCATAATACTTGGCGACATCCACGTTCACGCCGAGGATTGTGTTCGCCTCGCCGGTGAACACCGGCCAGTCGCGCAGCATCACCGGGATGTCGAAGCTGCCCACCGACAGGCCGATCAACTGCGTGGCCAGCAGCAGCCCCAGCGACCCCGCCATCGTGTACAGGAAGAACTTGTTCGCCGCATAACGCCGGTTCTCCCCGCCCCACAGAAAGATCAGGAAGTACATCGGGACGAGGCCCAGCTCCCAGAACAGGAAGAAGATCATCATGTCCAGCGCGACAAACACGCCAAGCATGCCCGTCTCCAGGAACAGGAACAGCGCCATGTGCTGCGGGACGCGGTCGTTCACTTCGAACGAGATCAGGATCGCCAGGGGAACCAGCAGCCCGGTTAGCAACACCATCGTCGCGCTCAGCCCATCGACGCCGACGTGCCACGACGCGTTCAACTGCGGGAACCACTCCACCTGGTACTCGTAGGCCCACTCGTCCGGCCCCGGCGGCTCGCTCGCCACATTGACGAAGACCACGATCGCCATGACCAGCACGACCAGGCTGATCCCCAGCGCCAGCCAGCGCGCAAGCTGCGCCTTCTCGCGCGGCAGCGCGAAGACGACCACCGCGCCCAACAGCGGCAGCAGCGTCAGCGTCGTGAGGAAGTCTCCCGGAATGAAATCGAACATTGAGCAGCGCCTCCGCCCTTAGAGAACCTGGAGCAAGAACAGCGTGCCAATCGCCAGCAGACCAAGCGTGACGAAGAGCAGATATTGCTGAATCCGCCCGGTCTGCACCTGGCGGAACCACCCGGCGAAATCGCCGATCGCGCGCGGGATGCCATCGCCCACGCCGTCGATCACGACGGTGTTGAAACGCTTGAACGCCTCGCCAAGCCAAATGAAGCTGTCGGCGATCGTTTCCAGCACCCCGTCGATCGTTTCCTTATCGATCGCCTCGATCACCACCTGGGTGGCGAACCACTCCGCCGGGCGCAGCAAATAACGCCGGTAGAGCAGGTCGATGTAGAAGCGATTAGCCAGCGCGCGCCAGATACCCGGCCCCAGCGCCCGCTCGGTCGGGTCGGCCTGGCCTTCGGCCAACGGACGGCGCCCATACAGCCACCAGCCCAGCGTCAGGCCGCCCAGCGCGATCACAATGCTCAGCAGCACCGGCAGCCCGTTCAAGTCAATCACCGCCGGATGCTCCACCAGCGTGCCGCTGAGGAACTCGTGCAGCGGGTTATCGAGCGCGCCGAGCAGCGGGAAGTCGGTATGCACGCCGATGAACCCGCCGAAGATCGCCAGAAACGCCAGCACAATCAGCGGAAACTCCATCTGGCGCGCGGCTGTCTCGTCGGCGCGGCTGGCCGTTTCCGGCTCCAGTTTGCGCGCCCTGCCCCAGCGTGAGTTCGCCCACCAGTTGCGGAACGAGCCGATCCCGGCGTGCGCAGCGGCCTCAGAGCGCGGCGCGCCCCAGAACGTCATGAACCACAACCGCGCGGTGTAAAACGCCGTCAGCAGCGCGGCAGTGACCAGCATGATCAACACGAACAGCGCCAGCGGATAGCCTTCGGTCATGCCGTGCCACGCTTCGCTGATGATCTCGTCTTTCGACCAGAACCCGGCGGTGATCAGCGGGAACCCCGCCAGCGACAGCCCGCCGATCGCCATCGTGATCGCGGTTGTCGGAATGCGATCGATCAACCCGCCCATACGCCGGACGTCGTTGGCCGGTGCGACATAGTCCATCACCAACCCGTCCGGTTCGGGCTCCGGCTCGTGCGGGTGGCCGTGCTCGTGCGCGTGGTGCTCGCCATGCTCCATCGCGTGAATGACCACGCCGGACGCCATGAACAACAGCGCCTTGAAGAACGCGTGATTGACCAGGTGGAACGCCGCCGCCACCCACGCGCCGACACCCAGCGCCGCGACCATGAACCCAAGCTGGCTGATGGTCGAGTACGCCAGGATGCGCTTGATATCATTCTGCCCAACAGCCAGCACCGCCGCGAACAGCGCCGTGAAGCCGCCCACCAGCCCCATCATGATCATCGGGGCTGTGAACTCGCCGTGATGGAAGTCCGCGCCTGCCGACAGCAGCGGGAACATGCGCACCAGCATGTACACGCCAGCGGACACCATTGTCGCGGCGTGGATCATCGCGCTGACCGGCGTCGGGCCTTCCATCGCGTCCGGCAGCCAGACGTGCAGCGGGAACTGCGAGCTTTTGCCGATCGTGCCGATCACCAGCAGGATACCGACCACCGCCGCTACGCTGCCGCCGAACAACACCGCCGGAGACAACTCCGGATCGCTGAGTGTGCGCAGCATTTCCTCGTTGTATAGGATCTCGCGGAAGTTGAGCGTCCCCGCCTCAATAAACAGGTAGCCCACGCCGACCAGCATCAGCATATCGGCCACGCGCGTTGTCATAAACGCCTTGACGCCCGCCTGCATCGCGCTCTTTTTGTGGAACCAGAAGCCGATCAGCAGGTACGAGCACAAGCCCATGACTTCCCAGCCGACGAACAGCATCAGCAGGTTGTCGGCCAGCACCAGCGTCAGCATCGCGCCCGCGAACAGCGAGATAAACGCGAAGAACCGCGAGTCGTGCGGGTCGCCGCGCATATAGCCGAGCGAGTAGATGAAGATCAGCAGGCACGCCAGCGGAACCATCAGCAGCATGTACGCGGTCAGCGGGTCGACCATCACGCCCATCTTGAACGTGGTCGCGCCCAGCGTCATCCAGTCGATCGTGCTGCCGAAGACCTCTTCGCCCAGGTGCGCGTCCGAGGCCCAGACGACCTTGACGAACTCGATCATGCTGAGCACCCACGAGATCCCGATCCCCGCCAGCGCCACCACATGGCTGAGCGTCCGGTTCCGCGTGGTGAACAGCACAATGATCAGGAAGCTGAGCAGCGGAAAGAACAGGATCAGCCAGGGCAGATAGTCGGCGTCAAACCAGTTGATATCCATAGGCGATCTATCCTAATTCGCGGTGACTTCGACTGCGCCGATCACCACTTCAGCAAGTCCACGTCCTCGGCCACAACCGAGCGGCGACGACGATAAATGTTGATAATGAGCGCCAGACCAACAGCGACCTCTGCTGCGGCAACCACAAACACAAACGCCGCGAACGCTTGCCCGCTGACGTTCGCGGGCTGGCCATAGCGCCAGAAGGCCACCAGGTTGATATTGGCCGCGTTGAGCATCAGCTCAATACTCATCAAAATCGCGATCGCGTTGCGCCGCGACAGCACGCCATACAGCCCGATGCTGAACAGCCCCGCCGCGACCAGCAAATACATATAAAGCGGAACCATCGGCGTCTTTACTCCTGACTCTCGACCAGGGCGCGCTCACTCACCTCGGGTGGCGCGGCATCTTCTTCCTCGTCCGGCGTCGGGCGAACCAGCATCACCGCGCCGACCAGCGCCGCCATCAGCAAGATCGACGCGACCTCAAACGGCAGCATGAACCGCTCCGGATCGACAAACGCCGAGCCAAGCTCTACGATGCTGTCTTCTGGCACGGGTGGCGGGTTTTTCTCGGTGAAGGATGCGCCCCAGCCCTCGGCGCCAAGCTCGCTCATAATTGGCGTGACGACGGAGGCCAGCAACGCGAACAACACGACTGCCACGACCAGCGCGGCGATCCACTGGCTGTTCGTTGGCTGGGTGGTCGTGACCTGCGGCGTGAGCATAATCGCGAAGATAATCAGGATCGCGATGGCGCCGATGTAGACGACCACCTGGATCCCCGCCAGGAACGGCGCGGTCAGCAGCACAAACAGCCCAGCCACGCCGAACAGGCTCAACATCAGGAACAGCGCGCCGTGGAACAGGTTCCGCGTGGTGACGACCAGCAAACCGCCACCCAGCGTAATCAGGCTAAAGAGCAGGAAAACCAGGGATTCGACCGTTAACTCCACGCGGACCTCCTACCTGCCAGCGCTGGCTGGCGCAGCTTCAGCCGGTTCCAACGCTGCGCGCTTTGCCTCAAGACGCTGCCGATCGCGCCGACCTTGCTCGCGCAGCAGCGCGCCCACGCCCAGGATCATCACGATGTTCACCACCAGCAGCACCAGAGACGGCACCAGCGCATCCCCAAAGCTGTCGATCGTATCGGTGCCGGGGATGATCTTCCACACCAGCGCTACCACCAGCAGGTTCACCAGGCTGAGCGGGACCAGGAACTTCCACCCCAGATCGAGCATCTGGTCCACGCGGACGCGCGGCACCGTCATGCGAATCCACAGCACCACAAAATAGCCGATGAAGCTTTTGATCAGCAGATAGAAGAAGCCGAGCAGCGGCACATCTTCTGCGAACGGGCCACGCCAGCCGCCAAAGAACAGCACCGCCATCACCACACCGACGGTGAACGCGTGCAAAAACTCGCCTACGTAAAACAGGCCAAACTTGAAGCCGGAATACTCGACCTGATAACCCGCGACCAGCTCCGACTCCGCTTCGAGAATGTCGAAGGGCGCGCGTCCTAGCTCGGCCATGCTGGCGATAATGAAGATCAACAGCGTCAGCGGCACAGCGAAGACGTACCACACATGCTGCCCAAACACGACGTCCTGCGTGCTCATGGACCCCGTCAGCACAACCGGCACGAGCATTGTCAGCGCCATCGGCACTTCGTAGCTGATCAACTGCGCGACCGCGCGGAACGCGCCCATCAGCGCGAATTTGTTGTTACTGCCCCACCCGGCCATCAGGATCGCGACTGAGCTGAGCGACCCCACCGCGAACAGGTACAGCACGCCAATGCTCAGGTCCACGCCAATCAGCGTAGGCGTGAAGGGGATCACCACCCACAACAGCAACACCGCCATCACCGACAGCAGCGGCGCGATGTTGAACACCCAGCGGTCCACGCCGCTGTGCATAATGTCTTCTTTGAGGATGATCTTGATCGCGTCGGCGAACGACTGCACCAGCCCAAACGGTCCGGCGCGGTTTGGGCCGAGCCGGTCCTGGAAGCGGCCAGCGACCTTACGCTCCACCCAGATCAAGAAGATCGTCCATACCAACCCGATCATCGCCAGCGCAAAGACGCCCAGCGTCTTCGCGACCAACACCGCCAGGTCGCGCGAGAAGCCAATATCGATAAGAAAATCGGTCATGCGATGTCTCCAGCAAAAGCCGTATAGACACGTAAAAAGCCGGTAGATGTCCGCGACTCTACCGGCATCGAACCGGCTAGCTCGACCACGCCAGCGCCCGTTTACGCCAGGTATAAAGCAGCGCCACGATCAGCAGCGTGATAAAGACAACCACCTCGAACAGCGCAAAGAGGCCGAGCTTGTTATACGCCAGCGCCCAGGGGAACAGAAATACCACCTCGACGTCAAATAGCAGAAACACCAGCGCGTAAACGTAGTACTGCGCGCGGAACTGCACCCACGTGTCGCCCTCGGTCTCAATGCCGCACTCGTACACCTGCTGCTTGACCGGGTTAGGCCGCTTCGGCGCGAGAAATTTTGCGAGGAAAACCGGCGTCGCGGGCAGCAGCCAGGCGAGCGCCAGGAACAGCCCAACAAATACCCATTCATTAACCGTCATGAGTCGTACATCCTCCAGCAGGGCCTGGACGGTTACCACGTAACAACAGTCGTTTTGGGGCAACAGGTGACTAGTATAACCGCCGCCCAACAGGCGGGCAAAGCATCAATCATGCGCGCCGTCGTGAGGCCCCATTCTAGCATCGGAACCCGGCGAACACAAAACGATCACGCAGACTGCGCTATAATCGGCGCGGATATTCGGGGTATTGAAAGTGACCTGGCCCGCATGACTTATCAGACCATCTCTCCCTCGCCCGATGCCTGGGATGCATTTGTCGAGATGCACCCGCGCGCGCACCTGCTGCAAACCAGCGGTTGGGGCGTGCTGAAGACGACCTTCGGCTGGCAGGCGGAACGAATCGCCCTCGCCCGCGACGATGGCTCGCTTGCCGCCGGGGTGCAGGTGCTCTACCGTCCGCTGCCGCTGCACCTCGGGCGGCTGGCATACGCGCCTTTCGGCCCGCTGGTGGATTGGACGGACGACGCACAGGTCAGCGCGCTGAGAGACGCGATCGATCGCGCGGTCAAGCGCCGCCGCACCGCGCTGCTCAAGATCGAGCCGGGCTATGGGCTGGAGAGCGTGGACTTCACGCGCTGGGGGTTCCGCCTCAGCCCGCAGACCGTCCAGCCGCCGCGCTCGTATCTGGTCGACCTGACTGCCGACGAAGACGCGATCCTGGCGCGTATGAACCAGGGCACGCGCCGCAATATCCGCAAGAGCGAGCGCTTCGAGGTCGCGATCCGCGAAGGGACGCGCGACGATCTGGACAGCTTCAACGCGCTGATGCAGGAGACCGGCGCGCGGGACGCGTTCGGCGTGCACGCCCCGCGCTATTACGAGCACGTCTACGAGCGGTTTGTTCCCCAGGGGCGCGGCGTGCTGTTGCTCGGCAGCTATGACGGGCAGGACCTCTCGGGGGTGATGGTCTTCGCGCTGGCAGATCAGGCGTGGTATCTCTATGGCGCCTCGTCCGAGCATGAGCGCCAGCGCATGGCATCGTATGGCGTGCAGTGGGCGGGGATGCAGTGGGCGAAGGCACGCGGCGCGCGCTGCTACGATATGGTTGGCGTGCCGGATGCCGATGTCGAAACGCTTGAGGCGCAGTTCACCGAGCGCAGCGACGGGCTGTGGGGCGTCTACCGCTTCAAGCGCGGCTGGGGCGGGACAGTCGTGCGTGGCGCCGGCGCGTGGGACCGCGTCTATAACCCGCTGATATACGCGCTCTATCGCTTTGCGGTGGCGCGCGCCGAATAAAAGAAAGAGAGGGCGATGGCCGTTATCCGCGTCACTCCCGGACATCCGTTGTGGTTAGCATTCGTGATTCACCTCGGGCAGCACGGCATGGCGCGCTATGCCCTGGCCGAAGACGGCGCACCCAAGCCTGACATGCACTACCTCACCGCGGCGGTGGGCGATCGCGTCATGGGGAACCTGTGTCTGCGCCTCCAGCCGCTCGCTATTCCGCCCGCCGATCCGGACGCTGGCGAGCCGGCGCCGCTGCTCGGCCCTGGCAGCGAGCCGGTCACAGAGCTATTCGTGTGCACCTTCGCGGTCGATGACGAGTTTCGCCGCCAGGGGCACGGGCGCGCGCTGCAACTCGCCGGGTTGGAGCTGGCGCGCGAGCTGGGATGCTATCAGATGCGATCGTGGTCCTCGCTGGACAAATCTGCCAACTTCGCGCTGAAAATGAGCCTCGGCTTCGCGCTGCATCCCACCGTCGAAGTCGTACCCACCGGGGAGCGGATCAGCGGCGCATTCTTCGTGATGCACGTCTGACCTCCAGCGGACAGCACGAGGGCGGCGCGCGGTGATTCGCTGCCTTTCGCTGTCTCTTGCCGTTCTCTGGTACGATAGGGTCGCGTTCATTCGCGGCTTTTTTGCTGCGCCACGCTTACGCAGGGGAGAGGGTATGTTCACAGTCCGCGCCAGCGCCACGCGCGAAGAATGGAACACGGCGCTCGCACGCCTGCCAGCGGCGCATGTGCTCCAAACCTGGGAATGGGGCGCGTTCAAGCAGGTCGAGACCGGCTGGACGCCTGAGCGCCTGCTGTTCCTCGACGGCGAGCAGCCCGTCGCGGCGGCCTCGCTGCTGACCCGGCGGGCCGGTCCGTTGCGTGTGATGTATGTCCCCAAGGGCCCCACGCTGGACTATGCGAACGCCGCGCACGTCCAGGCGGTGCTCGATCACCTCGAAGCGCTCGCGCGTCAGCGCCGCGCCGTGTGGCTGAAGATCGATCCCGATGTGATCGCGGGGACGGGTATTCCCGGCGGCGACGATCCGGCGCGCCCGCCGCACGACGACGCGACCGGCCAGCAGGTGCTGGGCACGCTACGGGCGCGGGGCTGGCGGTTCAGCGCGTCACAGGTGCAGTTCCGCAACACGGTCACGCTCGACTTGACGCAGAGCGAAGACGCCCTGCTTGCAGACATGAGCCAGGGTACGCGCCGCAAGATCCGTCAGGCGACCAAGCACGGCGTCACCGTGCGTGCGGCGGCGGGCGAGGCGGACCTGGCGACGCTCTACCAGCTTTATCAGGTCACCGGCGCGCGTCAGGGCTTTTTGATCCGCCCGCTCGAATATTACCGCGAGGCGTGGGCGCGCTTCATCGAGGCGGGGCTGGCGCAGGCGTTTCTCGCAGAATGGGAAGGCGCGCCCCTCGCCGGGCTGGTGCTGTTCCACTTCGGCCCCAAAGCGTGGTACTTCTACGGCATGAGCAGCAACGAGGAGCGCCAGCGGATGCCAACCTACCTGCTCCAGTGGGAAGCGATCCGCTGGGCGCAGGCGCGCGGCTATCCGACGTATGACTTCTGGGGCGCGCCGGACACGTTCTCTGAGGACGATCCCATGTGGGGCGTTTATCGCTTCAAAGACGGATTCGGCGGGACGGTCGTGCGGCACATCGGCGCGTGGGACTACGTGCCCAACGCGGCGCTCTACACCCTCTACGAGCGGCTGATGCCGCGCATCCTCGGCGCGATGAAGCGGCTCGCCCGTCGCAACGGGTAGCCACAACGCACAGCACGCGGCACGATAAAAGCGGTACCGAGGCGCCTCGATACCGCTTTGCGATCTACGACGGATGAGCTGTTAGTTCTGCGGCGCGAACGGGATGAGGACGACGGTGCCTGCTGCCGGGATCGA
>CAZVCM010000056.1:0-2119 GCA_964626105.1 uncultured Thermoflexus sp.
GCCTGGAAGTGCACGGTGAGGGAACGGTCACAGCCGCGGACATCATCTGCCCGGCTGAAGTCGAGATCATCAATCCGGACCTGTACCTGTTCACCGCCGACTCCGACGATGCACAGATCGAGATCGAATTCACCGTGCAGAAGGGCGCCGGGTTTTCGCCTGCCGAGGATCGCGGGCGCCTGCCCATCGGTGAGCTACCGATAGACGCCATCTTCAGCCCGATCAAGCGCGTGAACTATGACGTAGAGCGCGCGCGTGTGGGGCAGCGGACGAACTATGACCGCCTGCTCCTCGAGATCTGGACTGATGGCTCAGTCCGCCCGGAAGAGGCGATGAGCCAGGCTGCCGAGATTCTGATGAAGCACCTGATCATCCTCGCTGGTGTCAGCGAGGAATCGCTGATGCCGCCGAAGGAAGAGGTCGCGGAACCCGATCCCAACGCGCTTCCGGCGGAAGTCTACGAGACGCCGATCGAGTCGCTTGATCTCAGTGTGCGCGTCTTCAACTCACTCAAGCGTACAGGCATCACCAACGTCGGGGAAGTGCTCGAAATGCTCGAACGCGGGCCTGATGCGATGCTGGCAATCCGGAACTTCGGCGAGAAATCGCTCGACGAACTGGTGACCCGGCTGCGCGAGAAGAACTACCTGCCCGAAGAGCATGACATCTTCTCCACCACCGACTAGATCGAGAAGGAATCTGTGTAATGCGACACAAAGTTGCTGGAAAGCACCTGGGGCGGAGTACCGGTCATCGCAATAGCCTGCGTCGCAATCTGATCAACGATCTGTTCCAGCACGAGCGCATCACGACGACGGAAGCGAAAGCCCGTGCGATCCGTGCCGAAGCCGAGAAGCTGATCACCATTGCGAAGCGGGGCCGCGCCCATGCCGAACCGGCGCGCGGCGTTCACGCGCGTCGCTTGCTGCTAGCGCGACTGAACAACCCGGAAACCGTTGCGAAGGTGTACGATGAACTAGCGCCGCGCTACGAAACGCGGCCGGGCGGCTACCTGCGCTTGCTGAAACTGGGCCCGCGCAAGGGCGATGCCGCGCCGATGGTCATGGTCGAGCTTGTCGACCGCGAGGAAGTCTAAGAGCGTGTGAGCGGTCGTGTCACCCGCTACCGGGCCGTGCTGGCCTATGATGGAACCGAGTACTTCGGCTTCCAGCGCCAGGCGGGTGACACACCGACGATCCAGGGGGCAGTTGAGGCCGCGCTGAAGCAGGTCACGCAGCAAGACGTCACCGTGATTGGCGCGGGGCGAACCGACACAGGAGTTCATGCTACCGGCCAGGTGATCGCCTTCGATGTAGCGTGGCGGCACGAAACAAGCGCGCTGTGGCGCGCGATGAACGCCAACCTGCCTGGAGCCATTGCTCTGCAATCTCTGGAAGAAGCCGCGGCAACGTTTCACCCGCGCTTCGACGCCCGCAGACGGGCGTACACCTACACGCTCTATTTCGCGCCAGTGCGGCAGCCCATCTGGCAGCGCTGCGCCTGGCACATCGCCACCCACCGCGCGCCCGCGCTCGACGAGATGCGAAAGGCTGCGGCGGGGCTGGTCGGAACGCACGACTTCGCGACATTTGGGCAACCGCCCCAGGGTGAAAGCACAACCCGCGAAGTCTTCCGGTCGGAAGTCTCGCTCGAAGAACGACCGGAAACCAGTTGTTATGTGCTGCGGTACACCATCGAAGCTAACGCGTTCTTGTACCGCATGGTGCGGCGGATTGTAGGCGGACTCGCCCGTGTCGGAAGGGGCGATCTGACGGCAGAAGACTTCCTGACAGCGTTTCGCGCAGCGGACGGCACCTGGCCGAACCCAAGCGCTCCGGCGCGGGGCCTGTGCCTGACACGAGTAACATACTAAGAGCGGGGAGACGCCCGCTGGAGTAAGCGACAAATGAGAATCAAAACCTATACCCCAAAGCCAGCGGACATCGAGCGCGAGTGGTATGTGGTAGATGCTAAGGATCAGACCTTGGGGCGTCTCGCCACGCAGATCGCGGTCCTGCTGCGCGGAAAGCACAAACCGATCTTCAGCCCGCACATGGATGTTGGCGACTTCGTGATCGTCATCAACGCCGATAAGATCCGCGTGACCGGCAACAAGATG
>CAZVCM010000056.1:2129-18444 GCA_964626105.1 uncultured Thermoflexus sp.
ACTCAGGCTATCCCGGCGGGTTGCGGGCGATCGCGCTGCGCGACCAGCTCCAGCGCTTCCCGGATCGCGTGATCCGCTCTGCGGTGCGCGGCATGCTGCCGAAGAACAGCCTGGGGCGCAAGCAACTGAAGAAGCTGAAGGTCTACACAACCGCGACTCACCCGCACGAAGCACAGCGTCCGAAGACGTACGAGCTGTAAGGGCGAAGAAGGATTACACACATGACATCGAACTATTACGAGGGTATCGGACGGCGCAAGACCTCGACGGCACGCGTCCGGCTGTGGCCCGGTGGCAACGGCAGCGTCGTGATCAACGATAAGCCGGGAGAAGAATACCTCGCCCGCATCGGTGATTTCGAGCAGGTGCTCGAGCCGCTGCGCGCGGTCGGGCAAGAAACGGCGTACAACGTCACGGTCAAAGTGCAAGGCGGCGGCGACACCGGCCAGCGCGATGCGATCCAGCTTGGTCTGGCGCGCGCGCTGCTGAAGATTGAGCCGGAATGGCGTCCGGTCCTGCGCGCCGGGGAGTTCCTCTCGCGTGATCCGCGCGAGAAGGAGCGCAAGAAGCCCGGTCTCAAGCGCGCCCGCAAGGCCCCGACCTACACCAAGCGTTAAGCGACTCAACGGGTCGTGTGTGACCCACGTGACCATAACAGGCGACTCTCCAATCGTACTGGTGGAGAGTCCGCCTGTTTTCCGTTGATGGCGTCCTCGGGCTGAACACTCGCCCGCGCTATCGATTGCGAGAGGATATGATGTCGATCCGCGCTTTGCTTCCCCTGCTTCCGGACATCACCGAGGCGCTGGCGCTTGCCGATCTGGCGAGCCTGCAGTTTGTCGACGCGGCTGACCTCGCGGAGATGCACCACCCACCGCTAAACCCTGATGCGCCCGCACTGTTGGCTGGGTTGGGCGATCTCGAAGTTCTGCAACGCGTCCTGCTCAACCAGTACCCGCCCGCCCATTCACTGCAGATGGTTATCCAGGGCGAGGATGGCGCGCTCAGCGCCACGAGCGTCACGCTTGGCGTATTGAGCGAGGTCCGCGCCGGCGAGGCCGTTGCGATCCTGGTCCCGGCGCTGCCTGAGTCCAGCAGCCTCGAACGCTTTCAGGAGACGATCGCGCATTTGCGCGCGCCCGAGGGCTGTCCCTGGGATCGGAAGCAGACGCATGAATCTCTGCGCCCCTATCTGCTCGAAGAGACGTACGAGGTTCTGGACGCGCTTGATAGCGGCGACGCGGCAGCATTACGCGAGGAACTGGGTGATCTCCTGCTCCAGATCGTGTTACACAGCCAGATCGCGGTCGATTCTGGCGAGTTCCGCATGGCGGACATTATTGCCTCGATCAACGAAAAGATTATCCGCCGCCACCCGCATGTCTGGGGCGAGGTCAAGGTCAACAACTCGGAAGACGTAAAAGTCAACTGGGATCGGCTCAAGCAAGCCGAAAAGAGCGACGAGCGCACCTCGCGCTTGCAGGGCGTGTCGAAGTCGCTGCCCGCGCTGACGCAGTCGTTCAGCTACCAGGATCGTGCCGCGCGCGCCGGCTTCGACTGGCCGACGATTGACCCGGTTCTCGCTAAGCTGCGCGAGGAACTGGACGAACTGCTCGCCGCCGAAACGCCCGACGAGACATTCCACGAGATGGGCGATGTGCTGTTTGTGGCGGTCAACCTTGCGCGCTGGATGGGCGTCGATCCGGAATCCGCGCTGCGGGCCGCAAACCAGCGATTCTATCGCCGGTTCCACTACATCGAGGAACAGGCCGTCGCGCAGGGCCGGATCCTTGACGAGATGACGCTCGATGAGATGGACACCCTGTGGGACGACGCGAAGGCGAACGGTCTGTAGAAACACAAAAACTCCAGCCGGTGATGGCTGGAGTTCTGTCTGTCGGGGCGCCCGGATTTGAACCGGGGACCTCACCGACCCGAACGGTGCGCGCTAGCCAAACTGCGCTACGCCCCGAAAGCAGTGCTAAGTGTACTCCACGGGGCAGGCTTTGACAAGGGCGAATTCCCGCGCAAAATGATGGCAGTGACAGGCATCCACAGGACGAACCGCTGATGACTTCCGATAACCGAACGCCACGCTTCAATACCCTGACGGACCGCGTGCGCTACTACACGCGCGACGTGACCGGCACGCTGGGCCGCAAGCTCCACGAGATCGGCGTGCATCCGGACGCAATCACTGCGCTCGGGCTGGTAATTGTCGCGATCGCATCCTATGTCGCGTCACAGGGGCATTTCTTCTGGGCCGCGATCATCCTGTTGTTGGGAACCCCACTCGACGCGCTCGATGGCGCAGTGGCGCGGGCGATGCAGCGCACAGGGAAGTTCGGCGCGCTGTTCGACTCCACGCTAGATCGCTACGCAGACGGTTTCATCTTCATGGGCCTGGCCTACCATTTCAGCCTGTGGGGCAATGAGCGCGTGATGCTGCTCAGTATGGCGGCGCTGCTCGGCTCGTTGCTGGTGAGCTACGTCCGCGCGCGGGCCGAGGGGCTGAACGTCGACTGCAAAGTGGGCGTGCTGACGCGTATGGAGCGCGTCGTGATCATCATCGCGATGCTGCTCACCGGCTGGGTCGAGGCCGGGCTGTGGATTCTCGCTATCGGCACGCACGTCACCGTCATCCAGCGGGTGTGGTATGTCTATCGTACGCTCAAGCGTGAGGAAAGCGCGCTATGACGATTCACCGCCGCGGCCTTGAGATCGGCCCATTCGATATCTTTGGCCTCACTGTCAACCCAACATTCCATTTCTATGGACTGATCATCGTTCTGGGCATTCTCGTCGCAGCAGCGGTCGCTGCGTGGATGGCCCGTCGCGACCGCAAAGATCCAGATCATGTGTGGAATGGACTGATCTGGGTGGTATTCTTCGGCGTGATATTCGCGCGTGCCTGGCACGTACTCTTCCCAGCTGTCAATGCCGCACGCGATCGGGCGTGGTATTTCTCGAACTTCTTCGATCTCAACGAAGGGCCGTTCGTGATCTGGAGCGGCGGCCTATCGATCTTTGGCGCGGTGCTGGGCGGCATCCTCGGTATCGCGATCTACGCCTACCGCAACAAGCTTGACGCGTTCTCATGGCTGGACATTGGCGCGGTAGTTGTGCCACTCGGTCAGGCGATCGGGCGTTGGGGCAACTATGTCAATGAAGAACTCTTTGGCAAGCCGACCGATCTCCCGTGGGGCATGACGCTCACCAATCCACCGCCGCAGTATAGCCCAGACACACGCTTTCACCCGCTGTTCCTCTATGAATCGCTGTGGAATCTGCTGACGTTCGGCGCGCTGCTCGTGCTGTGGTTGCGCTATCGGGACCGTCTGAAGCAGGGCGACTTTGTTCTGTTGTATGTCGTGCTCTATGGGCTGGCACGCTTTCTGCTGGAATACCTGCGCGTCGATGTCACCCTGGTTAGCGGCGTGAACGTCTCCCAGGTCACAACCGCCGTTGCCGGGCTTCTGGCGCTGGCATTGTTGATCTTCCGCCATCGGGACGACCTGTTCAACCGCACGCGCGGCAGCTCGGCGACCAAGCGCCGGCAAAGGTCAGACGCCAGCTAGCGCGCATCCGGAGGGGCAAGCGCACGCGATGATCGAAACGAACCAGCTTACCAAACGCTTTGGCTTATTCCTGGCAGTTGACGGGATCACGCTCACCATCGAGCCGGGCACGATCTTCGCGCTACTCGGCCCCAACGGCGCCGGAAAGACCACCACCGTCCGCATGCTGACCTCGATCCTCGCGCCGAGCGCGGGATGGGCGCGCGTGGCAGGTTTCGACGTGGTGCGCCACCCGACCGAGGTGCGGGCGCGCGTTGGCGTGCTCACCGAGCAGCACGGTCTCTACCAGCGTATGAAGGCGATTGAGTACCTTGATTTCTTCGCGCAGCTCTATCACCTGCCCGACGACTTGCGCCGCCGCAGGCCGCGCGAACTGATGGAACACTTCGGGCTAGGCGACGCGCTGGACAAACGGCTCGGCGAGTACTCCAAAGGGATGCAGCAGAAGCTTGCGCTCGCCCGCGCCCTGCTCCATGACCCGGCGGTGCTGCTCCTGGACGAGCCGACCTCCGCGATGGACCCGCAAAGCGCGCGCTTGGTCCGCGAGGCGATCTGTGACCTGCAGCGGGCGGAACGCACGATCGCGATCACGACGCACAACCTCACCGAAGCGCAGATGCTGGCCGACCGCATCGCAGTCATCCGGCGCGGGCGAATCATCGCGCACGGGCCGTTCGACACGCTGGCACACCGCTTCGTCGGTCCGCCGCTGATGGAGCTACGAGCCGCGCAGCCGCTCAATAGCGTAGTGGCGGAACTCAGCGATCTGGTTACGGTGGTTGACCAGGGCGAGCGCTGGCTGCGCTATCACACGCCGGCCCCTGCGGCAGACAACCCAACGCTTCTTCGCCGCCTGATGGGCCTGGGCGTTGAGGTGGTCACGCTCAGCGAGATCTCGCGCACGCTGGAAGATGTCTATCTACAGATCGTTCAGGAAGACGAGGGGCACGAGCGCGATGTCGAGCCTGAGCCAGCCCGCTAACGTCTCTTCGCCGGGCCGGAGCGTGCGGCGAATGCTCTCCAATGCGCTGATCGTCACGCGGCGCGAAGTGCGCGACAGCTTTCGTGATTGGCGGATCATGGGGCCGATTCTGCTGCTGACGCTCGTCTTTCCGCTGCTGGCAAACACCATGACGGGGCTGTTCATCAGCTTCTTCGAGGCCAACGGGGCAGAGCCGCTGCTTCCCGCCTTGCTTCCGCTGCTTCCGATGATCGTTGGCTTCTTCCCGGTGTCAATCTCGCTGGTAATTGCGCTCGAAACGTTCGTCGGCGAAAAAGAACGGCTCAGCCTGGAACCGTTGCTTGCGACGCCACTGACCAACACGGAGCTATACCTCGGCAAGTCATTCGCGGCGATGTTGCCACCACTGCTGGCGAGCTACCTCGGCATCGCGATCTACATGGGCGGGTTGGTGTTCGGTGGGGCGCAGTGGCGGCCCCCGATCACGCTTGTCATTCAGATTCTGGTGCTGACCACGGTCCAGGCGCTGGTGATGGTTACGGGCTCGGTCGTGATCTCCAGCCAGACGACCTCAACACGCGCCGCGAACCTGCTGGCGAGCTTCATCATCATCCCAATGTCGATGCTGGTTATTCTGGAAAGCGTCATCATGGTGCAGCCGCACCAGCGCTATGTGCTGTGGATTCTGGCGCTCGGTCTGCTGGTGACAGTCGCCCTGTTCGTGCGGATGGGCGCGCGCATCTTCAACCGCGAGGAACTGCTGGGTCGCTCGCTCGACCAGCTCAATTTCCGCTGGATCGGGCGCACGTTCGCGGCGCAGTTTCGGGGCCCGGTGCAGCACCGCTCGCTCGTCGCGTGGTACCGGACGAGTGTTATGCCCGCAGTCCGCACGCACGGCGCACCGGCGGCGGTCACGGCTTTGTGCCTCGTCGCAGCCTTCGTGGGCGGATGGCTGGCTGCCGATCGCTGGCCGCTGCCGCTCGACGAGGTTGCCGTAGACGATGCGGAGATGCTCGACAATCTGCAGTCCTGGCTGGAGCTTGGTCGCGGCAATCCGGCCCTTATCGGCGCGGCCGTCGCGCAGAATATGCGCGTGTTGGCGGTCGCAACGGCGCTCGCTGTCTTTTCGTTTGGCACACTGGCGCTCGTCCTGGTGATGGCGCCGTTTGGCATCCTCGGGTTCATCCTTGCCCAGGTGGTCTCTGCCGGGCTGGACCCGCTGCCCTTCTTCGCAGCGGTCGTGCCGCACGGGCTGGCCGAAGTTCCGGCGATTCTGCTGGCGAGCGCGGCGGCGCTGCGCCTGGGAAGCGTGATTACCCGCCCCCCCGAGGGACACTCCGTTGGCGAAGCGTGGATCAGGGCGCTGGCAGACACGGTAAAGGTGGGGATCGCGGTCGTATTGCCCTTGATCCTGGTTGCCGGTATGCTAGAGGTCACCATCACGCCCCGGCTCGTCGAATTTGTCTTGACGCACTAGCATCTCATCCGGCGGCTCAGCCGCATAGTTCGGGTAAAAGCCTATGGCGCGCCTTACGATCCTCGGGTCAGCCGCAGCCGTCTCGGACGCGACCCACGACAACACCCATCTTCTGTTACAAGGTCAACATGGCTCGGCAATCGTGATCGATTGCGGAGCGAACCCTCTCCACAAGCTCGCGCAGATCGGCATCGGCGCGGACGATCTCTCAGCGCTCATCCTGACGCATTTCCATCCGGATCACGTGTCCGGGCTCATGATCATGCTGATGCAGCTTTGGCTGAAAGGCCGGCGGAACCCGCTACCGATCTACGGCTTGCACCACTGCTTGCAGCGCGTAGAGTTGCTCATGCAGGCAGCGCTGTGTGACACCTGGCCGGAGTTCTTCGAAGTGCAGCTTCACCCGCTGCCCGAGCGCGAGGATGCACTGCTGCTGGACAATGCGGACTTTCGCATCACGTCCTGGCCGACGGTGCATTACGTCCCCACCATTGGCCTGCGTGTCACCATCAAACCCAACGGTCGCGTCTTCAGCTATTCCGCTGACACCGCCCCTGCCCCGGCAGTTGAGCGGCTGGCGCAAGGTGCGGACCTGCTGGTGCACGAAGCCGCGGGCGAGACACCCGGCCATTCCAGCGCGGCCCAGGCGGGTCAGACGGCGACCGATGCGCAGGCAGCGCGGCTGGTGCTCATTCACTACGATACGCGGCGCGCGCCGGAAGACTTGATTGCCGAAGCGCGCACCACCTATTCCGGCCCCATCGATGTCGCCCAAGATGGCGCCGTCTACGAGCTTTGATCGCCTTCAACCTTGTCTACGCGAAGGTGATTCAGCGGTCATACAAAGCGCGCGCCGGCTCTATGGTTCTATTGCCGCTCTTATTGAGGCATCCTACCGGGTGTGGTATGATCCCCTTTGGCGTAAGGGGTGCTTTTCGGGCACCGCTTACTCGTATTAGGCACAATGGCTCGGAGCGTGAAGCTGCATGCCGGAAATACATTTCTCCGATTCACCGCCCGCCCGTTCGCAGTCCGATCTGGATCTGGATGAAGCAGCGCGCGGAACCGTCAGGCGTTGGGTTGTTGTTCGCCACGTGACGGTATGGCATCCTCCCACCGACGTCTACGAACTCGATGATAAGCTGGTTGTAGCGGTCGAGATCGCCGGTATGCGCGAGGGAGACTTCAGCATCCTGCTGCACAGCAAGAAGCTGACCATCAGCGGAGTCCGCAAGCGCACCACGCCGTCTGAGGCGTCGTATCATCAGCTCGAGATCGCGTTTGGCGAGTTCCGCACAGAAGTCAACCTGCCCTGGGCGGTCGAGCGCGACCAAGTGTCAGCCACCTATCGCGATGGCTTCCTGAAAATCGTGCTCCCGCATGCAGCAGCGCGCTCGGTGCGAATTGTGAACATGGATGATCCTTCAGAGACCGGTGGTGGCGCATCTTGATTGCGCGCCCGCCAGCCCACACCGTACACCTGTGAGTGAGTGACGTAATGGCGAAACGAAAGAGTAAAATGGACGATGCCCCCTCGGACGAGACTCGCTCGCCCGATGAATCGTCCGATCAGCCTCAAGAAGTGAGCGCAGATGTTTCAGAAGACGCCGAACTGACGCTTGACATTAACGAGCAAGCCGAACATGCGGAAAGCGGCACCGAGACCTCTAGCGATGACGACTCGACAGATGTAGAAGCCTTGCTGGACTCCCCGCGCGAGCTGCCGCTGCTGCCGCTGCGCGGCCTTGTCGTTTATCCGCAAACCACCATTCCGCTGACTGTCGGACAGCCCCGCTCAATCCGGCTGATTGACGAAGTCGTGGGCGGGGATCGGCTGATCGCGCTGGTCGCCTCGCGCGATCCAGAGCTTGAAACGCCCGGCCCCGAAGATGTGTACGAATATGGCACGCTGGCGCAGATCCATCGCCTGTTTCGCGCGCCGGACGGCACAATCCGCTTGCTGGTGCAGGGCATCGCGCGCATCAAGGTGGACGAGTGGAGCCGCACCGAACCATACCTCGTCGCGCGTGTCTCAGCGCAGCCTGAAACGGTCGAAGAAACGATCGAGGTCGAGGCGCTGATGCGCAACGTGGTCGAGTTATTCGGCCGCATGGGCGATCTGGTTCCGAGCATCCCGGGCGAGCTGATCAACGCAGCGATCAATCTTGAAGACCCGCTGCAGCTTGTCTACGCTCTGGCAACGTATATTCGCATCAGCCTCGAAGACCAGCAAAAGCTGCTGGAAATCGACTCCGTCCTCGAAAAGCTCCATGTCCTGATGGCGATCCTCACCAAAGAATTGGAAGTCCTCGAACTCGGACACAAGATTCAGAGCGAAGCGCAGTCCGAGATGGAGAAGATGCAGCGCGAGTATTTCCTGCGCGAGCAGTTGAAGGCCATCCAGCGCGAGCTTGGTGAGGGTGACGAGCAAACCGTCGAAGTCGAGGAGTTTCGCCAGAAGATCGAGAAGGCGAACATGCCGGAAGAAGCCGCCCGCGAAGCGCGGCGCGAGCTAGACCGGCTCGCACGGCTCCCCAGCGCGGCGGCGGAATATGGCGTCATCCGCACCTATCTCGACTGGATGGTGAGCTTGCCGTGGGACGTGCGCACCGAGGACAATCTCGAAATCGCGCACGCACGCGCCGTGCTGGATGAGGATCACTACGGGTTGGAAGACGTCAAAGAGCGTATTCTCGAGTATCTGGCGGTTCGCAAGCTGCGGCAAGAGCGTGCCGGAGAGATCGAGGAGCGCCGCCCGACCGATGACTTCATCCGCCGTGAGCGTGAAGGCGCGATTCTGTGTTTCGTCGGGCCGCCCGGCGTCGGCAAGACGTCACTCGGCGCGTCGATCGCGCGGGCGATGGGCCGCCGCTTTACGCGGCTGTCGCTCGGCGGCATCCGTGACGAAGCCGAAATACGGGGATTCCGGCGCACTTATATCGGCGCCATGCCAGGGCGAATCATCCAAACCCTACGCCGCGTCGAGAGCCGCAACCCCGTGTTGATGCTTGACGAGGTCGACAAAATCGGGCGTGACTTCCGGGGCGATCCCGCCTCGGCGCTGCTCGAAGTGCTCGACCCAGAACAGAATCACGAGTTCCGCGATCACTATCTGGACGTGCCGTTTGATCTGTCCGAAGTGATGTTCATCACCACCGCTAACACACTGGAGACAATTCCCGGCCCGCTGCTGGACCGCATGGAAGTCATCGCGCTCAGCGGCTACACTGAGCATGAGAAGCTTCAGATCGCCCAGCAGTACCTCGTGCCACGCCAGATTCGTGAGAACGGGTTGCGCCCCGACGAACTGTCGTTCAGCGACGAGGCGCTGCAGAAGATCATCCGTGACTACACGCGTGAGGCGGGCGTGCGCGGCCTGGAACGCGAGATTGGCCGCGTAGCGCGCAAGATCGTGACGCGTATCGCCGAAGGAAAAACCGAACACCAGCGCATCGAGGACGATGACGTGGTCGAGCTACTCGATTATCCGCGTTTCGGCTACCGCACGGAGATCGAGGAGCGTGTCGACACGCCGGGCGTCGCAGTCGGGCTGGCAGTGACCGCTGTGGGCGGCGACGTGATGTTTGTCGAAGCAGCGCAGATGCCCGGAAAAGGCGATTTCCAGTATACTGGTCAGTTGGGGCAAGTGATGCAGGAAAGCGCGCGGGCTGCGTACAGCTACGTGCGCGCCAAGGCGCGAGAACTGAATGTCGAGCCAAGCTTCTTTGAAAAGCACGACGTTCACCTGCACGTCCCAGCGGGCGCCGTCCCAAAAGACGGACCGTCCGCCGGTGTGACGATGGCGAGCGCCCTTGCCTCGCTGATCACGCAGCGACCAGTCCGAAACGGCGTTGCGATGACAGGCGAGATCACGCTGCGCGGTCAGGTCTTGCCGGTGGGTGGCATCAAGGATAAAGTCCTTGCCGCGCACCGCGCTGGACTGACCACCGTGATCCTGCCGCATCGCAACGAGCACGATCTCGACGATGTGCCGCAGGAAGTGCGCGACCAGATGTCCTTCCACCTGGTCGACAACGTGACGGAAGTATTGGACGCGGCGCTTGTCTCGGGGGATGAAGCCGAGCGCGAGCCAGCGCTCGCCGCCGAGCAAGGAAAGTAGCCGAGGGCCGGCGGCGCAAGGCCGGCCCAGAAAGACATTGTGCAACAAGGAAGGCTGCATTGCCCAAGATTCTGATTGTCGATGACGACCGCACAACCGTGAAGCTGTTACAGACATTATTGGAGATGGACGGCTTCGAGGTCTTGATGGCGGCGCGCGGCCAGGCAGCGATTGAGTTAGCTCGGGAAAACCGGCCTGATATTATCCTCGTCGATTACCATCTGGCGGATATGGAAGGTTCCGAGCTAGTGACCCGGTTTCGTTCAGAGTCAGCGTTTGCAGATCTGCCAATAGTGATGGCGTCGGGATTGGATATGACCGAAGCCGCGCGTCAGGCAGGCGCCAACGAGTTCCTGATCAAGCCATTTGAACCCGGGAAACTGGCGGCGCTGTTCTACGGACTCCTTGGGTAATTCGCCTTCTCAATGTCACCATTCGCATGACGTAATCCACCAGGATGACAGAGAGAGAGGCTTTGTGACCAACAAATCGCGACGTTCAAAGATGCAGTGGTATCGTATTGACCTGCATCTGCATACGCCCGGCTCCTCCGATTATCAGGAACCCGGCGTCACGTATCTAGATATCCTTCGCCAAGCCGAGCAACGCGGCCTCGATATCGTCGCCTTCACCGACCACAACACGGTGGCCGGGTATCGTGCGATGACTGAGGAAATTGAACAGCTCGAATACCTGGAGCAGCTTGGGCGCATCCGGCCAGACGAGCAGCAAACGCTGGCCGAATATCGCCGCCTGCTCGAGAATATCCTTGTTCTCCCCGGCTTCGAGTTCACCGCAACCTTCGGCTTCCACATTCTCGGTATATTCTCGCCACAGACAACCGTCCGGCAGCTTGAGCACATTCTGTTGAACCTGCAAATCCCCGCTGCCGCGCTTGATCAAGGCTCGTCCATCGTTGGCGCGTCGTCCGATGTGCTGACCGCCTACCGCACCATCGATCAGGCAGGCGGGATCGTGATCGCGGCGCACGCCAATTCGAGTCATGGTGTCGCCATGCGTGGCTTTGACTTCGGGGGACAGACGAAAATCGCTTACACGCAGGACGAACATCTGCACGCGCTCGAAGTAACCGACCTCGATCGCAAAGACCGGCGCAGCACGGCGCGCTTCTTCGACGGGACGAAGCCTGAATATCCGCGCAGGATGCGCTGCATCCAGGGATCAGATGCGCACCGGCTGCTGGCAGACCCCCGCAACCCGAAGAACCTGGGTGTTGGCGACCGAATCACCGAGGTGTTGCTGCCCGAGCGCACGTTCGAGGCGCTGCGCGACGTCTTTCTGGGAAACGATTTCGCGCGCACGCGAGTGTATCACCCCAGTAGCCACGCGCCTTACGACCCGGTCCAGGCGAGCCGTGAAGAAGGTGCCAGCATCGTGCAGGCGTTTCACGAGGGCATTACGCGGCGCGGTGGTCGGCTGTACGCGGTGATCGCGGATGTTTGCGCGATGGCCAATACCAACGGTGGGACGATTTATGTCGGCGCCACCGCCAAACCAAAGGACAAGCCCGTCGGCGTCTCGAACGCGAAGGCCGCCATCGACACGCTGCACGAGGAGATCGAGCACAAGCTCACGCCGCCGATTGAGGTCAGTATCGATGTCCTTGAGTCTCAGGGCAAGCCGATCATTCGGCTGCAGGTGCCGCGTGGCAGCGACCCGCCCTACGCGCTCGATGACAACAAGATCTATGTGCGCGACGAGGCGGAGACGAACCTCGCCGTGCGTGACGAGATTGTGCAGCTCGTCATGCAGAACCTCGAACTGCGGAATGCGCTTACCACCAGCCAGCAGCCCGCCACCAGCGAAACGGACACGGCAGCGCCCGCGCCCGCGACGGAACCCGCCCAGCCCGCAGGAATTGACGCACCGCGTACAGGCGTCGAGATCATCGCCACTGAGGAACGCAAGGGCGTCAAGTACCACGTCATGCGTGACCTGCGGAACGGGAACGTCGTTAAGAACGTGACGCGCTCGTCTGCAAGGCGGCTGTGGCACTACGCGATCATCGAAAAGGAATCGCACCCGGTCAAACCTCACGAGGTCGAATGGCACGGCGAGATCGGCCTCTGGAAGCGCTACCAGCGCGGCGGCACGGTGCGCTATGATCTCGTGCAACGCGATAATGGCGGCATCCGCGTCTATTACGGCGTGACAGACGACGGACTGCACGGCCCATGGCAAAAGTTCGCCTCTGAAGAAGAGGCGGAAGCCTGATCTGTTTCGGTGCGGGAGTCATCCCGCGCTGTCGCGCTCCGGGCAAGGCTGCGCCGCCCTGCCCGGAGCCGTCACTTTCCCCACGGAGCAACCGGTGAGATCGCGATACGCCCCTTACGCCCGGTGGGAGCTGGCGCTGCTCGCGGCGATCCTGCTGCTGGCGGGCGCGCTGCGGATGGGCGCGCCGGGCATCACCGAGTTCAAGCGAGACGAAGCCAATCTCTCGCGTCTGGCGCTCGACCTCGCGCAGGGGAGCGATTTTCCGCTGCTCGGCATTAGCTCGTCGGTCGGCATCCCCAACCCGCCCATCAGCGCGTATCTCTTCGCCCTGCCCTACGCGCTAGATAGCACGCCCCTACTAGCGACGGTCTTCGTCGGCGCGCTAAACGTGTTAGCTGTCGCGCTGACTTGGCTATTGATGCGGCGAGCGTTCGGCGCGCGTCCGGCGCTGATCGCGGCGCTGCTCTACGCAGCATCTCCGTGGGCCGTGCTGTTTTCGCGCAAAATCTGGGCGCAGGACCTGCTGCCCCCATTCGTCGTGGGCGCCGTTTTGCTCGGAATCATGGGCTTCCGCGAGCGAAAAGCGTGGGCGCAGGCGCTGCACTGGCCGCTGCTCGCGCTCGCGGTGCAGATTCACTACGCAGCGGCCGCGCTCATTCCGCTCAGCCTGCTGATACTCGCGCTGTGGCGGCGCGACGTGCGCTGGCGAGCGGTCGGAATCGGTCTGCTTCTCGCCGCGCTGACGCTCGTTCCCGCGCTGGCCGGCGCTGCGCAGGCGGACTTGCTCACGACCGACACGCTGCGCCGTGCCACCGAGAGCGGCGGGACGCACACACGAGAGCTGAGCACTCAGGCGTTTGAGCTGGCGTGGCTAACCGTCGCAGGCACAGACATTCACGCCCTGGCCGGACCGGAGCGCTTCCGCGACTATCGCGCAACCGTGCCGAACGTGAACGTGCTGCTCTGGCTTATACCTTTGGTCGCAGTCATCACGGCGATCGGGCTGTCCGGGCGTGCGGCGAGGAGTGACTTCGCGCAGAAGCGCGTCGCGTTAGTGCTGGTCGCATGGCTGGCGCTGCCAGTGCTAGCGTTCACGTGGGAATGGACCGAGGTCGCGCAGCACTACCTGATTCCGCTCATGCCCGCTGCCTATGCGCTAGCCGGTGCCGGGCTTTCTGCGCTGTTCGACGCGCTGCGCCCGCACGCGCTCAAAGGGCTGCTGCTCGGCGCGGTGATCGCGCTGGTAGCCCTCCAGGTCTATCTGCTGGTCGCGCTGTTGCGCTTTGTGGACACGCACGCTACGCCGGGCGGTTTCGGCACCCCGCTTGGCGATCTCCTCGAGATCCGCGCGGCGGCGCTGGACAGCGATCCGGCGGATGTGATCGTGATCAGTACGGGCGAGGTCGCGCCCTACGACGAGGAGCCAGCGGTGTGGAGCGTGCTGCTCGATCCCGCGCCGAGCGTGCGGTTTACGGATGGGCGGCGGACGTCGGTGGTTCCGACCCGCGCGGCGAGCGAGCTGTTTGTCGTTCAGCCGGATTTGCGCGTGTGTGCGACGCTGTCATGCGACGAGCCGCCAGCGGGCGGCGCACTCTTTGAGCCACGTCCGGGCGATCAGCGCTATCTCGTCCGCACAAACGCCGTCGATCCCTGGGCGACACAGATCATCCCGCTCGAACCGGCGCATTTTGCCAACGGCGCGACGCTGGCTGGTTACGCGCTGCTCCCCGGCGAAGTTCTGCTGCAATACCATCTCTCCGGTCCGGCGCCCGCCGACTATCAGGTATTCGCCCACGCCTACGACGAGGACGGTGACCGCATCGCGCAGCATGACCGACCCGGCTGGCCGGGCGCGTACTGGCGCGCGGGAGACACGCTCTACCTATGGTTTGCGCTGGAAGTGCCGGAGAACGCGGCGCGGTTGGTAGCGGGAATGTACACCATCGAAGGGGACGCCTATCGCAACGTCGAGGTGCTCGACGCGCAAGGCGCGTATCTGGCGCAAGCCGCTGAAATCCCGCTCGCAGACGATTAGCGCGCGGTCCACGTGCCGGGCGCGCCAGAGACAAACACGAACGTCTGCCCCAACCCGTCCACGCGCACCATCTCACCGCGCTCGAACGGGAGCACCTGCGCGCTGGTCGGCATCTCAGGTGAGGATGCCCAGCCGATCCGGTCACGCACCGGCGGGTTGTCTCGCCACGCCTTGCCAAACCCGCGCTGGGGCTCCAGGAACCCCTCCGGCGGCTGGCTGCCGACGCTCTCCGGGTCGACACCCTCAATAAACGTGTCGTTCAACCGCTGGTACGTGCCGTCGTTGAGCAGCGCGTAAATCGCAGGCTGTGGCGCTGTGCCCACCGACGACACCCACAGCATCAGGCCATTCTGATACGACTGGTGCGCGCCGCTGACCGCCACCGTCGCGCCCATCAGCGGGCAGCCGAGCGCGCTCTGCAGGTTTGGATCGCTCTGGAAGACCGCGCCAATCACGCCCTCCGGAATCGTCTCGCAGGCATCGCCGCCCGCCAGCACGGTGTCAACCCCGCCGCCTACTGGGCCATACGCGCCGGCGCCGCCAGGCGTGCCGGGGGTATCGGTCATGGTCGGTGTGAACGTCGGCGTCATGGTGATCGGAGCGGGTCGCGTGGGAGTTGGCGCGCGCGTGCTGAGGTCGGGCGTGGGCAGCAGCGCGCTCACCGTCAGCGAGGCTTCGGGCGTGATGCTCGGCGTCTCGGTGGCAACGATTGGCAACACCAGCGGATCATCCGTCGCGGTGACGAAGATCGGCTCGGGGGTTGGCGGCGCATCGCGCAAGGAGCCGCTGCCAGCGATCATCGCCGCCGCCAGCGCCAGAAATCCAAACCGCCACAGCCCCGCCCGGACGGTCATTACGCGCCCTTGCCCGCCGCTTGCTGCGCGATCTCGGCGTGAATCGAGCCATCTTCGCCTACCCACGCGATCGGCATCTGCGGCGTGTTATATGCGTATCCGACGCGCCCGTGAGGGTCGACCACAATAATCCCGCCGAAGCCGCCGGTGCGCTCGTGCAACACGCGGATCGCATACTCCGCCGCTTCCTGCGCCCTCATACCACGCTCGGCGGCGTCAGTAGCGGTCTTCGCGAGCACGACGCGCATGATGCTTTCGCCGTGCCCGGTCGTCGCCGCCGCGCCTGCCAGGTTGTCAGCATAGGCGCCGGAGCCCACCAGTGGCGAATCCCCTACCCGACCGGGCATCTTGAAATGTACTCCGCCCGTTGACGTCGCTGCCGCGACGTTCCCCGCACTGTCCAGCGCGACCGCACCAACCGTGTCCATCGGGTCGGGCGAAAGCTGCCCGGTCGGGTGATAGCTGGCGCGCTCTTGCAGGCGGCGGAAGCGCTCGACCTCACGCGAGACGGTTAGCTCCGCCTGCGCGCAGAGGCGCATCCCCTTAAGCTCCGCAAAACGGCGCGCGCCCTCGCCCACGAGCAGGCTGTGAACCGCGTCTTCCATGATCAGCCGCGCCAGCTTAACCGGGTTGGTGATTCCACGCACGGCTGCGACCGCGCCCAGCGCCAGCGTCCGCCCGTCCATGATGATCGCGTCTAGCTCGATCTCGCCCTCGCGGTTGAGCGCGCTGCCCACCCCTGCATTGAGCACCGGGTTGTCTTCCATCAGCGCGACGGCACGCTCAACAGCGTCCAGCGCCGAGCCGCCCGCCGTCAGCACTGCCCAGCCCGCTTCGGCTGCGGCGCGCACCCCCGCGACCCGCTCGACGTGGCTCTCTTCTTCGATTTCCCAGGCGTCGCCGTGAACAATAAGTGCTGGCTTCAAAGAATCATGCGCTCCATTAACGCTTAGTACAGAAAAGGCTGCGCATAGTCTAGCAAAGCTCTGTCAAAAAAAGAAACCACGCGACGCGTCAGATTGCGGCGCATGGCAGATAAAACGGAGCGCGCTCGA
>CAZVCM010000057.1:0-3295 GCA_964626105.1 uncultured Thermoflexus sp.
GGCTCCAAACGCCAGCGCGCCCGTGCTATAATGCACCGGGTCTGACGCGCCAGACATAGGTTAGCCAAGATGCCAGAACTATCCCAGGACACACTGCTTTACGGTGCCAGTGGATTATTCGCGCTAGCGATACTGCTGTTACTGGTATCGCTGCGGTTGTTCCGCCGCAGCCGGCGCGATGTGTTTTGGCGCCGCCGCCGCGAGGCCGGGCAGCGAGGCTGGCGTCTGTTTCTACTCGCGTTTACGTTGATGCTCATCAGTGGCGTCACCTGCGCCAGCACGCTCGTCATCAGCGCCATGCGCAACGACGAAGAACCGGACGGAACACCGACCGTCACCGATCTGGCGGCAGAGCAACCGCTCGCAATATCTGAAACGTCGCAAGCAGGCGCGCCGGAGGCAATCGCCCCTACGGCCACGCCCGACGCGCTGACCCAGACCATTCTGCTCGCTGAGACCCCCACATCACTCGCAGAACCAAGCGCCACGTCTGCACCGGCAGAGGCGATTCTGCCGACCAATACGCCTCTGCCTCCGGTGACGGTCGTCGTAACCGTCATCGCGACGCCGGGCAGCACACCGACGCATACCCCATTCCCCACGTTTACGCCGCACGCGCGCCCGCTCGTTTCGGACGTAACACCCGCACCGAACGCCAGCCTGGAGATCACGGCGCTCGACGATGAGGTAACAGATGCGCTGCTGCCGGTGGACCCCGCTACCAGCTTCCCGGCAGGGACAGAGCGCATCTATCTCTTTGTCACGTTCGAGAACATGACCCAGGGCGTGCTGTGGCGGCGCGAGCTATACCGCGATCAGGAGCTTGTCGAGGGCAACAGCTACCTATGGGGCCTGCCCACTGAAGGGCGTACATCTTTCTTTCTCGGCAGTGACCCCGGCTTTGCGCCCGGCAGCTACGAGATCCGGCTGTACCTGGGCGACACCCCCACCCCGATCAGCCGCATGAACTTCACGATCGACGCGCCCGACACCGAATGATAAACGGCTTGCGCCGCGCGGAATGGCACGCGATCGCGCTCGCAGTCGCGGCTGGGCTGGCGCTGCGCCTCGCCCTACTGGTCCGCGCGGGCTGGCGCTATGACTACGATGAGGGCATGGTCGGCCTGCAAGTCTTACGCATTCTGGACGGCGCCCGCCCGGTCTTCCATCCAGGCCAGCCTTACCTCGGAGCGCTGGAATCGTACCTGACCGCCCCGCTGTTTGCGCTGTTCGGTCCCAGCGCTGTGACGCTCAAACTCGTTCCGTGGCTGCTTGCAGGCGCGTATATCGCGCTCACCGGCTGGCTCGGCGTGCGTATCTTCGGGCGGCGCACTGGCGCGTTGAGCGCCGTACTCGCCGCGCTGGCGCCCGCCTACTTGCTGGTGACCGGCATGAAGACCTGGGGCGCGACTGCCGAAACCCTCTCGCTCGGCAGCCTGATGCTCGTCCTGACCACCTATGTTACCGACGGCGCCCTTGCCCCTCGCCAGCGCAGGCAAGCGCTCGTCGCGCTGGGCTTCGTGAGTGGCGTAGCGTTCTGGGTGTCGTGGCTGAGCGCGTTTTACATCGCGCCGGTTGCGCTCGTGCTGCTGGCGTATGGGCGCGCGCCGCTGCGCCGGTGGGGATGGAGCGTAGCGCTGGCGTTCTTCGCGGGAAGCCTACCTCTTTGGCTCTACAACACACGGCACGACTGGGCCACTTTTCGCTTCCTGCTCAGCGATCAGGGTGACACGTGGGGAAACGCCGCCGCAATCTTCGATCATCTGAGGTATGACCTCGCACCGCGCCTGGTCAGCGGCGCCCCGGCGTGGCGCGTGCTGAGCTGGCCCGCGACATGGTGGCAACAGATCGTCTACCAGGGCGCGCTGGTCGGGCTGCTGGTCTTCGCGTGGCGAGGTCGAAAACGGAGCGGGCGTGCAGGCCGCAAGCTGCTGGCGTTGTTCGCGCTGGTACTCCCGCTGATCTACTGGCTGAGCGGCTATAGCAACCACGCGCTGAACGAGTTCGGCTTCGACGCGACCGGGCGCTATGTTCTCATGCTGCACAGCGTCATGCCGGTCGGCGTGGCGGCGATTGCGTCTGCGCTGGCGCGGAATGGCGGCATCCGGCGCATGCTAGCGGCGGCCATCGTCAGCAGCGTGATCGCCCTCAACCTGCTTGGCGCGACGCGGCTCGACCAACCGCGCGCGTGGGCCTCGCCTTACTACGTGCGCCAACCGGAGACGCTTACCCCTCTGATAGACTATCTGGATTCACAGGGCGTCCGCCATGTGTGGACCGACGTCGGGATCGCCCACGTGCTGATGTTTGAAACACAAGAGCGCATCCTGGCAGCGGACTGGTATGACATCTACGGCGCGAAGGGAATCGTGCGCTTTCCAGAAGTGCCCCTCAAAATTGCAGTATCGAACCGGGTCGCATTTGTCGAGGTAATCCTTCCCGGTCAGGCCGAAACACCTTTCGAGCAAGCCTTTGAAGCGCTCGGCGTGCCGTTCACGGCGGCGCGGCCCTCGTCTGATCTGCTGGTGATCATTCCCGCTCATCCGGTCGACCCCGCGCTGCTAGGTGACGGAATCGGCTACCAGTTCTGACAAATCTTCGTGCAAGCTGCCAAGCGAATTCACTTGCCTGTGCACGCGGCGCTTGTACAATTCAGAACGACACACGCCCTGCGCCTGGGCGTTAATTGCCGCCGGTGCGACATCCCCCGGCGGGATCCTCTCGTTCTGGCGCCGTTACTCCCGTGGGAGGCGACCTATATGAGTCTTAGCCAACTTGCCCGCACCATCAAGGAATCGCCCACGCTTGCCCTGAACGAAGCAGCGCGCCTGCTCCGCGAGCGCGGCGAGCCGGTGATCCACCTCGGCATCGGCGAGCCGAAGAACAAAGCGCCGATCGCCGCCATCCTCAGCTCGGCCGCCAAGCTGAAGACCGGCGACATCAAGTACGCGCCGTCTGATGGACTCCCTTCCCTCAAAAAAGCCATTATCCGCTACACCGAAGAAAACTATGGGCGGCTCGTCGCGCCGGAGAACGTCATCGTCTCTACCGGGGACAAACAGGCACTCTACAATCTCTTGTTCGCGATCACCGATCCGCAGGACGAGATCATCCTGCTAGCGCCCTATTGGGTGAGCTACCCGGAAATGGTGCGGATGGTGTACGGCGTGCCCGTGATCGTCACGCCCGAGGATGGGTCGTTTGCGCCGCAGTTCGAGGAGATCGAGCGCGCGGTGAGCTCGTACACCAAGGCAATCGTAGTCAACAGCCCGAACAACCCATCGGGCGCGCTTTA
>CAZVCM010000057.1:3305-18423 GCA_964626105.1 uncultured Thermoflexus sp.
GAGGCCCTCGGTGGTCAGAAAATGGATCAGCCGGCCGTGGCGGTCGAACTGTGCGAGAGCCGCGACATCTACCTGATCATGGACGACATCTACCACAAGCTGGTCTTCGACGGCGCGTGCGCGCCCTCGGCGTACAACTACACCCATAAGGATGTCGACAGCTCGCATATCGTCCTGGTCAACGGCGTCTCGAAGCTTTACGGAATGACGGGCTTCCGCATCGGCTGGGCGGTCGGGCCGCGCCACCTGATCGAGGTCATGACCGCAATCCAGGCGCAGACCACGTCGTGCCCGGCAGTCCCCTCGCAGGCGGCGGCAGAAGGCGCGCTGACCGGCGTGCAGAGCGTGGTCGAGAACCTGCGTCTCACCATCCAAAACAACCGCGACGTAATGCTCGCGGAGCTGCAAGGCTTTGACGGCGTGCACGTTGAGAAACCGCTAGGGACGTTCTACTGCCTGCCCGATTTTCGCGCGTACAGTCAGAATTCGGTCGAGCTGGCAACGTTCCTGCTCAACAAGGCGCTGGTCGTCACCGTCCCCGGCGCGCCGTTTGGGATGGAAGGGCATCTGCGGCTGAGCTATGCGGGCTCCGTTAAGGACATCCTCGAAGGTATCGAGCGAATGAAATGGGCGCTCGATCCCAATTCGCCGAACGAAATATACATTGGTGACCGAAAACTGGTCAGGGACTGGCTATGAACAACCTGCTCAATATCAAATCCCCGGCCCAGGACCAAGCTCGCGAGTACAAGAGCGACTATGGACTGCTCAATCAGGGGCTGGCGAACCTGAACACCGTCTACTGGAACCTGCCGTCCGAAGCGCTGGTCGAAGAGATCATCTTCCGGCGTGAGGGAATGATCTCGCACCAGGGGCCGGTAGTCGTCAACACCGGCAAGCACACCGCCCGCGCCGCGCAAGACAAGCTGATCGTGCGCGAGCCGTCAAGCGAGAATCACGTGTGGTGGGGTGAGTATAACCGCCCGCTGGCAGCAGATAAGTTCGACGAATTGTTTGGGCGGCTGCAAGGCTTCTTGCAGGGGCGCGACCTCTTCGTGCAAGACTGCTACGCAGGCGCCAACCCAGACTATCGCCTGCCCATTCGCATGGTGAACGAGCTTGCGTGGCACAGCCTCTTCGTGCGGAATATGTTCATCACGCCCACCAGCCGCGAAGAATATCGCCAGCACGTGCCAGAGTTCACCGTCATCTGCGCGCCGTCCTTCCAGGCGTCCGAGTCCATCGACGGGACGCGCTCGCCCACGGTGATCGCGCTCAGCTTCGAGCAGCGCATCGCGATCATCGGCAACTCCGCCTATGCCGGGGAGATCAAAAAAGCGATCTTCACGGTGATGAACTATCTGCTGCCGCTCGAAGGCATCATGACCATGCACTGCTCTGCCAACGAGGGGCCGGACGGTGACACGGCACTGTTCTTTGGCCTGAGCGGGACCGGCAAGACAACGCTCTCCGCCGATCCGACGCGCGGCCTGATCGGCGACGACGAACACGGCTGGAACGACGAAGGCATCTTCAACTTCGAGGATGGCTGCTACGCGAAGGTCATCGCGCTCTCAGAAAGCGCCGAGCCGCAGATTTACGCCGCCACGCGCCGCTTTGGCACGATACTCGAAAACGTCGTATCCGACCCGATCTCGCGCACGATCGATCTCAACGACGACCGCCTCACCGAGAACACGCGCGCTTCGTACCCGCTGACGTTCATAGAGAACGCGATCCCGTCGAAGATGGGCGGCCACCCGAAAAATATCATCTTGCTGACCTGCGATGCGCAGGGCGTGATCCCGCCAATCGCGCGCCTTACGCCGGACCAGGCGCTCTACCACTTCATCTCGGGCTACACCTCAAAAGTCGGCGGGACCGAGATCGGCCTGGGCGAGGAACCGCAGATCACGTTCAGCACGTGCTTCGGCGCGCCGTTCATGGTGCACCACCCGGCGACGTATGCCGACCTGTTGAAGCGCAAGATACTGCGCTATGGCGTCAACTGCTGGCTGCTAAACACGGGCTGGATCGGCGGATCGTATGGCATCGGCAAGCGGATCAGCATCCGTCACACGCGCGCGCTGCTCAACGCGGCGCTCGCTGGAGAGTTGGAATCGGTGGAGTTTTACGAAGACCCGATCTTCGGCTTCCAGGTCCCGACGCACTGTCCCGGCGTGCCGGATGACGTCCTCTACCCGGCGAAATCGTGGCCGCGCGAAGAAGACTACTGGCAACGCTACCGGCAGCTCGCGGCGCGCTTCGCTGACAACTTCCGCAAGTTCGCAGATGACTGTCCGCCAGAGGTTCGAGCGGCCGGGCCCCGCCTGAAACAGTAAAGGCAACGCGTCATAGCACGCGCTTCTTCCCTCACCGGGCCAGGTGGCCTATTCCGGAATAGGCCACCTGGCCCAGCACTAGATATGCCTTATTTCTCATGCCGTCTGGCCAATTTGCCCCTATCCTGAAACATAATATGCGAGCGTGTCACCTGCCGAGTTACTGGCGCTACAACGGTATACCGTCCGTCCGACGCCTTACCTCGCGTAATTCGCCTATTCAGCCACTGCGGAAGATAGTACGCGTGCACCAGGCACAAGGTGCTGTATGCAACACATGACCCAAAGAGGGCTCGAATGTTAAAGGGATCGGACCTGATCGGGCTGCCAGTCATCGCCTCGGACAGCGGACAAACCCTTTCCAAGACTCAGGACATCATCATCTCCTACGAGCACGATCGACTGATGGGGCTGTTAATCCGACGAGGCGGATGGATGGGACGCGCCCAGGTTGTCGCCTGGTCAGAGATCATCTCAGCCGATCTCGAAGAGATCACGGTGCGCTCGCACGATTCGATCGTGGATGCAAATGACCTGCCGGAGCTTCAGCGAATTCTAGAAGACGAGCGGCGCCTGCGTGGGATGCGTATGTGCACCACCGATGGCGTAGACCTCGGCGTAATCACGGACCTCTTCTTCAGCCGCAAGACGGGCGCAACCGAGGGGTACGAGGTGTGTGGCCGGTTCCTCGACGAAGCCACATCGCATTGTGCATTCGTTTCGGCCAGTTTTCACCCGCACATCGAGAAACAGACCGCGTGGGTTCCCCCTGCCGTAGCCGATACGGTGAAAAAGCAGATCGAGAATGTGCGGCAAATTCAGCTTCCAGGCGGCAACTCCCGAAGTGGCGAGCGCCGCACCGCGCAAGACTTGCGCGACTCCGCGCTGGTGAGCATGGCGGAGATGGCGCGTGGCCAGCAGTTGCTGTGGGACATCCGCAGCCCAGAGGGGTGGCTGATCGCTGTACGCGGCCAGCCGATCACCGAGACTGTTATTCAGCGTGCGATCGCGCATGACCGTCTGCGGGAGTTGCTGCGTGCCATCGATATTTCGTGGAGCGACCGGCAGGATACAAGCTGACGGTTCTGCGCGCGCAACAAACCGCCTGATCGTCATCCGATCAGAGGTGGGCTTTGCGCACCCACTACGCGATCCCATTCAGTTCTGGCATAATCTAGCGCACTGGCGGGCAGCGCAGCCCCGTGCCATACCATATAATCGGATCGCCATATGAACCGCATCTTGCTACTCGCGAGCAATCAGCTTCACCGTGAACGGTTAGCCGACTGGCTTAGCGCCCGCTATGACGTGCTGTTTCCAGATAACTCCCAACTTCCCACCCAGGCGTTTGATTTGTGCATTGTGGATGTTGGTGCGCTGATTGAGCATGGCCCCGCGTTGAAAGCCCGCAAGGATGACGCCTTCCCGGTTTTGCTGCCGGTCTTGTTCCTCGGCTCGAGCGACGAATTGACGCGTCAGGTTCCGCAGAATCTGTGGCAAGCCGTCGACGAGATACTATCCACTGACGCTAAGCAGACCGAGGTCCAGTTTCGGCTGGGGAACCTGTTCCGCACGCGGCACGCGACGCTGGAGCTCAAGCTGGAGCATGAACGCCTGCTGTACACCAGCAAAGCGATCGAAAGTATCAGCGACGGGATCACCATCGCAGACGCAAATGGCACCGCGATTTACAACAACCAGGCGTTCATCGATCTTTATGGCTACACTGTTAATGAGCTCAATGTGCGCGGTATCCCGGCCTCGCTTTTCACCGATCCGGCGATCGCCGCGGAGATCTTCTCGACGATGCGCGAGGGGCGGACCTGGAACGGCGAAGTCGAGCTGACGACGAAGACGGGCGAGCTTGTGCCGACGCTGATGCGCGCTGACAGCATCCGCGACGAAGCGGGAAAGCCAATTGGCTTGATCAGCGTCTGCACAGACATTACTGAGTACAAGATGGTGCAGGCCGCCGAACACCGCCAGCGGGTGCTCGCCGAGGCGCTGCGCGATATCGCCGCGGCGCTAACCAGCACACTGGATCTGAGTGAGGTGCTCAAGCGCATCTTGACGAATATCGGGCGCGTCGTGCCACATGATGCTGCCTTCATCATGCTGATCGAAAATGGTGAGGCGCGCGTTGTGCGTACGCAAGGCTTCCGCGAGCGCGCAATCGAGGACTGGCTCACCCAGCAACCATATCGAGTCGAGCAGGCCCCGGAGCTCTATCAGATGGCGGTCAGCGGGCAGCCGATGGTCATCCCAACACTTGACGCTTCATGGTACGAGGAAAAGCCAGAAGCGATGCGCCGGTTCCGCTCGTACACCGGTGCGCCGATCCGCTTGAAGGGCAAGACAATCGGCTTCTTGCACCTGAACAGCGCGGCGCCAAACTTCTTCACAGTGGTACACGCCGAGCGCCTGCAAGCTTTCGCCGACCAGGCCGCGATCGCGCTGCAGAACGCACAGCTACATGAGAAGGCGCAAGCGCTGGCGGTGCTGGAAGAACGGCAGCGCCTCGCACGTGACCTGCACGACGCGGTCAGCCAAACGCTGTTCTCTGCCGCCATGATTGCCGAAGCATTGCCGCGCTTGTGGGATCGGAACGCGAAGCGAGCACGCGAGCAGCTTCACGAGCTATACCGGCTGACACGCGGCGCTCAGGCCGAGATGCGGACACTGCTGCTGGAGCTGCGTCCTTCGACGTTACTGGAAGCGAACCTCGAAGAATTGCTCAACCAGCTTGCCGCAGCGGTTATCGGGCGAACGCGCATGAAAGTCACGCTGGATATCGAAGGCGACCTGCGAATGCCCGGCGATGTCCAAACAGCGTATTACTACATCGCGCAGGAAGCGTTTAATAATATAGTCAAGCACTCGCGCGCGCGCCGCGTGGATGTACGCGTTGCCAGCACGGAGGAAGCGATCACACTTAGCATCAGCGACGACGGACGCGGGTTCGATGCAGAACAGGTGCCGGCAACCTCGCTTGGGCTAGGCATCATGCGCGAGCGCGCCAATGCGATCGGCGCCTCACTGCAAGTGCAAAGCGCTCCCGGTCAAGGCACGACCGTTACGACGATGTGGTTTGCAAGAAACGGAGAACAAGAGGGGCAGCATGAGCGAGTCGAACAAAATCCGCATTATGATCGTTGACGATCATGACATGGTGCGAAGTGGGTTAAGCGTCTTTCTGGATACCTGTGACGATCTTGAGATGGTCTGCGAAGCGTCCAGCGGCGAAGAAGCGGTGCGGCTGTGTGCCGAGCTGCGTCCCGACGTTATCCTGATGGACCTTGTTATGCCCGGCGAGATGGATGGCGTCGCCACCACGCGCGTGATCAAGCAAACCTTTCCCGATATTCAGATCATCGCGCTAACCAGCTTCAAAGAGAAAGAACTGGTGCATGAAGCGCTGCAAGCCGGGGCGATTGGCTACCTGCTGAAGAATATCTCGATTGACGAACTTTCTGACGCGGTGCGCAACGCCTACTACGGCAAGTCTACGCTCGCGCCCGAAGCAACGCGCGCACTGATCGAAGCCGCGACCCAACCACCCTCGTTGGGCCACGACCTGACCGAGCGCGAGGTCGAGGTGCTGGCGCTGATGATCGAGGGGCTGAACAACCGGGAGATCGCGGATAGACTGACAATCAGCCGCTCGACAGTGAAGAACCACGTCAGCAACATCCTGTCGAAGCTCGAAGCGAACAGCCGCACCGAGGCCGCGACGCTCGCCGTCCAGCACCGCCTGGTCAGATGACCCGGTGATCGACGGGCCGGATTGCTCATGGGAAAACCCGCTAGCGATCCCATGCGTGCCAGGCGCGACGCTTCTATAGTCATGCGCAGATACTACCCGCGCTCGACCTGCCGGCAGGCCAGCGCGCAAACGCGAAGAGCTATCAGGTGAGTAGAGAGGCGTAAACCGGTTATGGCGAACGAGTTGGCGAACAAGAAGATCGCGATTCTGGTCACAAAAGGCTTCGAGGAAGAGGAACTCACGCGCCCTCGCCGCGCGCTGCACGACGCAGGCGCGACGACCCACGTTGTGTCGCCTGAGACGGGCAAGATCCGCGCCTGGGACCATACCGATTGGGGCGGCGAGTATTCCGTTGATATCGCGGTGGCAGATGCCAATCCTGACGAATATGACGGGTTGCTGCTCCCTGGCGGCGTGATGAACCCCGATAATATGCGCCGCGACCCTGATGTGCAGCGGTTCGTCCGCGCCTTCTTTGACGCGCGCAAGCCCGTCGCGGTAATCTGCCACGCGCCCTGGACGCTAATCGACGCGGGTGTAGTTAAAGGCCGCAAGCTGACCTCGTACCCAACGCTACAAATGGATCTCAAGAACGCCGGGGCAGAATGGGTAGACGAGGAAGTCGTGGTCGACAACGGCCTAGTCAGCAGCCGCCGCCCGGACGATATCCCCGCATTCAACGCAAAGATGATCGAGGAGTTCGCCGAGGGGCCGCACTAGCAAGCGAGCGTCCCCCTTTTTGGATTTTTTAGCAAGAGCAGGCCACGCGGTCTGCTCTTGTGCTTCACCAAGCAGAAGCTTATTGGACCAAAAAGGGCGCCAACCCTCAGGTGCCCTTTGTGCAAAATGCAATTTGCGGTCGCAAGATTGTTCGTGGTACGATTTCGGCACGCTCGCACAAAAAGACCTCCCAGAGCGTTAATCGGTACGGCTTTTGGCCTTTTTTTTCGTAGTCGAGAGAAATCTACGCCCTTGACTTCAATTCGGAACCTCCGCCTAGATCGCTTTATCGACCTTTTGATGCCCATCCTGGCGGTTATCGCAGCGCTCCTCATCGGCGCGGTGATTTTGCTGTTGATGGATGCGGACCCAATCGAAGCCTACAAAGCGCTTTATGAAGGTGCATTTGGCACCAAGAACACCTTTGCCGACACGCTGATCAAAGCGACCCCTCTGCTCCTGGTAGGTGTCGGGATCTGCATCAGTTTTCGCGGCGGTGTTGTGAACATCGGCGGCGAGGGCCAGATGATCGTTGGTGGCCTCGCTGCAACCGCGCTTGCTCTGGCTAACCCCGACGCAAGCGCGGAATTTCTAGTCCCGGCGTGTCTGGCGGCAAGTTTCGTCGCCGGGGCTATCTGGGGCGGGATTGCGGGTGTGCTCAAGGCATACTTTAACGTCAACGAGATTCTCAGCACCGTGATGCTCAACCAGATCGCCACGTACTGGATGATCTACCTGATGAACAACACGCTGATCGATCCCGATCAGCTCACCGCTGCCTCACGCATTCCGGAGACCGATCGCCTGCCGCGCCAGTCGGACCTGCCGCGCATCGGCCCCTGGCTTGACTCGCTGTACGAGTGGCTTGGGCTAAACGGTGCGGACTCGACGCGGTGGGCCCCAACGCTGCTCCACATCGGGATCATCGTCGGGGTGGTATTCGCCATTCTTGTCTGGATCCTGCTCTGGCGCACAACGCTCGGCTATCGCATTCGGGCGGTCGGCAAGAACCCGCGCGCCGCGCGCTATGCCGGGATCCGCACCAAGCGCTACATGGTGCTGTCTCTGTTGCTCAGCGGCGGAATGGCCGGTCTGGCAGGCGGCGTCCAGGTCTTGGGCGTGCGCCACCGCATGAGCGCTGAAGGCGGCGCGATCGCCTTTACGGGCAACGCCGGGTTCAACGGCATTGTCGCCGCGCTGTTCGGTAAGCTCCACCCACTAGGGACAATCCCCGCGTCGGTGCTGTTCGGCGCGCTGCTGGTTGGTGGTAATAAGCTACAGCGCACCGTACAAGTGCCCTCGGCGCTAACCACCGTCCTGATTAGTCTCGTCATCATCTTCGTCGTCAGCAGTGACCTCTGGAGCCGCCAGCGCGCCCGTCGCCGTGTATCGTCAGCGTCAGCGGAATCCGCTCCTGCATCGAGCGCCCCACCCGCCGCAGAAATGGACCGTGTCGGATGATTCAGGAACTTCTCGATTCGAGCGTCTTGATCGGTATTGCCACGTCCGGCATCCGGCTGGCGACGCCCTATCTCTACGCCGCGATCGGCGAGACTTTCGGACAGCGCAGCGGCGTGCTCAACCTCGGCGTCGAGGGCATCATGCTGATGGGCGCCTTTAGCGGGTTCTGGGCGGTCTACGTGAGCGGGAGCCTGTTCTTTGGCGTGCTGGCCGCGCTGTTGGTCGGCCTGCTGATGGGGCTGGGAACCGCATTTATCAATGTCACGCTCAAGGCAGAGCAAGGCATCAGCGGCATCGGCATCTTCCTCTTCGGCCTGGGCCTGAGCGAGCTGCTATTTCAGCAGAGCTTCGACAGCGTGGTGACAGTGCGGGGCTTTCCGCGTGTGAATATCCCCGTGCTCAGTGACATACCCGTCATTGGCGAGGTCTTCTTCCGGCACAACGTATTGGTTTATGTGGCTTTCGCGCTGGTACCTATCGCGTGGTTTGTGCTCAATAAGACGACGCTCGGCCTGAAGATTCGTGCGGTCGGCCAGAATCCGCAAGCCGCCGACGCGATGGGGATTAGCGTCGCGCGGGTGCGCTATTTCACGGTGACGCTCGGCGGCATGCTCGCCGCGATGGCCGGAGCGTCGCTGTCAATCGCTCTACTCAACGTCTTTCAGCAGAACATGACCGCCGGGCAAGGCTTCATTGCCGTCGCGCTTGTCTACTTCGGAAGCTGGCGCCCGTTCGGCGTAATGGCCGGGGCGCTGCTGTTCAGCACGGTTAACGCGCTTCAGTTGTGGGTGCGCACCAAAGGGATCGACATCCCAGCCGAGTACGCTTCGATGGCACCGTACCTGCTCACCATCCTGGCCCTGGTGTTTGCATCACAGCGAGTGGATCAGCCCGCAGCGCTCACCAAGCCCTTTGAGCGAGGCGAGTAAATTGCTGCCTGTTCGAAAGAACTGCTATAACGGTTGGTGTAGTTTTACCTAAGCTTTTCAGGCGACAAAATGCGCGCGCTGGCCGAGCCAGCATGTCGCCAAAAGAATGCTCTCGCCAGATGCATCTTGCCAGGAGGAACGACAACATGAACAAACGCTGGATTCTGTTGATCGTGATGGTGATCGCCGCGCTTGCGCTAGCTGCATGCGATGGAGACGACGAAGAAGAGTCGCCAACGGTTGAGCCCACTCCGACCGAAGAGGCGGTCGAGGAAGCGACCGAGGAGCCCACCGAAGAGCCCGCTGCTGAAGAAGAACCGACTGAAGAACCTGCGGCAGAAGAGCCCACTGAAGAAGCCGCCGAAGAGGAAATGACCGAGGAGGCGACTGAGGAAGCCGCCGCCGAGGAAGAAGCAACCGAAGAGGTTGCGATGGCTCCTGAGGAGACCGAAGAAGCCACCGAAGAAGCGGCTGCTGAGGAAGAGGCTGCCGAAGAAGAGATGACCGAGGAAGCGATGGCTGAGGACGAGGGCGTGACCCCGCCCCCGTTCGCCATCGACCTGCCGGAAGGCGAGACCTTCCGCGTGGCGGTCGTCATGCCCAGCACCAGCACCGACCTGGCGTTCAGCCAGAGCATGGCCGACTCGCTGGCGATCATCCAAGACGCGCTCGGTGAGGACCGCTTCGAGTACGCCGTCTCGGAGAACATCTTCGTGGTGGAAGACGCTGCCACCGCCATCCGCGACTACGCCACGCAGGATTTCGACCTGGTCATCGCGCATGGCTCGCAGTACGGTTCCTCACTCGAAGAAATCGCGCCTGACTTCCCCGAGACCGCCTTCGCCTGGGGCACGACGGTCAACACCTTCGTGGATGAGGGCATCACCAACGTCTACGCCTATGAAGCCCGCTCTGAAGAAGGCGGCTACGTCTTCGGCGTGATGGCTGCCCACCTGACCGAGAGCAACGTCATCGGGGTCATCGGTCCGATTGAGACTGGCGACGCCAAGCTGTATGTCGATGGCTTCGTGGCCGGTGTCAAGTCCGTCAATCCGGAAATCGACCCCATCGTCAACTACATCCAGTCGTTCGGTGACCTGGCGCTGGCTGCCGAAGCCGCCGACGCCATGCTCGCCAACGGCGCCGATGTGCTGACCGGCACCGCTCAGATGGTCCCCGGCGCGATCCAGAAGGCCAGCGAGGAAGATGCCCTCTGGTTCGGCACGCAAGCCAACCAGACCGACCTCGCCCCGGAGATCGTCGTCGCCAACCAGGTCTACGACTGGATCGTCGTGCTGGAGGACATCATCAACCGCGTCCTGGCTGGTGAGTTGGGCGGTGAAGCCTACGCCATCACGCTGGAGAACGGTGGCTTGCGCATCGAGTACAACGACGCCTACGAGCTGCCCGAGGACGTGCGCGCCGCCGCCGATGACGCCGCCGCTGCTATCAGCGCCGGGGAGATCGACGTCATGGCCGCGATCGACGAAGCTATGGGCGAACCGGCTGAGGCTGCTGAAGAGGAAATGACCGAGGAAGCCGAAGAAGAAGCGGCTGCTGAGGAAGAGATGACCGAGGAAGCGATGGCTGAGGACGAGGGCGTGACCCCGCTCCCGCTCGCCATCGACCTGCCGGAAGGCGAGACCTTCCGCGTGGCGGTCGTCATGCCCAGCACCAGCACCGACCTGGCGTTCAGCCAGAGCATGGCCGACTCGCTGGCGATCATCCAAGACGCGCTCGGTGAGGACCGCTTCGAGTACGCCGTCTCGGAGAACATCTTCGTGGTGGAAGACGCTGCCACCGCCATCCGCGACTACGCCACGCAGGATTTCGACCTGGTCATCGCGCATGGCTCGCAGTACGGTTCCTCACTCGAAGAAATCGCGCCTGACTTCCCCGAGACCGCCTTCGCCTGGGGCACGACGGTCAACACCTTCGTGGATGAGGGCATCACCAACGTCTACGCCTATGAAGCCCGCTCTGAAGAAGGCGGCTACGTCTTCGGCGTGATGGCTGCCCACCTGACCGAGAGCAACGTCATCGGGGTCATCGGTCCGATTGAGACTGGCGACGCCAAGCTGTATGTCGATGGCTTCGTGGCCGGTGTCAAGTCCGTCAATCCGGAAATCGACCCCATCGTCAACTACATCCAGTCGTTCGGTGACCTGGCGCTGGCTGCCGAAGCCGCCGACGCCATGCTCGCCAACGGCGCCGATGTGCTGACCGGCACCGCTCAGATGGTCCCCGGCGCGATCCAGAAGGCCAGCGAGGAAGATGCCCTCTGGTTCGGCACGCAAGCCAACCAGACCGACCTCGCCCCGGAGATCGTCGTCGCCAACCAGGTCTACGACTGGATCGTCGTGCTGGAGGACATCATCAACCGCGTCCTGGCTGGTGAGTTGGGCGGTGAAGCCTACGCCATCACGCTGGAGAACGGTGGCTTGCGCATCGAGTACAACGACGCCTACGAGCTGCCCGAGGACGTGCGCGCCGCCGCCGATGACGCCGCCGCTGCTATCAGCGCCGGGGAGATCGACGTCATGGCCGCGATCGACGAAGCTATGGGCGAACCCGCCGAAGAAGCGGGAGACTAATCGCCAGTTGGTTCGAGGGGTGCTGCCTGTCTGGGCAGCGCCCCTTCTATAGCCCGGTAACGCTTCAGAAACGAGACTTTAGAATGGACTCACGCGTATCGGAAACCTTGGTCGCCGGCAAACCGCGCATCGAACACATGCAGATGAGCGGCATAAAGAAGCAGTTTCCTGGGGTGCTGGCTGTAAACCACGTCGACTTTGACGTCCACGCTGGCGAGGTGCACGCGCTGCTCGGTGAGAACGGCGCGGGCAAAAGCACCTTGATGAAGATTCTCTACGGGTTGTACCAGCAGAATGAGGGCGAGATCATCGTCAACGGCCAGCCCGCGGTGATCAAATCCCCTAACGACGCGATCCGCCAGGGGATCGGCATGGTTCACCAGCACTTCATGCTCGTCCCCTCGCTAACCGTTGCGGAGAATGTCGCGCTCGGCCTGCGCTCCAGCCGCGAGCCACTGCTCGACCTGGACACCGTCGCGGAACGCATCGAGGGATTAGCGAAGACCTACGGGTTGCACGTCGATCCCTGGGCGCCGGTCTGGCAGCTTGCAGTTGGCGAGCAGCAGCGAGTCGAGATTCTCAAGGCGCTCTACCGGGGCGCGGCGCTGCTGATCCTGGACGAACCCACCGCGGTCCTCACACCGCAAGAAGTAGGCGACTTGTTCGAAACGCTGCGGCAGATGGTCCGCGAAGGACACGCGCTGATCTTCATCTCACACAAGCTACACGAAGTGCTCGACATCAGCGATCGCGTAACGGTGTTGCGGGATGGTCGCAAAGTCGGAGAGATCCCCACCTCGGAAGCGACGAAAGAAAGCCTGGCGCGTATGATGGTCGGGCGCGATGTCGTCTTCCAGTACCAGCGCCGCGCGGTCGAGGTCGGACCGCCGCTGCTTAAGGTCGAAGACCTGTGGGCGCGCAGCGACCGCGACACCGACGCGCTGCGTGGCGTCAACCTTGACATTCGCGCGGGCGAGATTCTGGGGCTGGCGGGTGTTTCGGGCAATGGCCAGCGGGAACTGGCGCAGGTGCTCTTCGGGCTGCGTCCCGCGACGAGCGGGCGGGTGCTTCTCGAAGGAAACGCCGTGACCGGCAAGCAACCGTCCGAGCTTAACCGGATAGGCATGTCATACATTCCCGAAGAGCGCATGATCGATGGCGTGATCACCGATTTCACCGTCGCCGAGAACCTGATCCTGCAGACGCACGGCGACCGCCCTTTCGCGGCAGGGATCTTCATGCGCCCGCGCAAGATCGCGCAGGAGTGCAAAGGGCTGATCGAGAGCTTCAACATCCGCACGCCCAACCAGGAAACGATCATCAAGAGCCTGTCCGGCGGCAACATCCAGAAGCTTGTCATGGCGCGCGAGCTGGCGCGCAACCCGCGTGTGCTGATCGCCGCCCAACCAACGCGCGGTGTAGACATTGGCGCGACGGAATACATTCACCAGCGACTGCTCGATCAACGCGCCAAAGGCACCGCCACCCTGCTCATCTCAGAAGACCTGGATGAGATTCTCGCGCTCTCGGATCGCATCGCGGTCATCTATGAGGGTGAGATTGTCGGCGTGGTCGAGCGCGACGAGGCAGATGTCGAGCGGCTTGGCTTAATGATGGCGGGCGTGCGGCCCGAGCAGGCTGCTGCGGCCAGCGAGCAAGTTTGACGCTGGTTGATTTTCCGTGTTACCATACGCTCAGTTCGTTCCTCCGGCTGTGGGTCGTTTATGCTGCGGCATAGCGGCGTTGGGCATCCCCGCCCATCGAAAAGCGCCACCAGTCGTACCATCTGGATACTGATTTAGAGGCGCATACCGCCTGTGGACATCCATTTATGACCCTTTGGACGCATTACCATACCCCAACCTCGGTCGATGAAGCGCTCAGCCTGCTGCAATCGTACGCAGGGCAAGCGCGCGTGATCGCAGGTGGAACTGATTTACTGCTCGAAATCCGGCAAGGGCACAAGCCCGCTCCGGATGCGCTGATCGATGTCACTGCAATTCCTGAGCTGCGCGCTGTCGAACAAGACGGGGACACGCTACTGATCGGTGCGGGAGTGACGCACACGCGCATTGTGGGCGATCCGCTCATCGCTGCACGCGCAACCTGCCTTGTCGAAAGCTGCGGTGTGGTCGGCGGCCCGCAGGTGAGGAACGTCGGCACGCTTGGCGGGAACGTCGCGCACGCACTGCCCGCCGGGGATGGCACGACCTCGCTCGTCGCGCTTGACGCCCAGGCGGAAGTAATCGTCGAGGGCGAACGCCGCTGGTACCCCATTCAGGAGCTATTTCTGGGGCCGGGCCAGTCGCTGCTTGACCCATCGCGCGACCTGCTGCTCCGCGTCCGTGTCACCCTGGCGCGAGAGCAAGAGGCGAGCGCCTTTAAGCGCATTATGCGGCCGCAAGGCGTCGCGCTACCGATCCTCGGCTGCGCGGCCTGGGTGCGGCTCGACCCGTCCGGCGCGCGCTATGAGGATGCGCGCGTGTGCATCGGACCAGTCGCGCAGGTCCCCACCCGCGCCGATACTGTCGAGGCGGCGTTACGCGGGCAGCCGGTCGATCCGGCGACGGTGGGCGCAGCGGTGCACGCCGCGCGCGCAAGCCTGTCGCCCCGCACAAGCAAGTATCGCGCCACCGCGGATTATCGCCAGGAGATGATCGACGTGCTGTTGCGGCGCGTGCTGCCGCTAGCCGCCGAACGCGCCCGGACCGGCGAAGCCGTCGCCGAAGGCGTTGGGTTGGAATAGGAGCTGAGTGGGTATGAGCGTGATCAAACTGACGGTAAACGGAACGCCGATCGAGAAAGATATCCCCGAATCGCGCACGCTAGCAAAGTTCCTGCGTGAAGACCTCGGACTGACCGGCACAAAGATCGGCTGCGAGGAAGCCGAGTGTGGCATCTGCACGGTGCTGGTGAACGGCGTGCCGGTCGACTCGTGTATCTACCCCGCCTTCAAAGCGCAGGGCGCTTCGATCACCACGATCGAAGGGCTGGCGGAAGGCGAATCGCTGCACCCGCTCCAGCGCGCGTTCATCGATCACGGCGCGGTGCAGTGCGGCTTCTGCACGCCGGGCGTGATCATGACTGCCAAGGCGCTGCTAGACGAAAACCCAAACCCGACCGACCATGATATCAAGGTCGCGCTGAAGGACACGTACTGCCGCTGCACCGGCTACACCAGCATCTTCAACGCAATCCACTCCGCCGCCAGCGAGGCGCGCGGCGAAGGACCGCTCCCCTGGAAGCGCGTCGAAACCGTCGAACCGCTGCACGCCATTGGACAGCCGGTCGCGCCACAAGAATCAATTG
>CAZVCM010000058.1:0-18412 GCA_964626105.1 uncultured Thermoflexus sp.
CACGCCTCGACCGCGAACACCAGCCGCCGCCCGTCGACCTCTTGCAACGTCGCCCGCGCCCGCACCGCCATGCCAACCGGCGTCGCGGCAGTGTGGCGCACGTCCAGCCGCGTGCCGACCGTCGTCTTCCCCAGTGGCAGCGCGCCCTCCAGCGCGGCGACCGCCGCCGCTTCGATCAGCGCGACCATCCCCGCCGACGAGTAGACGCGCACCGATCCGGTGCCGAGCGCGATCGCGGTCTGTGCGTCGGTGACGGTGGCGGATGCCTCGCCGGTCAACCCCGGTTGCAGCGCGGTCTGTTCGCTCATGTAGAACTCTCCTGTCATCACCAGGCGGGCAGATTCGGTACGATGATACGCTCCAGCGCGTAGAGCGCGAACGCCGCCAGCGCGAACATCAGCACAACCGGCGCCAGCCCTCGCGCCACAGGCGGGAGCGCCTGCGCCCAGCCCGCCAGCCCGATCGCAACCAGCAGCGCCAGCGGGATCAGCGCCGGGTAGAGGTAGCGCCCCTGGAACTGCACAAACGTCACGTTGTAGATCAGGTACGCAGCCAAGACGAAGCCCAGCGCCAGCGCGTAAACGATCAAACCGTCGCGCTGCGGGCCGCTCAACGCGCCGGGCCAGCGCGCGCGCCACACAAACCACGCCGCGCCCGCCAGCGCCGCCAGCGAGAACAGCCCAAAAGCCGCGTACGCCCAGCGCGGCATGATCAGCGCCATCCACCCGAACTGCCCCCAGAAGCTGCGGAAGGTCGTCCGCGCGTACGCTTCGAGATAGCGCGCCACGCTGCCGCCATACACCTCGTCGATGTACTCAGCGGTGCGCGGCTGCCCGACCGTTACTTCGTCGTGGCGATCCAGCCCCGTGAAGTCGATCCCGCCGTAGATCGACAGGTTCCGTGCCCACCACACGCCGCCGAGGATCAGCGAGGGGATCAGCATCGCTGCCAGATGCCGCGCCGCTGTTTGCCAGGGCCAGTGCTCGCGCCGCCAGCGCAGCAACACGGCGATCACTGCAACGCCGCCGAGGAAATAGATCGTCGTCTTGGTGAGCAGCGCCAGCCCGACCAGCGCGCCAAGCAGCGCCGGAGACGCGCCCCGGGCCTCGCCGCGCAGATAGCGCGCGGAAACGAGCAAGGTCAGCCCGACGATCAACTCCGCCAGCGGATCGTTGCTCACGCTGCCGAGAATCGCGAGGTGTTGCGGTAGGAACGCGACGAACGCCGCGCCCGTCAGCGCCAGCGCGGGACGCTCGGGAAACAACGCGCGCAGCGCCGCCCACGCTGCGAGCACCACCCCTGCGCCGAGTACAACTGACACCAGCCGCAGCGCGGTCAGGTCGCCGCCGGTTGCCGCGTAGATGGGCGCTTGCAGCAGGTAATAGAGCGGCGGCTGGTGGTCCTCGTATTGGACCGTGTCCAGCCGCCCTAGCAGCGCCGGATCAAAGCCGCGCGCCGTCAGTTCTTCCTGGTAAGCCTGCTGCCAGTCGCCCTCTTCAAGCACGGGCAGCGCGCCCTCTTCCGCGATCTGGCGGATGTAGTTGACATGCGCCGGTTCGTCGGGCGCCTGCCAGTCCGGCGTGCGGATCGCGTAGAGCGCTGCCAGCGCCAGATACACCAGCAGCACCGCGCCCAGCAGGCTCCGTTCCAGGCGACGGGTCATGCGGTTTGCTTGCTGTTGCGAGGCGTGAAACATTCAGACAACTCTTGTATGGACGGTTTTCCTGGTAGGGGCGTAGCTTGCTGCGCCCGTGGGACAAAAACCCAACGGGCCGAGCAAGCTCGGCCCCTACTCTCAATCCTAGAGTTGGCTATGGCCGGGCGCACCGAGCGCATCATAGCCCCTAACCGCCGCCCGGCAGCGTCTCGGCCTCGCGCGGCTGGCCGAGGCGGGCGCGCTCAGCGTCGATCAACTCTGGCTCCAGCTTGCGGAACAGCGCCACCGGCTCGCGCAGCACCTGGCCGGGCCGCAGACCGCTCGGCTCCCAATGCCCGATCGCGCCGGTCGGGTCGTACGTCAGCGCGGAGTGCGCGCGCTCGGATTCGTGGAACGTCTCGATCCGCTGCTCGCCGAACAGCTGCCCCTCGTACCCGAGAAACTCGTGCACCTGCTGCGACGTGAAGGGCAGGAACGGCGCAAACAGTGTCTTCAGGTTGTCGATGCAGCGCAGCGCGGTGTAGATCGTCGTCGCGGCGGCCTGCCGGTCTTCCTTGATGACTTTGAACCAGGGCGCGCGGTCGAGGTAGCCATTAACCTCGCGCGCCAGCCCCATCGTCTCGCTGAGCGCGTCGCGCAGCCGGACCGCCGCCAGCAACCCGCCGACGCGTTCAAAACCCGCCTCAACCTGCGCGAGAATTTCGCGGTCGATGTCACGTAGCTCGCCCGGCTCCGGCACGCGCCCCTCGAAGTGCTTCGCCGCGAATTTCAGCACGCGGTTGACGAGGTTGCCCCACGCAGCGAGAAGCTCGGTGTTGTTGCGCGTGATGAAACCCTCCCAGCTCCAGTCGGAGTCGCGCGATTCTGGCATGGTCATCGCCACGTAGTAGCGGATCGCGTCCGCGTCGTAGCGGTCGAGGAGTTCCGGCAGCCAGATCGCCCAGTTGCGGCTCTTGGAGAACTGATCGCCCTCGATATTCATGAACTCGTTGGCGGGCACGTCATAGGGCAGCGAAATGGGGCCGTCGCCCTCATCTGCGTACAGCCCGTCGATGCCCATCAGCTCCGCTGGCCAGATGATGGTGTGGAACTCGATGTTGTCCTTGCCGATGAAGTTGTAGAGCTTGGCTTCCGGATTGTACCACCACTGCTTCCAGGCATCCGGCTGGCCGGTGTTGTGCGCCCACTCGATGCTGGCGGTCAGATAGCCCATCACCGCCTCGAACCAGACGTACATCCGCTTGTCGTCCCAGCCTTCGAGCGGGACGCGAATCCCCCACGCGATATCTCGCGTGATCGGGCGCGGCAGCAGGTCTTTCGCCTTATTGCGCGAGACGTTCAGCACGGCTGGCCGCCAATGCGCCTTGTCGTCATTCAGATAGTCGAGCAGCCGCTCGCTGAAGGCGGGCAGGTTGAAGAAATAATGCTCTGTCTCGCGGATGACCGGCGTGCTCCCGTCGATCTTGCTGCGCGGGTTGATCAGGTCCGTCGCGTCGAGCAGCGAGCCGCAGTTATCACACTGGTCGCCGCGCGCCTGAGCGTAGCCACAGCGCGGGCACGTCCCCTCGACGTAGCGGTCCGGTAAGAAGCGCCGCTCGGTCTCGCTGTAAAGCAGGCGCTGCGTCTGGCGGAACAGGTAGCCGCCTTCCAGCAGCTTGAGAAAGACATCCTGCGCGACACGGTGGTGATTCTCGGTGTCCGTGTGCGTGTAGAGGTCGTAGCTGATGCCGATGCGCTGCTGCGTCTCCAGAAACCGCTGGTGGTAGTGCTCGAAGACGTCGCGCGGGGGCAGCCCCAGCCGGTCCGCCTCGACGGTGATCGGCGTGCCATGCGCGTCCGAGCCGCTGACCATCAGCACATGGTTGCCCTTCAACCGGTGATAGCGGGCGAAAATGTCCGCTGGCAAATACGCCCCGGCCAGATGCCCCGCGTGCATATCTCCGTTGGCGTAAGGCCAGGCAAGTGAAACATGGATGAATTCTGGCATGTCAGGTCCCTTCTTGAGGCTCGCGGTCCGCAGACCAGGACGAATTGTAACAACGCGCTCCCGTGCCTACCACAACAAAAAACCGCCGAAGCTGGTCGACGGTCTTGCTTGCCGGGTCAGGGTGCGAGGGGCGGGTGCGTCAGGGACACACACAGCGCCGTCGCCGGAAGACTCCCGACCACGGCAAGCACATCATGCGCATCGACGCGCGCCCGATCCCAATCTGTGTGTCCATACCGAATACTATACGCGCAATGCAAAGCGCTTGTCAACTGAATGGTTAGATATATTTATGTAAGACATCTGTACCAGGGGTATTGAGATATTTTAGGGATCGAGTATAATGAAATTGCGATTTTCCATCGCGCGTATGCGTCGCTTAGGGGGTATGCGACGCAGCACGAACTATCCACTTCTCGGAGACTGTTGATTGAGCACTTTGACATCTCGTTTTCCCTCGGCGCGGCGCATACGGTTGTCCTCGGGGGCGGCAGGCGATCCTGACGACGCGACGTCGATTGATGTCGCGCGCCTGATCGAGCCGTATCTGAACTGGGAGCTGCTTGAAGTTGACAGTAGCTCGACAGATATTTTGATTGGTGAGCCTGAGTCTGCGCTGCACACCGGCGAGCCTCGCCAACTCCTTATTCTGGGAGGGGAAGAAGCCCAGATGTGGCTGCGGAAGGTTCGGAAATCGGCGCAGTAACCCGCACGCCAGCAACAACCAGCCATTTCACGAACGACACAAACAGAAAGAGCCGGACGCAAGCCCGGCTCTTTTTTCGCGTCTCGCCTGCGCGCGGCTAGGCCGATTCGCGCTCGACGGGGAACAACTCGTCGATGTGTTCCAGCACGTCTTCGTCCAGCTCGATCTCGACCGCTTTGAGCGTGTCTTCAAGCTGGCTGATCTTGGTCGCCCCGGTGATGGCGCTGCTGACCGCCGGTTGGTGCAGCGTCCAGGCGATCGCAAGCTGCGCGCGCGTCACGCCCAGATCATTCGCGATCGGCTTGAGCTGCCGCACCGCGTCGCGCAAGTCATCCTTGAGCAGGTTCTGCGCCAGCCAGTCCTTCTGCGCGAGGCGGCTGTCTTCGGGCGTGGCGTCGTCATACTTGCCCGTGAGCAGCCCGCTGGCGAGCGGACTCCACACCACCAGCCCGATCCCTTCTTCCTCGACCAACGGTAGGATGCTTTCCTCGATACGCCGGCGGTGGATCAAATTGTACTGCGGCTGCTCCACAATCGGGCGATACAGCCCGTAGTCATCGCAAATGTCCAGCGCTTCCTGGAGCTGCTGGTCCGTCCACTCGCTAGTGCCCCAATAGAGGATTTTGCCGCGACGGATCAAGTCATCCATTGCGCGGGCGGTCTCCTCAACCGGCGTCTCAGCGTCGTAGCGGTGGCAGAAGTAAATGTCGAGATAATCGGTGCCAATATTGCGCAGCGACCGGTCGATGCTCTCCATAATGTGCTTGCGCGAAAGGCCGCGGTCGTTGATGTCATCGCTGATCGGCCAGTAGAGCTTGCTGGAGATCACCAGCGTGTGGCGCGGGAACTCCTTGAGCACGGCTCCCATCGCCCGCTCGGCACCGCCCCTGGCATAGCTGTCGGCAATGTCGAAGAAGTTGATGCCGTTCTCATAAGCAAGCGTGATCAGATCGCGCGTCAACTGGGGATCGGTCACGCTGTCGCCAAATGTCGTCCAGCCGCCCAGGCTTAGCTCGCTTACCTTGAGGCCAGAGTCCCCTACGCGACGGTATCTCATAACACTTCACTCCTGGCTGTGCAATTGGAAAACGTGATCAGGTTTTAGCATGAATTCCGGGTGGGCTGTCCCGCCAACAAAAATCCGACCAGAAGCAGGCTCCTGGCCGGATGCTGTCTCACAAGCATAAACCGGCTAGCGCCCGGTGGACATCGGCATGATGACGTGGATGAAATCGTCGCGGCCTGCGGGGCGCACCACGCCCGGCGCCGTCGACCCACTGGTTTCCAGCACAACGCGATCCTCGCGGATGACGTTCAGCACGTCGATCAGATACCGGATGTTGAACGATATCTCGATCGCGTTGCCCTCAATCGTCGCTTCGAGCGGCGCTTGCGCGTCGCCCTTCTCTTGCGACTGTCCGGCGACGATCACCTGTCCCGGCTCGTTGGCGCTGCTTCCCGGCTCGATCAGGACGCGCGCCGTGTAGGCCGAGTCTTTGGCAAACACTTCGGAGCTGCGGCAGGCTGCCAGCAGTTCGGTAGTATACGCCATCAGGCTGGTCTCGTAGCGGCGCGGAATGATCGCCTCGTAGTCCGGGAATTTACCCTCGATCAACTGCGAGACAATCAGCACGCTATCCAGGCTGAACATAACCTGGCCGCGTCCATCCGGCAGGGCGATCAGCACTTCGTCATCGTCATCGCTGATGATGCGGCCCAGCTCTTGCAGCGTCCGCGCGGGCACGATGAACGGCTCTGGCGCGCGATCGCCCACGCTGAACTCAAGCTCCGTGGTGCGCACTGAGAGACGATAGCCGTCCGCCGCCGCCATCGTAAACACGTCACCCTCAAAGCGCAGCAGCACCCCGGCCAGCACCGGGCGGTTCTCCTCTTTCGCGGCAGAGAACACAACCTGCTCGATCATCTCTTTGAAAACATCGGCGCGCACGCTGATCGCGCGGTCGGCCTGGAACTCCGGGACTTGCGGGAACTCGACGGCGTCCATGCCTTTGATGTTCGCGGTTTTCCCTGCGCAGTTGAGGTGCAGCGTCAGCGTGCGCTCGTCAAGGTCCATATCGACGCGCTCAGGCGGCAACGTGGCGACCAGGTCCTGGAACGTGCGCGCGGGAAGCGTGATCGAGCCATCGCGATCGACCTTCGCGCCGATCCAGACCGTAATACCAAGCTGAAGGTTGGTGGCCGAGAGCCTGAGGCGCGCGTCTTCGGTCATCATCAGCACGTTCGACAAAATGGGCAGCGAGGGCCGGCTCGAAATTGCCCGGCTGACAATGCTGAGACCCCTGTAAAGGTTTTCCTGCAAGACGGAAACGCGCATACGACCTTCTCCCTGGCTGCGGGGCGCGGGTTTATGACTGATCCCAATTTCGAGCGCAAAGCTGTGCAATACAAAAGATTGTGCGCAATTATACAGTGCTGCTTCGCCTAAGCCAAGCAGACTCAGCAACCATGCGGAATCGAGATATTCGGGCGCGCATCGATCTGCGTCAGGTCGAGGTCATAGCGCAGAAACAGCGTCCCGCTCACTGGACGCTCCGCGGTCAGAATACGCGCATTGGTCACTTCGACCGACGCCTCGAACCGCGCGACCGCATCCACCCCCGGCGCGACCCACAGATCGGCGTTCACGCTGATCTCGCTTTCGGCGTCCCGCCGGACGGCCGCCAGCCGCAGCACCTCTGGCGCGAAGGTGTATTGCCACACCGGCACATCGTCGATTGTGTCACGGTGGCCGGTCGGGACGGCGCGCGCCACTCCACCGATGAGTTGCCCCGCTGACAGGTCCGCGACCACCGACGACCCGGCTTCGTCGAGCGCGCACCGGCCATTGATATCTACCACATAAGTATCGTTGCTGATCCGCACGCCTTCCAGCCGAACGAATTCTTGCGGGGCGACTGCCAGCCCCTCAACCTCGAGGATCGCGCGCCGCGCCTCGCCCAGCTCGTCAGACCACACCTGCAATGTGAAATGTCCCTCTGCCGGCTCGCCGCTATCGACAAACGTGCCATCGAACTCGCCGACGACGGTGTACACCCAACCGGGCCGCGCCGCAAGCGTGCGATCCAGTGGGTCAAAGCTCACCTCGTCGAACCCGACCGGGGGCGCGTTCTGCGTGAGGAAGTCCGTCGTCGGCAACACGCTAATATCGACCAGAGTCGGAAGTGGCTCGGGCACGGGGGTCTCGGCCTCACAGGCTACCAGGCTCGCCAGCAGCGCAAGCGAGCACAAGCTCAGAGTCCAGCGGCGCATGCATCGCCCTCCGTCCAACAGCGTTCGAAGTAGAGCGTCCCCCGCATTATAGCCTGTTCGGGCGCGGAGCGGTACGCGCGCCGCGTTATACAGACTATCTCAACGCTCTGAAGGGCCGTAATAATAGTCATCTGTTGAAAATAAACATAAAAGCAAAAGGTATCTCTTATCTATGCTGTTCGGATATTGACAAACCTACCATTTGCAATGATAATTACGCGGGGGCGAATAATAACGCAGTGGGGAATAAGGTGCTCGCAGACGCGCAGGGCATAGCCATGCGCGGTTTGTGGGCTTTTTTTCTTATTTGGGCTGTATGGGTTTGACGTGTAGTTGAAATGTGTGTTGTTGGAATTGCAGGGCGACAAACACGCTGCTGAGTTCCAGATGAACCGTATTCGGGAGTGGGGTGAGTTTCATGGCGCAGCCCGTCATTGAGCAAGTAGCAGAAATTCCCTATAAGCAGTTCGTGCAGCGCGTCGAAGGTAAGCGCATCGTACTGATCTACCCGCGCCATCGTGGGCGGGGCGCACTGCTTGCGATGTGCTTGCGGCACTATGGCACGAACGCGATCTTCTATAGCTTGACCGAAAGCGAAAACACGCTGGAAGCCTGGCTGCGGCGCATGGTGGATGCGCCCGCCTTCCCAGAGTCGTTTGGCGCGCAGACGCGTGAGGCGTTGAAGAAGCGCGCGAAACCCGAAGACCTCGCCGCCGCGCTGGGCGCTGACCTCGGCAGCGTGCGCAGCAAGTCGTATGGGCTGATCCTGGACGCGTTCGATACCATCCAGCCCACAAAGGCTGTTGAGCGCTTTGTCAGCGCGCTACCTGCCGCGTTGCCCGACAAAGTACAGGTCGTGATCAATGCGCGGCTGCTGCGCTTGCAGCCCTGGAACGATCTTGTGCTGGCCGGAGATGCGGTGGTCGTCGGCGCAGAAGAAGCGATCGACGGCGGCATCTATGGCGACGAAGAACAGCGCGGTCAGTTGGAAGTGTTCGCGCTTTCGGGCGGGCATGTTTACGCCAACGGGCGCCCGGTCACAAGCTGGGACGGCTCGCTGCCGCGCCACCTGTTTTATTACTTCGTCGATCACCCGATGGTCACACGCGATCAGATTTTTGAGGTCTTCTGGCCGAAGATGTCCGTCAAAGAAGCGACGAATGTCTTCCACGTCACCAAGCGCAAGATCAGCGAGCGCCTTGGCTTCGAACTGACACAGTATTCCAGCGGGTTCTATCTGCCTTCGCCCAAGATCGAAATCCACTACGACGTACGCGTATTTGAAGACGCCGTGCACGAGGCGATGGAAAACGAGGAGAGCGCGCCCGCGAACTGGTCGCTGGCGGTGCAGATGTATCGCGCGCACTTTTTGCCCGCGATCCGCACGCCCTGGGTAGAGGCCCGGCGTGATGAGCTCCAGAACAAGTACGCGCAGGCGCTGATCGGCCTGGGCCGCTATCACCGCCGCGAGGGCGAGCTGGCGCTGGCGCAGGGGTACCTGCTGCGCGCGCTGCGCGAGAAGCCCGACTGGGAAGATGTGCACCGTGACGTGATGAACATCTACCGCGAGCAAGGGCGCCGCGACGACGCCGCTGCGCAGTACCGGCAGCTTGAGCGCACGCTTGACAGCATGTTCGGCATCCAACCCTCGCGCGAGACGCGCGAATTGTACGAAACGATCGCGGCTGGCTAGCGCCGCACCGCGCAACGCGATCACCGCTCACAAAGGGGCAGCCTGCGCGCTGCTCCTTTTCGTACCTGCGAGCGGGGCGTGCAGCAGCGCGCCACTTCCAGTATACTCATCGCTATCTGCTGCATGATGGAGCGTAGGATGGCTCGACAGCCCGGCCCGGAGCCGGTCATCATGCGTCGCGTCCCGGATGGAGGCGGCCACACCCTGGAAGTGGAAGTCACGCCGGATCGGCGCCTGCGGCGCAACGCGCGCTGGACGGTCGCGGACACGATCATTCAGGTCCGCGTGCCGCTCAACATCCCCGCGCACGCGCTGGACGTGGTGCTGGACGAGATCGTCGAAGAGGTGCTGGCGCACCGCGCCCGCGCTCGCAAGCTCAACGACGACGATCTCGAACGTCGCGCGCAGGAACTCAACGAGACTTATTTCGATGGAGAGTTACGCTGGCATACGATCCGCTGGGTCAGCAACATCAACTACAGCCTGGGGACCGTTACCGAGGGTGGCGCCAGCGATGGCGACATCCGCATCAGCGACAAGATCAAGCTCTGGCCGCAGTGGGTGATCGACTACGTGATCGCGCATGAGCTGGCGCACCGCAAGCACCCAAATCACAGCGCGGAATTCTGGGCGTACCTGGGGCGCTATCCGCTGACCGAGCGCGCGCGAGGGTTCATCGAAGGTGTGCGATTCGTCGAGGGCGCGCCGCTCAGCAGGCGCTCGAAGCGGAAACGCTAGCGGCGCCCGTACTTCGCTTCGAGGTCGGCGAATTCCTCAGGGTTTACGTCGAGCGAGACCGCGCCACAGTTGCGGCACACCTGGGCATTCACCTTGATCAGGTGGCGGAAGGGGCGCAGCAGACGCGAGATCCGGCCCAGTTTCAGCGCGCGCGGCGCAAGCTGAAGCTGGCGGAATTTGTCGCTGTAGTCGATCAGATACGCCGATCCCAGGTCTACGCTGCCACAGCGGGGGCAGCGCCACTGGATCGACGCCTGGAGCGTGGTCGATCCCGCTTCGGGAATGGTCGTCGGCGGCGCGACGGTTGGCGGGGGTGTGCGGCTCGGCTGTTCGGACATGAGACTCCTGCTTCGGCAACTCACCCGGCGCTACCGGACACCGGGACGGACGGTCGCTTCGATTATACCAGTTCTGCGTGACGCAGCCGCGCACAACCTTTCGCTTGCCGTTGCGTAATAAGAAATAAACGGAGCGCCGCTGCGCTTCGGCCTGTTTGTATAGGAGCGGATGGGTATGGGAAATCATAAAATTAAAAGCACCCGGTTACGCGGCCCGATCGCGATCGCTCTGATTGCGATTGGCGTTACGTTCGCTCTTGGCGCGGGCGTGTTGTGGCCCCTGATTGTGATGGTTCCGGGATTGATCTTTCTGACCGTGGCCGTGGGTGGAGGGCGCAGCACCGCACCCTTCGCGATCCCCGGCATGATCATCACCGGGACCGGCCTGCTGCTGTTGGTGCAGAACATCACCGGCTATTGGGATAGCTGGTCTTACGCCTGGACGTTGTACGGGGTGTTCCTCGGCATGGGGCTGGCGATGATGGGCCGCCTGCTGGGCGATCCGGCGTTCGAGTCATTGGGGCGGGTGTTTATGCTGGTGGGGGGCGTCGCCTTTCTCGTGCTCGGCTTCTTGATGGAGATCGTGGTTGGCTTGGGTGGCCTGGGCGGCGGGCTTCTGCCACTGCTGCTGATCGGGCTGGGGCTGTTTTTGCTGGCGCGGCCCTTCACCCTGCGGCGCGCGCTGGCGACAAAGAAGAAACAGAGCGATCACCTGTTCACCGGGCCGGTCGTTTACGGCTCGCGCAAACGTGACGCCTCGCGACTGAGCGTGTCTGACGGGGAAGAGCGGCACAGTGGCCGCCGCTAGCGCGATGAAGACCTATCCGCTCGATGAAGCAGATGAAGCGTTGATCGCCGCTGCCCGCGAAACACTGTTGCACGCCTACCACGAGGTTCGACATTCGGTCGGCGCAGCGGTGCTGGCGGCGTCCGGCAAAGTATACACTGGCGTCAATGTCGAGTCGTGTGGGGCCGGGCCGTGCGCAGAGCCGGTCGCGCTAGGCGCGGCGATCTCCGCCGGAGAGCAGGGGCTTTTGGCGATCGTCGCGGTCGGCGGCTTCGATGCGCCGGGGTACGTGCTGAACCCGTGCGGAAATTGCCGCCAAATGATGATCGATTACGCGCCAGATATGCTGGTGATCGTCGGCGACGAGCATGGCGCGCATTTCAAGGTCCGCGCGCGAGACCTGCTGCCCTTCGCCTATCGCCATTTCGATGGCGATCCACCTTAGCGCGAGGGCAGCGTAGCGAGAGCGACAACCGCCGCGCTCCAGGCGCAGCGCGCAAAAACAAAACGCCGCGACCAGTTATCAGTCGCGGCGCGATTCTTGTGGCGGGGAGGACAGGATTCGAACCTGCGAACCGGGATTAGCCGGTTAACCGCTTAGCAGGCGGCCCCAATCGTCCACTCTGGCACCTCCCCACTTACTTTACTTGAGGCGGAGGGAGAGGGATTCGAACCCCCGGAGACGCAAAACGCCTCAATGGTTTTCAAGACCACCGCCTTAAACCACTCGGCCATCCCTCCAGGCAGCGATCCGGAAGCTCTCCCAGATGCGCAGCGTAGTATAGCAGGTTTGAAGGACAGGGTCAACGGCGGATCAGGGGAAGCGCCACCGCCCATCACTTGGCAAAACGGCGGATGTGACTACACTTGATCGGTACCTGGCGCGCGGACGACCGCGCCGCGTTCCACGCCCATTTCGCGGAGAGGAGACACGTCGATGCAAGCTGCCGGAGTTGTGTTCCTGGCGTTGTTTGCCATCACGCTGGCGACGCTCTACATCGCGGTGCGCCGGGCCTGGGCGCCGACGCTGTCGCTGTTTCTGGCTGGTGGCGTGCTGAGCATGGCGTTCGTGATGGCGTTCGCCTTCACCAACGAGAACGTCTACACCGCGCAGGCTGTGCTGGCTGGCGTGGTGGTTGGGTTAGGATTTGCCGGGGCTGCGGTCGCGATCGCGAGCTTCTTCCGCGCCAATGAGCCGCCCCCACGTGTTCGCCTGGTATCGTCACACGCAGGACAGGAGGAAGCGGCTGATGGACGAAACGATCATGCTGATTCGCGAGAGTAAGCGCCACCCGTGGTTCTGGGTCCGGGCGATTGGCACGCTCGGGCTCTGGCTGATCTGGTGGCGCAGTAACTATCTGGCGCTCACCCGGCGCTCGATCGTGCGGCGCGAGGGCGTGTTCCACAAAAATGAGCGTGCAGTCCCGCTCAATCAGGTGCAGGACATTTCGATCAATTACGGGTTTGTCCGCCGCATGTTCGGCCTGGGCGACATCCGCATCGAGACTGCGGGCAGCAACCAGACCGAGATCATTATGCACGATGTGGACGCGCCGGACACGTTCCGCTCCCACGTTTTCGAAGCGATTGACGCCTTCTACGACGAGGGCCCCGCCGCCGGAAAAGCGCGCTAGCCCCGTCAATTTTCGCGCTGGTCAACAAGCGCTCACCAACCATCACCGTAACGTCACGTGGGCGTAGGGTGGTGGTTTGGTGAGCGTTTATTCTGGCATGGTAAAATTGAGCCATCATTCGCTAGCGATGCGCAATGAGCAACGCCCCTACCAGACTCCCGGTGTGTGGCGCGCTGGTCACCGCTAATCGCTACATGCTGTGTTCATGTTGTCGCGCCGCCGGCCATACGCCGCGGGCGGCTTTCTCATACGGAACTGATCGTACTGGAAGGATGGCGAGCGCCGCGCGTGCCGCCCGGAGAAGATGTAGCAGGATGAGTTTTCTAAAGCAGCCACGTCGCCCGGCGAACCGCCGGCAACCGACTCCCTCACCCGCGCGCCGCGCGCCGCAAGGCCGCCGTCCGAGTCGCGCCGCCGCGTACCCGCCCGCCAATGCCGCGCCGGGGTATCCGGCGGGCGCTGTGCCGGGCACGCCGCCCGCACCCGCGCAGCGGTCATCACGCCGCCCGCGCCGCAAGGGGATCGCGCTTGGCCCTGGCATTCTGCTGGGCTGCATGGGCATCGTGACGGTGCTCGTGCTCGGCTTCCTGATCACGGCGTGGCTGGTCTACGACCACTATAGCAACAAGCTGGAGGAACAGATCGCCGCGCTCGAAACGCTGACCGACTCGTCCTCATTCGAGAACACGGTCATCTTCGACCGCGACGGGCAGGAACTCTATCAGGTCTTCGACGAGGGGCTGCGCACGCGCATTCCACTGGCGCAGATCCCGCAGCACGTAATAGACGCGACGATCTCGATCGAGGATGACACGTTCTACGAGAACGAAGGGATCGACCTGCCGAGCATCATCCGCGCGGCGTCGCAGTACGTGCGCTATGGGTACATTGTCTCCGGCGGCAGCACGATCACGCAGCAGTTGATCCGCAACACGCTATTCGATTACGAATACCGCAACGAGCTCACGCTCAACCGCAAGATCGACGAGGCGTTGCTGGCCTTGATCCTCACGCAGAAGATGGACAAGGACGCAATCCTCGAGATGTATCTCAACGAGATCTACTACGGCAATCTGGCGTATGGCATCGAGGCCGCCGCGCAGACCTACTTCGGCAAGCCTGCTGCCGAGGTCACGCTAGGCGAGGCCGCGCTGCTGGCCGGGCTGCCGCAAGCGCCCGCTGACCTCGATCCGCTCAACCCGGACCCGAACGTGCAGCGCCGCGTGATGGAGCGCCGCCGGTTGGTGCTGGACCTGATGGTGAAGGAAGAACACATCACCCAGGCCGAGGCAAACGCCGCCTACGCGGAGCCGCTGACCTACGCGCACCGTGACATCCGCCTGGACGCCGCGCCGCATTTCGTCGTCTACGCGCAGGACGCGCTCGAAAACCTGCTGGTCCACGAGTTGGGCTTTAACCAGGAAGAGATTCGCAAGGTGATCGCGGGGGGCGGCCTGCAGGTCTACACGACCGTCGATATGAACTATCAGCGGCTGGCGGAGAGCGTCGCGCGCAGTCAGGTGTCGCAGCTCAAAGCCGCCCACAATATGAACAACGCCTCGGTCGTCGTGATCCAGCCGGACACCGGCGAAATCCTGGCGATGGTCGGCAGCGTGGATTATGAGGACGAGTCAATTGACGGCAACGTCAACATGGTCACCGCCACGCGCCAGCCCGGCAGCGCGATGAAGCCGTTCACCTACGCCGCCGCGCTCGAAAAAGGCTGGACGCCCGCTCAGGTTATCTGGGACACCGAGATCCAGATCGGCCAGCCGGGGCAGTCTCCATACATCCCACGCAACTATGACGGCCAGTTTCACGGGCCAGTACGCGTCCGCGACGCGCTCGCCAACTCGTACAACATCCCGGCGGTTCAGACGCTGCGCTATGTAGGCGTCGATTACCTGCTGTGGATGATGAGCCGGGTAGGTGCGACCAGCCTGGGCAGCGATCCGTCGCAGTACGGCCTATCGCTGACATTGGGCGGGGGCGAAATCTCGCCGCTGGAACTGACGACCGCCTATTCCGTCCTGGCGAATGGCGGGGTATACGTCCCGCACCGCGCGATCCGCTGCATCACCAACACGCGCGACGAGATTCTGTACGAGTACGAGCAGGGCTGCCCGATCGGCACGCGGCTCACCGAGCGCTCGCGCAGCGTCAACGCGGACGGCAGGCAGGTGCTTGACCCGCGCATCGCGTTCATCATCAGCGACATCCTGGCAGACAACGACGCGCGCGCTCCGGCGATGGGCGCCAACAGCCCGCTCCACACGCCGGGACTGGCAACCTCGGTAAAGACCGGGACGACCAACGATTTCAAAGACAACTGGACGGTCGGCTTCACACGTAATATCGCGGTCGGCGTGTGGACTGGTAACTCCGACAACGCGGCGATGGTTAACATCTCTGGCTTGCAGGGCGCCGCCCCGATCTGGCACGACGTGATCACCGGCATCTACGCCAACCAGGACATGCTCGGTGTGCTCGGCCAGCGCCTGCCGGACGACGCGCACCTTCAGGCGCCGGGCGGCGTGAGCGCGCGCCAGCTTTGTAACGTAGCGCGCACGGCGCTGCGCGACCCGGCGATGAGCTGCCCGCCGGGGCCGTTCGAGTGGATGCTGGACAGCCCTGCCGCCGTCCCGGACGGCGAGGGGAACCTCGTCCCGCAGGCGCCCGCACCACAGCCGCAGCAGTCCGCCAACGGGCCGCAGCCGGTTGAGGTCGAGCCGGGCGTGATCCGCGTCGCGGTGTACCCGGTCAACGGCGATCTGGCGAACGCGATCGCGGCAGCGGACCCTGGCGGGAAGACCGTGCCGCCCCGCTACTGCCAGGTCCCGATCGAGGTGGCCGGACAGCTTCAGGGCGTGCAGGAGCAGTTGTTCCTCGCGCCGCCGCCGGACCAAGACGACGCCTTTTACGCGCGGCGCTGGGCGCAAGCTGCGGGGGTAGCGATCCTGCCGCAGTACGCGTGTAACGAGCAGATGCTTTCGATGGCGCCGGGTGGTGGCAGCCCGGTTGTCGTGGCGAACATCATGTCGCCCTCGCCGGGGCAGGAGATCCCCGCCTCGCAGCCGATCGACATCATCGGCAGCGCGATGTTCTCGCCGGGGCAAGCCGAATACTACAAAGTCGAGATTCGTGGCGGGCCGTTCGCGAACTTCCAGACGATCAACGACATCCATCGCGAGGGCGTGGCGAATGGGGTGCTGGAGCGCATCGGGCCGTACGCGCTGCAGCCGGGCGAGTACGTGCTGCAACTGGTGATCGTCGGGACTGATGGGAACTGGCTCCAGCAGCCGTACACCGTCCCCTTCCGCGTGACGGGATAGCGGGCTACGCACAAAACGCAGCGGGCGCTCTCAAATAGGAGCGCCCGTTTTTTGTGCTGAGTGAATTTCCCGCCTGGAGCTAACTGCTCAATACACGTACTGCTCTTCGAGCTCGTCGCGCAGGCGCAGATAGCTGTCGTAGCGCTGCGGGGAGATCTCCCCGCGCTGCAGCGCCGCGCGCACGCCACAATCCGGCTCGTGCGTGTGCGTGCAGTCCTGGAAGCGACATTCCGCCACATGCGGCGCAATCTCGATGTAGTATCCGTCCAGCTCCTCCGGCTCGACATCCCACGGCGAGATCGCGCGGATGCCCGGCGTGTCCGCGATGTGGCCGCCGCACGCCAGCGGGACCAACTCGCTATAACGCGTGGTGTGACGACCCTTTGTCGTCGCGTTGCTGACCGCATTCACCCGACGCCCAAGATCCGGCTCGATGGCGTTGAGCAGGCTCGTTTTGCCTACGCCCGACGGCCCGGTGAAGACCGAAATTTTCCCGGTCAGCGTGTCACGCAGCGCTTCAAGCCCCTCGCCCGTTTTCGCGCTGACATACAGCACCGCATAGCCGATCCGCTCGTAGATGCCGAACGTCTCAAGCGTGGGCGCCCGGTCGGCCAGCAAGTCGATCTTGTTGACGCACACGCGGATGTCGGGGATCTCCGCTTTTTCCGCCGCGACCAGGAAGCGATCGAGCATCCGCGTGTGCGGCGCGGGGTCCGCCGCCGCGAAGACGAAGATCGCCTGCTCCGGGTTGGCGATGATGACCTGCTCGCGCTCGGCGGACGTGCCGACCGCCGACGACGGCGCCACGCGTGACAGCACCCGCTCGCGCGGGGCCACGCCGACGATCACCGCGCTGACCTGGTCCGCCATGACCGGCAGCACCTCGATCGTGACGCGGTCGCCCAGCGCGACCAGATCGGTCTCTTTATATTCTTCTTTCAGTTTGCCCCGCAGTTGGGAAATATAGACGCCGCGATCGGTCTGAACAGTGAAGAATCCGCTTTGCGTGCGGATCACAAGCCCGGTGTGCACGTCTGCCAATGCCGTTTCCCTCTCATCAACTCGTCGAGTGCTGACACGATTGACTTAAAAAACAACGCCACGGTTGTGGCCTCATCCGTGACGTAGGGAAACGCAGCGAAGGCGGTGCGCGTGTGCTTTCAGCGGCGTGTCTCCTGCGAACGGATGCGGCGAGCGACAAAGTAACCAGTCCTTGTTGTCATCGCGCACCTCCCGTCTGGGGCCAAAGACGGCCCGCTCATCGAAATTTCGAGACAATTCAGGATAGCATGACCTTTTAAGCGGAGTCAACCGCACGGCGCGATTCGCCGCGCGGCAGCTCGTTCCGGACGTCACAAGCTAATTGCGGCTGAGGTATCTTGTGGCATACTAAACGCACCATGAAGTCGGGTGTACGTGAAGGGATAGTCGATTTGATGAATGCTCCTCACCCTCGCATTGACGCGCTGATGCCGCCAGAGATGGCCGAGCGCGCGGAAGATATTGGTGTTAAGAAGGTAGAGATGGACGTGCTGACGATGTTCCTGCTGGCGGTGCTGGCCGGGGCATTCATCGCGCTGGGTGCGATTTTCGCGACGGTCGTCACCGCGGGCGCGGCGGGCGCGCTGCCGTTTGGCGTGGGCAAGCTGCTCGGCGGGCTGGTGTTCTGCCTGGGCCTGATCCTCGTTATCGTCGGCGGGGCGGAGCTGTTCACCGGGAACACGCTGATCGTCATGGCGTGGGCTGCGCGGAAAGTCTCGCTCGACGCGCTGCTGCGCAATTGGAGCCTGGTGTTCCTCGGCAACTTTGTCGGCGCGTTGGGTACCGCCGGGCTGGTATTCTTCGGCAAGCAGTACACCTTCGGTGGCGGCGTGGTCGGGCAGAACATGCTAGCGATCGCCAGCGGCAAGCTGGACTATACATTTGTGCAAGCGGTCGCGCTGGGCATCCTGTGTAACGGGCTGGTGTGCCTCGCGGTGTGGCTGACGTACAGCGCGCGCACGACGGTCGATAAGATCGCAGCGATCATCTTCCCGATCAGCGCGTTCGTGGCGGCGGGGTTCGAGCACAGCATCGCCAATATGTACTTCATCCCGGTCGGGATACTGGTCAAGGATTTCGACCCGGACTGGGTCGCCGCCAACGCGTCGGGCATGGACCTCAGCGGGCTGACGTGGGGCAACTTCCTGATCGACAACCTGCTGCCCGTGACCCTCGGCAACATCATCGGTGGGGCGGTGCTGGTCGCGGCAATCTACTGGTTCGTCTAC